>CAYUIS010000144.1:0-13679 GCA_964444825.1 uncultured Anaerolineales bacterium | reverse complement strand
CACGCGCAGGGTGTAGGTGACGGTGGAACCGGGGCTGCCGGACAGGGCAGCCGCAGCCGGTGACATCGTCACACCGTACACCGGGTCGATGGTGCGCGCATATACATCCACCCATACCTTCAGATCTGCGTTGGAAGAGACGATGCCGCTGCCCTCAAAGTTGCCCAAATGTGTCATCGTTCCCATATCGTAGCGGTTCCAGCCGCCCGGTGGTACCGCAATTGGTTGGCTAAAGATCAGAGCGCCGCTGTGGTCATAGTAGGTGATGGAGGCGTCTGCACTGATCGACCCCACGTTCTGTACGCTGAGGACGGTGTGGACTGGGCCGCCGCGCGCCAGGTAGGGAAGGCTCAGGGCCAGGGCGGCTTCGGTGCCATAGGCCGCGCTGGCGTATGATAAAGTTGTAGAGTAGCTCGTCAACTCGCCGAAAGCCAGCGGCTCAGTACCCGCGAGGCGGACGGAGCAAACGCTCCCTGCGGGCAGAGCAGCCTCGTCGTCAAGATCAATCACCGACATATTTCCTGCTGGTAGGTTGAAATTGTTGCCGTGAATCAAGGTACCGCCGGTATCATAATACTCAACCGACACGTCGGCGGCGGCGGTGCCAACGTTCCCCACGAACAAGGTCGTGGTGCGCGGGCCACCCGCTTCGTCGACCCCTTTCAGGGCCCGTGGCAGGTGGTGCTCGGTTGCGCCTGCTCCCAACGGTCCTTGGTAGTCGCGGATCACATAATCGGGCAGGCTGAATTGACTCATCAAGCCAACGACCGGTTGACTGGTCATAACCATAACCCATCCTGTGAATCCGTCAGGCAACGGAAGGACGGACGCTACAAAGCTAGAGCGTTGAAAAGCCGGGAGTGTATCCACTAAGGTGTGAGCCAGGGAACCGTCGGGGTTGAAGAGACTGACCTGGACGGTTGTTTCGCCTGGGTTTACGTTCCAGATCATCAACGACGAGTTCATCGCGCCTTTGTAAAAGGGACCAAAGTATTGAACCATACTGGCACTCTCCGGCCCTGCCCCGCGATAGACGGCCAGTTTGTCGCTGCAGCTATCACAGATCTCGGACACCAGGCTCTCGACCGGATGATCGGCGCTGACGATCACGCCATAGTCTCCGTCCGGCAGCCCAACCTCGCCCTGTCCGGATGTCACCATTGTTCCTCTGGCGGGGATAGCTCCGCAGGTCTGGTAGACGGCCGTCGGGCCAGCGCCGTAGAAATCGAGACAGACGGTAGCTGTCATACTACTGCTGGGATTCTGCAGGTGGAGGGCAGAATTGAGGCCATAAAGATTCTTCAAGAAGCTGGCATGGTAGAGAACAGACGCTGGGATGCCGCTCTGGAACTCGTCCGCTCCGATGTCGGGGTAGCCGTCGGTGCGTGGGTCGCCATCTATGTCGACCGTCACCCCAGCGTCTACGCCTTGGTCGATGGCGGCTGAACCGGGCGTCACATGGTATCCGTCGAGGTCAAAGGCGGGATCGCCGCTAACTTCGGCATTCACGTCGGTGAAGCCGGTCCCGCCGACGTCCTGCGTGTTGCCAAACCAGAGCACCCCGTTGAGGGTAGCCGTGCTGCCTGCGGTGACGTTGATGCCCACCGTGTGGTACGCCAGGATCGTGTTGGTCAGGGCCACGGTGCTGTTATAGTCCATGTAGACCCCGCTGCCGTCGCCACCCGTGTTGCGGGCGATGGTGGTATGCCACAGGCGTGGTCTGCTGTCATAGTAGGCGAACATGCCCGAACCGAGGCCAAAGGCTTGGTTGTCGGCCACCACGGTGTTGGTCATAGCGGGGCTGCTTTGGTAAACATACAGTCCGCCGCCCTGGACGGCGGCCGTGTTGGATAGGATGAGGTTCTCGCTGAGCGTGGCGTCGCTGAAGGACAGATACAGTCCACCGCCGTCGTCGTTGGCCGTATTCGATACAATGGTGTTCCCCTTGATCTGCGGTGCGCTATAGAGTAGGTACAATCCCCCACCGTTGCGACCATAGAATCCCGAGGCTGTGTTGCCGCCGATGATGTTGTCGCTGAGTGTGGCATCGCTATAGGATAAGAATAACCCGCCACCTTGCCCGTCGTTCATTATGGCGTCTGCCAGATTGTCGCTGATAGAGTTGCCGCTGAGATTGGCGGGACTGTGATCCAGATAGACGCCGCCAGCCCGGCCATAGTAGCCGATGGACACATTGCCGAGTATCCCATTGTCGGTGAGCGTACCGTTACTGTAGTATAGGTATACGCCGCCTCCCCTGCTCTCATCGATGTCATCGGACACTGTGTTGTCCGTGATGGTGTTCTCTGCGAGGGTGCTGCTGCTGGAGGCCACATATAACCCGCCGCCGTACGCGGCGGCGTTGCCGAGTATGTGGTTGTCGCTGATGATCGCGGTGGCGGTGACGACGTACACACCCCCACCGGCGTCCACAAAGGTCGAAGGCCCGCCGCCGAGCCCGGCGGCATCGCCGCCGGTGATGGTCAGCCCCTCTATGGACGGATTGATACTGCCGGTGACGTAGAGCACCCGGCCCCTGTCCATCCCGTCGAGCACGGTGGGGTGAGCAACTGGGTCGGGCGTACTCCAGTTGGTGGTGGTGTAGCCGCCCTGCAGGGTGATGCTCTTGCTGATGTAGGTGTTCTGGGCGAGGCCAGCGCGGGTGTTCACCCCGGCGCAGCGTCCCGCTACCTGGACCAACGCTCCCGGATTCGCCGCGTCCACCCCGGCCTGGACGGTGGTGTAGGTGATGCCTGGGGTGCTAGAGACATGGACGTAACACAGACCGCTACGGTGCTCGTCCGCGCCGATGTCCGCGACCATACCCTGGGGCCGGAGGTCGCCGTCGATGTCGGTGACGATGCCGGCGTCCACACCATAGTCGATGGCGGCCGAGCTCCGCGTCAGGTGGTAGCCGTCGGGGGCGAAAGCGGGGTCGCCGGTGTGCTCTGCTGCTGTGTTGAGGATAGTGAGGCCCCCACCGGTGTTGGCGATGTTGCCATACCACAGCACCGTATCAAGCGTGACCGTGTTGCCAGCCGTGCCGGTGATCCCCGCCGTCTGGTCTACCAGGATGGTGTTGGTCATGGCTATGCCACTGTAGAAACCTGTCACACCGGTAGCATAGACCCCACTGCCCTCAGCGCCAATGTTCCGGGCGATGGTGGTGTGCCACAGGCGAGGAGAGGAATCACGGATGTACAGCCCGCTGCCTGCGAAACCGGCCCAATTGTCCGCCACCACGGTGTTGGCCAGATCAGGGTTGCTGCGGAACAGGTACATACCACCGGCGTAGGAACTGCTGGTGTTGGCGATGACAGAGTTGCCGCTCAGGGTGGCGTTGCTGAAAGCTAGATACAGTCCCCCGCCGTAGGCAGCCGTATTGGAGTTGATACGACTGCCCTGGATCGTGGCGGAGCTTTCGTACAGATATAAACCACCGCCTTCAGTCGAGGCCAGGTTGTCTGTGATGGTGTTGTCGCTGAGGGTAGCGTCACTGAAGGACAGATATATCCCGCCACCACCAGAGGCTGTGTTTGAGTACACGGTGTTGCCGGTGAGTGTAGCAGGGCTATCATACAGGCATATGCCACCCCCGTCGTAGGAACTGTTGGACGTGATGGTGTTGTCGTTGAGTTTGGCGGTGCTGTTCTCGATTATTACCCCGCCCCCGCACGCGCCTTCCTGGGGTGCGTCGTTGCCGCTGACTGTGTTGTCGTCGAGCGTGACGTCGCCATACATCAGAGCTACCCCTCCGCCCCCGTGTTCGGCCGTGTTTGACATGAGGGTGTTGCCACTGAGCGTGGAATCGCTGTTGTACAGAAACGCACCGCCACCGTACCCGAATCCGGCGGTATTGTTGAATATGAGGTTATTGCTGATGATGGCTGTGGCGGTGACGACATAGATCCCGCCACCAGAATCCTGACCAAATTCATCTCCACCCAATCCATAGGCATCACCGCCAGTGATGCGCAATCCTTCAATGGTTGGCGTGATCTTGCTGGTGATATAGATCACTCGCCCTGCGCCTATGGCGTCCAGCGTGGTCGGATTAGCCTCGGGGTCGGGTGGCTCGGCGAAAGCGACCGTATAGCCGCCCCGCACTGTGACCGACTTGCTGATATAGACCACCTGGGTGATGATGCTTGGCCCATCGTACCCGGCGGGGGCAACGCGTGCATGGATGTCAGAATAGATGGCGGAAGCGACCTTGATAATGTCGCCGGCGCTAGCCGCGTCCACGGCTGCCTGCACGGATGAATAGGCGCATCCGCTGGGGCAGACTTGGAGTTCGGCGGCTGGGGCGTTGGGGGCCTCGGGCGCTGCTGGCGCGGCAGTGGCCGATGCGGCCATGGCTGACGCGTTCAGAAAGCCCAATAGCCACAGTAAGGCGATGCCTGTGCTTGCCAAGGCCACGGCGATTGTCACATGCAGTCGCTTTCTCATTTCTTTGTCTCCTCCTATTGGTTATGCTGTCGCTGGTTGGGGACTCAGCGACAGGTGGGACAAGCGTCTTGGTCCAGGTTTGCAACTCTGAGACAGTGGATGGGTGAACAAGTCGATCTGGGCGTCGTTTATCTAATGGCTTGCCTGCCAGGAACAATGCAGATTCGGGTAGATGGAATACAGTGGCGAGATAGCGGTCCAGTATGACGTTGAATGTGTTCAGGGTTAGTGTAGCTGGCCGGGTCTTGGCGCAGGTAACAGAGATAGGTCAGTCGGGCGATAGTTCCTGAGCCTGAGCCAGGTCCAGGCGGGCTCCCAGCTCCTCAAAGATCGCCAGGGCCCTTTTCAAGTTTTCCCACATCTGCGCTTGATCCCCCTGCATACGATGCAAGCGGGCCAATTGAAAGAGCGTCTTGCCGACCTCGTAGTGGCTCTCCAGTTCCTCCAGGATGCGGAGACTCTCGTTCAGTTCCTCTTCCGCCTCGGCCAGTTCCTGACGGGCCAAACAGATCTGGCCCACTACCCGGCGGGTCTCGCCTTCCTCCTGGCGCATCTCCCCCTCCTGGGCCAATTTCAGGGAGCGTTGGCCGCAGCTCAGGGCTTCATTCAACTCGCCACGGTCAAGCCGGGTCTCGGCCATGTGGCGATACACCTCTGGCAAAAAGTCGCCGGAGCCGACCTGCTCGAACATCTCCAGGCTCTTTTCCAGCATGGTCAGAGCCTCGTCAGGGTTCCCTTGTCGCAGTGCTACATCTGCCATGTTATTGTGGAGGAGGGCGATGACGTAGGTAGAGCCAAGCTGCTCCCACATTTCCAGACTCTGATGATAGTACCTGATGGCCTGATCCAGGTCTCCCTGATCCAGGTATACCCCACCCAGGTTGACGGTGACAAAGGCCTGGCCGTACACGTCGCCGATCCTGCGCTTGATCTCCAGGTTCTGGAGATAGTGCTCGGTGGCCTTGGGCCAGTTCCCCTGCTCAAAGTAGGCGGTACCCATGTTGAGGTGGGCCTGACTTGCTTTTGCAATGTCCCCAATCTGCTCGCTGATGAGCAGGCTGTTTCTGCACACATCCAGCACCCGAGGCCAGTCGCCATAGCGTAGGTAGATTGACCCCAAGAGGAAATAGGTGTGCGCCAGGATTTTGAGACGTTCTTCGCCTACATTCTCCAGTTGCCCTGCAATGTCCAGAGTGCGCTGGCACCAATCGAGTGCCTCTGCGTTGTTCCCCTGGCGGTGATAGATGCCGACACCCATCAGGTAGATCTGCGCCTCCTCGACGGTGTGCATTCCTTCTAGCGCGATCAGTCCGCCTCGCAGCCAGTTGAAGGCGATGTCAAACTCGCTTCTCTTCTCGTGCACCTGGGCTGCCCGGCGGCACAGGTCAGCCAAGTCCCGGGCGACCTGCTCAGGCGCGTGGCCGATGATCATCACCAGGTCTTGGGCCCGATAGATGTGGGTCAGTGCCTCGTCGTAGCGGCCCAGAGTGTCAAATACCTCGCTCAGCCCCACGTGGGCGAGCAGTTGATTGGCTTCGCTGCCTGCCACTCGTTCCGCCGCTTTGAGGGCCCTCTGGAAGTGGTGGATGGCGTCCTCATTAGCGTAAATGGACTGGGCTTTGTGGCCGGCATCCAGGTGGTAGTCGAGTGCCTTTTTCCACTCCTCGGCCAGACCAAAGTGATAGGCCAGTACCTCCAGGTATTCAGCCAGCCGGCCCGTCTGCTGTGTCTCGATGGATTCACCAATGCTACGGTGTAGTTGGCGACGGTCGGCGTAAAGGAGGCTCTCGTAGGCTACCTCGCGGGTCATAATGTGGCGGAACAGGTACACCATCTCAGGCTGAGGGCCTTCCAGGATGTCCCGCAGTGCGAGTTCATCCAGCCGTTCGCGAAGCTCGCCCTCCCCGGAACGGTAAGGGTAGATGGCGCTCAACAGCCAGTGTTCGAACTGCTGGCCGATGACCGAGGCAACCTTGAGCACGTTGCGGTCGCTCTCGTCCAGGCGATCCATACGGCTCATAATGACCCGGTTGACCGAGTCGGGCACCTCTATCTGGTCCAGGTTGGTCCGGGCGTGATAGGTCCCGGTTTCCTCGTCCAGAGTCAAATAGTTCTCGATCAGGGAGCGGGCCACCTCCTCGATAAAGAGCGGATTACCCTGCGCGTTCTTGAGGATCAGATCCTTGAGTTGTTGCGGCATCTGAGGGGTCGTCGGCAGGAGCGTATTCAGGAGGAGCAGGCTGTTCTCTTGTGAAAGCTCCTTTAGCTGAAAGGCAGTGTGCTGGGCCAGGTCGCTTACTTCGAGCGTTGACTCCATTCCCTCTTCTGGGCGATGGGCCAGCACCAGCAACAGTGGCTGGTTGGTTACCTGTCGTGCCACTTGGCTGACCAGCTCGACGGAGGTGTCATCGGCCCACTGCAGGTCGTCTATGGCCAACAGGAGGGGTTGCTCGTTGGCAACGTGATCTACCAGCCCGATCACGATGTTAAAGGTCATTCTCTGGCGCGTCTGAGCATCGAGCGCCCGTATCAGGTCGGTCTCTTCGACGTCCATGCCCAGCAGGCGCCCGATCAGCACCGTCCAGTCACGCCAGGTTGGATCTATTTCCAGTAAGAGAGCTTCGATCTTTTCCAGCCTCACCTGGTCGGAATCGGCGGGATTAAAGCCGAACAAGGAGCGAAGCAGATCCAGCCAGGGCAGATAGGGTGTGTGGCGACCGAACGAGGGGCAGGTGGTGCTGATGCTCAGGGCCCCATGTTCCTCGATCCAGTGGCCCGTCAACTCGTCGACGAGGCGTGATTTGCCCAGCCCGGCGTCGCCAATGAGGGTGAGTACCTGCATGTCGCCCGCCAACGCCAGCTCAGTCAAGGTGTGAAGCTCTTCCCATTCCTCGTCCCGCCCGATCAGCGGGCGGCGCTCGCGGACGCGGCGCTCCTGGAGGCCTAGCACCTCATGGTTATGAACGGGCAGTGACTTGCCCTTGACGAGCACCGGCTCCTGCTCGTGGAGTAGGAAGGTGTCGCCCGACTGGCGGGCCGTGCTCTGGCTGATGATCACCTGGCCCTCGGTCGCCACTGCCATGAGCCGGGCGGCCAGGTTCACGCCATCACCCATGACCGAATATTCCTGGTGGGTCAGCGAGCCTACGTTGCCGGCAAAGACGAGGCCGGTGTTGACGCCGATACGCTGTTTGAGGGAGAATGTGCCGCAAGAGGTCTCCAGATCGGCGAAAGCGGCCATCGCATTCTGCATCTCCATCGCCGCCCGTACAGCCCGCTCCGGATCATCCATGTGAGCCCGCGGCGCACCAAAGAGGGTCATGATGCGGTGGCCTTTGGCATAGGTGTCCACCTTGTTGACCACGCCGCCGTACTTGGCGATGATCTGCCGCATCGTCGTAAAGTGGGTATTCAGGATCGCAGTGATCTCGGCGGTGCGTTCCTCACCCAGCTCCTCAATGATCTCGTCGATGCCATAAAAGTTGGCGAAAAAGACCGTCACCGGGCGATACTCGCCGCCGATCGCGATTCGTTCTGGATCAACCTTGATCTTGTCCATCAGGCCGGGCGACAGAAAGAGCCCCAGAGCGCGAATGCGCTGCACTGTGTCCAACACCCAGGGATATGCGTCCTCTCCTGCTGGCGGGGATGGGAGGCTGTCCACGGGGTTCACTCGCGCGCTGCTCAGGTCGGGCATGTCTTCCCGAAAGCCAAACAACTGGTGGAAACCATCAGGCGTGGGTTTGGTCGTCGCATGCTCGGCGATGGCCTGGTAGGTTGCCGTGTCGATAAAGATCTCCTCGGCCGATGCCTGGGCCTCCGCTCGAGCCATGTTGCCCATTGCCCGGCCCATCACGGCGAACTCCATTCCCTCTTCCGATCCCAGGCTGGCCATAAAGAGCCGCCCGGTGCCCAGGCCCACGCTCATCCGTAGCTGGAACACCCCTTGCGAGGTGGATGTTTTGGAGAACTGTAGCATCGTCTCCTGCATGCGCAGCGCAGCCAGGCACGCGCGGAACGCGTGATCTCCGCCGCCAAAGTAGACGAGTAGGGCGTCGCCGCCGAACTTGAGCAGGTCACCGCCGTACCGGTCGGACACCTGCAACAAGGTGGTGAAAAGAAGGTTGATGATCCGCGTGACCTCCTCGGCGCCCTCTTTGCCCAGTTGGGAGAGTTTCTCTGACATGGCGGTAAAGCCCGAGATGTCGGCGAACATCACTGTGCCGTAGGTGAATCTTCCCTCCACCCTCCCGGATTGAGGGTTTTTCAGCAAGGGGCCAACCACCTGGTCGGGGAGATATGTCGTTACGGTGTGTAAGAGCGCGGCCAGGTGCTGTGCGCACACGTCAGGTGCTCTGATCTCGTCGCCCAGGAGACACTGTCGCTCAAGTGACGAAGGCAAATAGCCTCGCAGGGCGGCAGCCAGTTCTGACTTGGCTGGGAAGTCACCCTTCTGAGACATTAGCACCTCCGTACCGAGGCCCGTTATCCAGCGGGGTATTGCATAGAGTTCGACGAGTCGCCATTTCTCCCGGATTATATCTCAGACAAGGCATTTTGCCAATGCACACCTAAGGATGTTCCTCGCGTGGCGTCGCTTTGAGAAGCGGAGTTCCTTTTTCTTCTATGCGCCTCAAGGAAAACCCCGTCTCGCGTCGCGAGACGGGGTTGGATTGGGCTCCGCAGAGTGGTGTCCGTGACAGTTACACCGAGACCTTAGCCGCCTCGCATGATGAGCGGCATATAGACCGGATGCCTCGGTTCGAAGAACAGCCCTTTATTCGACGTTATTGTCACGTTGCCTGCGCCGTCCACGGCCTGGACAAAGTACATCACTGGGCCTGTCAAGCCCGAGAGATGTGCTTCCCACTGGTCCTGATCGACTTGTTCCAGGTTCAGACTCTGCCATTGGAGGCCGTCCTGAGTGAAGGCGAGTACTATTTCCTGAACGCCAGAGGCATCCTCCGTGGTGACCCAGATGTCAGCCTGGGTTCCAACCGTCTGGCCATCCACCTCCCACACGATCGGCCCCGTATAGTCAAGGCTGCTCGTGTCGGTGTAGTAGACCTGGAACTCGAGCGTTTCGAAGCGTCTGAGGACGCCGTCGTTCTGATCCCCCTTGAACTGAGCCGGCACGACTACCAGGCGAGGCTCGTCCCCTATCCGGTTGACGCCCCATACGTCGGCCGGGAACCAACCCTCGGCCACGAATTTGGGCTCGCTCATAACGAGGTCGGTCACGGGAACGGTGACGAGCGGGTCAAAGCTGTCGCTCACGACCGCGGTCGCGTTGATCAACGCCGCACCGTGGGGTGTGAGATCAAAGCCGGACTTGTCCGGGATCAGTTGGCCGGTGCGGGGTTGCACCGGTCGGCCCGTGTTGGCCTGGGTCTCACCGTTGATGGAGTAGTAGTCTCCGTGTTCGGAGCCAGTCTCTAACTGAAAGGAGGAGGTGAGGTCGAAGGAGACGGTTTCCGTCGGTAGAGCGCTGGTGCTGACGGGTGGTCTCTCCGGTATCTGCTGGCGTATGCGTCCGGGCAGTACTATGCCATACATCGGCAGGCCGTACAGGGTGGACTCGATCATGGCCTTTTCATCGTAGGTTCCGAATCCACCGACGGGCACGCCACCCAGATAGCGGTTTTTGGCCCAACGGAGTGCCTCGCCCACGGGAACGGCTTGTCCGGTGGTGAGTCTCTGGGCGAAAAAGTCCATCAACTGCTCGGTGTAGGCCACCGAGTCATCCATACCATAGCCGTAGCCGGTATTGCCGATCCACCAGGCGCCTTTCTGCGCCAGTGCTTGGGCAAAGTCGAGCGGGTAACCGCCCTGGGCGTGGGTGTCGTGGACGCTGAATCCCGAGTGGCAACCCATGGAGAAGTTGAGCGTACCGCTCATATCCTCCGTGCTGGCGACCACGTCGTCCGTGAGCAGCGTCAGCGGCCCTGCGGCGGGGATGGCCTGCCAATGGTCAAAGTGAGCGTTGACGGAGGCCACGTCTTTCGGACTGGTCAGCCACGTGTCGTTGAGATCCTGGGCGGTCCAGGTGTCGCTGATGAGGGTGGTCAGGCTCAAGCCCGCGCTGCCGAGCGTGTCGCTGATGGCTTCTGCGCTGTCGCTAAGAAAGTCGTAGCCGCCCACGTAGCCTGTGCTCGCGTTGAGCGGATCGCTGGCCTGGTAGGCGCGGATCATGGTCACCATCTCGGCCGGACTCTCCACCAGGCGACCGATAGCCACGTCGGGGACGAAGAGCTCCCGGGCGCGCCACTTGAGCGGCGTAAAGTCGGCGTAACCGTCGTCGGTCTGGATATAGGCCAGATCGAGTGAGGCGTGGGTTGAGGTGCCCGCATCGACCTGGGAGGGGGCAGCATAGACCGACTCGTTGGCGATATAGGCCTTGTCCGGCACGCGATAGAAGGGCATCATCAGGTCGTCACCCACGACAACCAGGTATTGGAGCGTGGTGGAGTAGGGACGGATGATCTCCTCCTTGATCGCCATTGCTACGGCGTTGGCAGCCTCTGGCGAGCAGGCATTTCCGTTGTCCCACAGACCGTAGGTATCGCTGACGACTGTGTTGTTCTCCACCGGGTATACGACGCCGTTGATGCTCTCGGCCAGGCTGTGGAGTTCGTTGACCAGTTTATTGGTTTCGGTGACGCCGTATGCTCGGTCCAAACGCTGCTTGTTGAACAGGAAAAGCGTGCTCGGTGCGCCAGGGCTGGTGGGGTAGACGGAGGAAGGCGGACCAGGGTCGTAGTCAAAGGTGTTGTAGCAGGTCGGGATGCCCGGCAGGTCTCCAGCTTCAACCCTCAGGTGATAGGGTAGGCGGCTGAAACTGGCATTGCTGGGCACGACGAGGATGTAGATCGAGCCTGGGGCCCGCATCTTGGTCACGGCCTGCTCGTCCGCCGTGCCGGGCTGTGACGAGATCGCCGTCAACTGGCCGATGGCGGTGAGCTGTCCAATGGCCGTCAATTGGCCGATGGCCGTCAACTGGCCGATGGCGGTGAGCTGCCCGATGGCCGTCAGTTGGCCAATGGCCGTTAACTGCCCGGTGGCGTCCACCTCGGTTGGGTCCTGCAGTTCGCCGAGTACCTCGTCTTCCGGCTGGGCGTCCTCGAGATTGGCGAACAGTATCAGGTCATAGTCCTGGGGGGGGTTGTTCAGGCTGACGGTGATCATCTGGGGGGCGGTCACGACCACCTTGTACCAGTCGGCGTCTCGCCGGGAGCCGATCAACGAGGCATAGTCTATGCCAGCAGTGATGGTATACGCCTGGGTGTAGTGGTCGTCGGGTTCGTGGGGGTCGATGGCGATGACGCGTTGTGGTGAGGAGTAGACCGTCTGCCCCCCGGCCTCGGCATAGATCTTGAAAAAGACGTACCCCGAGGCGGGTACGACAAAGGTGTCGCTGTAGATGGCGTCCATTGGGCCCGATTGGGGACTGGTGGCGTAGGCATACGCGTTGTCGATGGCGTGGGAGACCGTGTCCCAAACGATGTATGTGGAATCGACCCACGTGGCGTCGCCAAAGACCTGCCATTCGACAGTCGCTGTGAAGGTGCCGCGGGCGATGAGTGGGAAGCTGCGTACGTCTACCGTGATCGCCTCGCCCAGCTTGGTCACAAAGGCATCGAGGTAGTAGTAACTACCGTCATAGTTACAATTGCCGTCGGTTCCACACGTGCGATCGTGAGCTCCGGCAGTTGTGGGAAAGTCAGGGGAGGAGGTAGTGCCCGCTATGTAGGCGCTGCCCGCCCCGTCCATATCTATGGAGGAAGCCTGGTCTGAACGGCGACCACCCAGGTAGGTGCCGTAGGTCAGAGCGCTGCCTGCCGAGTTCAGCTTGGCCGCAAAGGCGTCCCAGTAGACATATGTGCCATCGTCGTTGCAGGCGCCGTCGGTTCCGCAGGTGTGATCAAGTCCGCTGGGTGTGGTGGGAAAATCCTGGGAGACGGTGTATCCGGCAATGATGGGCTCGTCGTTGTCGCTGAGGGCGAGACCCCACGTGCACCAGTCGTAGAAGGAGCCACCCAGGAAACTGGAGTAGACCAGGGACCTGCCGTCAGCCGTCATCTTGGCGACGTAGGCGTCCTCAGGCCCGCCCAGCGAGGTGTCATAGGCGCCAGGTGTCGTTGGAAAGTCGGATGAACCGGTCCCACCGACGATGACTGGTGCTCCACTGCTATCGAGTAGGATGCCGTTCCCATAATCAACTCCAAGACCGCCCAAGTAGGTTGAGAACAGCAGTTCGGCGCCAGAGCCATCGAGCTTTGCCACAAAGGCGTCCAGGTCACCGTTAAAGGTGGTGTCAATTGCACCAGTAGTGAAGGGGAAATTGCTCGATTCAGTCACGCCGATGACAAAGGCCGAGCCAGAGAAATCCACAACGATGTCGTTGGCCCACTCGCTGTAGGTCCCACCGAGATAGGTGGAATAGATCAGGTCGCCCGTTCCGCTGCCGACTGGGTCGAGTTTGAGTACAAACACGTCACACCACGGTCGATGATCATCAATGATGGGGTCGCAGCCGTTAAAGGTGTCGTCGACGCCTGCCAAGGTGGGGAAGCCCTCTCCCGCGCCACCGGCCACGTATATGGCATAACCGTCGGTGGCCACGCTCTGAGCCGTGTCAAAGTTGGGACCACCCAGATAGGTGCTGTATAGCAGGGCGCTGCCATCGGTTTCCAGATTGAAGACAAAGCCGTCGGGACAGGCATAAGTTTGATCTAATGAGTTGACACATGTGCCGCCACCATAACTCGTGTCGAAGGCCCCTGCCGTGGTGGGAAAGTCGGTAGAGTCGGTCCGGCCAGCCACGTATGCGCCAACCTCAGAGTCTCCAACCAGTTTTGTGTACCTGTCGTAGCCAGCGCCCCCAATATAGGTGGCAAAGACCAGCCCACTGCCGCTGGGGTTCAGTCGGGCCACATAGACGTCGGTACCACCGTTAAAGGTGGGGTCAACGACCCCTGACGTGGTGGGAAAGTCGAAGGAAGGGGCATTGCCAGTGACAAGCGCATACCCTTCCCAGTCTACCGAAATGCCACTGGCAGTGTCGTCATCGCTCCCGCCCAGGAACGTGCTGTACAGCAGACTGGGGGCTTGCTGCACAGCGAGAGGATCGAGGGAAGCAGAGGCGGACGAAAACGGCGCGACAATGTCAGCGCCATCCATCGTGGGGCGAGCGGCCCCGAGATCCAGGGGTGTGCCTTCGGCAGCCACAG
>CAYUIS010000143.1:0-13890 GCA_964444825.1 uncultured Anaerolineales bacterium | reverse complement strand
GACGGATATACGCACCTCGGGATGTCCACCCATATATGTCTCGGCCCAGGCCAGTGCCAGGTTGACCAGGGTATCTGAACCCTTGTTCTCAATGGTCTGGGCGCTCCCTGGCGACGATTCACCAGAACCAGGCCCGCCCGGATTGCACGCCGTCAGCGACCCCGCCAGAGCCAGAGCCAGCAAACCAGCCAACAGGCAAAACACTACACGACGACGAGCAGAACAGGTCCAGCAAGACCGAGGATTGCACGGGTGCATCCAATTAGGTGCTCCAATAATGCTGAATATGCGAGATCGCGTCGGTCTCATCCCAGATAGCTCACACCCATTAACCTACTCGTCTGACTCTTTCTGCTCCTCGGGTTCAGACGTGCCCTCCGCCTCTTCCGGCCCAGATTCGGGCCCAATCTCAGACACGTCCGCTCCCTCCGCCCTCGGCCTGCGCTCCCTGGGTGGGCGGTACGGCAGGTTCAATACCAATAACACTAGCCAGCCGATCACAAAGGCCAACAGTCCGATACCACCGATCCCCACCAGTTGAGCGATCAATTGGCCCGGACCATCGCCAACGAAACCCCCAGCAGGGAGAAACCCGGTCACACCCTGACCAGCGATCGTGTGGTACTCTTCCGGTCCGATGCCATTCCAACCCTGTCCCCAGCGACCATCGGCGAACAGGGCAACTGACAGCCCACCCCACACGCCGCCGATGATGCCTAATGGCACCACAGCAGTCCCATCGGGCAGGCGCAGCCCACGCTCGACCGCGTAGACGCCTAGCGGCAGCAACAGACCAGCCAGCGCGCCGACGACCAGCGCCGCCCACGGGGGCACAAACGGCGCCCCGGCCGAGATCGCCACAACCCCAACCACGGCCCCCCGGGCCGACATCAACGCATCGGCGTGGTTGACCGTGATCCAGCAATAGAGCTGGGAGGTCAGAATCGCGCCGGCCCCGGCCAACAGCCCGTTGACTGCGATACGAGGCAGACTCAACTGCGACCCGACGGCGTGGAACGGAAGCCCCAACGACCATCCGATCCAACCCAAGCCAAAAAGCAGCGCGCCGAGGTTGGCCAGCAACGGGAAATGTGCCGGGGGCATCTCTGTCTCCACCCCGGGCTTCTCGCCTGGTAGCCGCTGGCCCAGTCCTACGAGGGCCCCCAGCGCAACCATCCCACTCAGCAGGTAGACCACGACGGAACCCGAGTGATCCACAAACCCGTGTCCTCGTTCCAGCGTGGACGCCAGGCCCAGTCTGGAGAGCCAGCCCCCACCCCAGGCCCAACACGCCGCCACAGGGAGGAGAATCGCCGCCACCATCAACCCGGCGACGATCACCTGCCAGCCCCGTGCCCGCCCGTGTAAACTCAGCACCGGCAGCAGCACCGCCGTCGCCACCATCGGCAGGTACGTCACAAACAGAGCCAATGCCTCAGATGTGACCGGGGTCGAATCTTCATCCATCAGGAAGAAACCCTCCAGGCCAGCCAGGCCCCAGGCCAGGTCTCCCTCACCGGCAAAGATGTGGTTCAGATCCTCCAGACCCGGCCGATCGCCCATCAAGCCCGCGCCGCCCAGGTGAAAAGCAAAGCCCAGGGCAAAATACCCCAGGATCGCCAGCGCCAGCGCCAGCGCGCCCACCGTCGTTGACCGACGCGCCCGCTGCGGCTCCATCCCCCCCCAGGCCAACAGAAACACCCCCATCGGGATCAGGTAGCCCAACAACGCGGGAAGCCAAGTCTCGATTGCCATGTTTGTCCCCTTCGAGTAGAATGATGATCCGGCATGTTTATCTTACCAGACTCCGCCGTTTTCGCCAAGTGGTATGGACGACAAACCTGTAAGACTGCTGGCCGACGGTATGCTGGGCAAACTGGCCAAGTGGCTGCGGTTGCTGGGCTACGACACGGCCTACGACAACGTGGCCAGTGACGCCGAACTTGCCCGCCGGGCCCGGGCCGAGGGACGGGTGTTGCTCACCCGGGACCGGGAGCTATCAAAGCGCCGCGGCCTGCACACCTTGCTGATCGAATCCGAGGTGTTGGAGGAGCAGGTGCGGGAGGTGCAGGAGCGTCTCTCCCCGCCACCCCAACCTCCCCTCTCCCGCTGCGCCGTCTGCAACAGCGTGTTGGATACCGTCTCGCCCGCCCAGATCGCCGACCACGTGCCCCCGTACGTCCTGAGAACTCATTCCGAATTCCGCCGCTGCCCCGGCTGCCAGCGGGTCTACTGGGCAGGAAGCCACCTGGACAAGATGATCGACCGAATGAGCAAGTTCAGCACAGAGGAGCCCGACGATGCCTGACTGCCCCCGCTGTGGGGCCGACGTCGCCCCCGGGAGGAAATTCTGCCTTCAGTGCGGCTTTGTGCAAGACAGTGGGCCCAGGTTCGCGCCCCGCGAGGAGGATATCGGCGATGAGGAGGTGGACAACACCAGGACCGGATCAAAACCGGAGCCGCCGGGCGAACGGACCTGCCCACGGTGTGGCACGCGTGTCTATCTTGGCGACCCGGCATGTGCCACCTGCGGGCAGCTCCTGTGCCCCCGTTGCGGCGCGCCGGCAGATTCAGGCGAAGAGGGCGCCGATCTTGAACGCTGCCCCGGCTGCGATCTGGCCCTGACCTTCGCCTGCCCGGAATGCGGCATGGAGCTTCTCGCCGGAGCCGAGGTGTGCCCAGATTGTGGGCTGGTCTTCCTCCGCCGCTGCCCTACCTGTGGCGAGCGTCTCTTCCATGCCCCCGACGAGTGTCCTCACTGTGGACAGCCGGTGATCCACCAGCAGCGCCCCACGGCCCGCAACCTTTCCCGGCGTGTGGGGATCCAGCTCGTGCGTTGGGTAGCCTGCCCCGTGTGCAGAACCCAGTTCGTGCCGTCGGCGAGGCCCTGTCCGGGGTGTGGGACGCGACTGTGTAGCGAGTGCCATTTTTTGCTTCTCCCCGAAGAGACGACCTGTCCCCGCTGCGGATTCGAGCCAAGAGTTACCTGTCCGAGCTGTAGCGCCAGCATCGCCCCTGGTGGTTCCGAATGCACCGCTTGCGGCCAGTCCCTATGCCCGGATTGTGGCGCTGCCGTCGGCGAAAACGATACGATGTGCGCAGCCTGCGGCACGGAACTGGAATTGGTCTGCTCCGAATGTGAGGGCGACGTTGGCCCCCACGACACCACATGCCCCCACTGCGGAGTGGCCTTCGACGCACCTGCGTGATCCCTTTACGTTTTGGCCTAATCGGGTATAATCCAGCCCAGAAAAGGCGAGAGAATAAAACATATATGAATCAACAGAAATCAGGATTTGAGAGAACACAATCGACAGCCACCGACCAGTTGGTGGTCATCGCCCGGTTGCGACAGCAACTGGCGGACGTCATGCGCATCGATACCCACACTGTTACACACCCCCCAGACGCAATGATCACCTTCCGGGGCCAGGTGCACGGCGATACAGAGGCCGCTTTCGAGCTTATCTCGCAGCGGTTCTCCTCCCTGGGTTACACCGCGTTGCTCAAGGACCAGCCTGACGGCGGCCACGAAGTGATCGCCGTCAAGGGTGCCTTTGAGCGCAAGCCAGGCAGGGTGTGGATCAACGTCGCCCTGTTTGCGGTGACGCTCCTGAGCGTGCTCTACATCGGTGCCGGATATGGCCTATCTGATGCAGGCATAATCATCGAGGACCCAATGAGTCCAGAGACCTCGCTTATGCCATTGAGATACCTGCACCTGGGGCTTCCCTTCGCGGGCACCCTTTTGGCCATCCTGCTGGCTCACGAGTTGAGTCACTACTTTGTCGCCCGGCGCTATGGCTCGCCGGTCAGTCTGCCCTACTTTATCCCTATGCCCTTCAGCATCGTGGGAACTATGGGAGCCGTCATCGTGCAGCGCTCACCGATGCGCAATCGCAGGGCATTGTTCGACATCGGCGTCGCCGGTCCCCTGGGCGGGCTGATTGTCGCCATCCCTTTGCTCGTCCTGGGACTGTCCCTCTCCAGTGTGGGAACTCCTCCGCCTGGCATTGACGTCGTCTTGCAGGAGGGCAATTCTCTGCTCTACCTGGGCCTCAAGTACCTGGTCTTTGGCAAGATCCTGCCCAGCAACGGGGAGGATGTGTGGCTACACTCCGTCGCCTTCGCAGCGTGGGCGGGCCTGCTGGTGACAATGGTGAACCTGATTCCAGTGGGTCAGCTTGACGGTGGACACATCAGTTACGCTCTCCTGGGACGGTGGGCTCAACGGGTCGGAGCGGCCGCCATCGTGGCTATGGCTGGCTGGGGAGGGTGGATGCTGATGCAGGGCAACGAAGCCGGTGGGTTCTGGCTGATGTGGGGCTTTTTGAACATGGTCCTGAACCCGCGTCACCCACCGCCGCTCGACGACGCCAGCAAGCTGGATGGACGACGAGTTGTCTTTGGGCTGCTGATCTTGGTGATCTTTGTTCTGTTGTTCATGCCCGCCCCACTCCGGGAAGTCCAACTGTAATCTACCAAGTACCTATCCCAAAACTGCTCTAGCCCCCGTCCTCGGGGGCCAACGACACCCCCCGAGACGGGGGTTTGAGCAAATCTACGGATAGGCCCTAAGGAGCAATCAATGATCCACGGCGTCGAGATCAAGGAATTGGTGACCCACACAGAAGGGCGCGGTTTCTTCCGCGAGATCATTCGCGGCAGCGACGAGATATTCCCCGAGGGCTTTGCCCAGTGGAGCCACACGATGTCCTACCAAGGCGTCGCCAAGGCGTGGCACATTCACGAGAAGCAGACGGACTGGTGGTACGTGGCTGTGGGCACCATCAAGACGGCCCTATACGACAACCGCCTGGACTCACCAACCCACGGCGAGATCCAGGAACTGCTGATGGGGGAGGGCCAGCCGCCGATCGTGCTCAAGATTCCGCCGGGTGTGGCCCACGGCTACCGCGTGTTGAGCGGCCCGGCCCACGTGTTCTACGTCGTCTCCCACGAGTACGACGGCACCGACGAGGGCCGAATCCCCCACGACGACCCGCAGATCGGATACGACTGGACGGCGGGGCCAGAGATCAGTTAAAGGTCAACCGTTGACACCGACGGTGACGTAGCGTTCCGTGGACGGCTGGGCGCCGCAGAGGTGGCTATCCGAGCCCTCGGTGTCCAGCAGGTCATTCCGGTCGCACCAGTCCAGGAAGAAGCCGGCAGTGGCCTCGTTGTGGCACAGGGCCAGTTCGCTTAACGCTTTCCAAAGCTTCGCCTTCCTCTTACCCACAACTGATCAATACTGTGGTAAAACGCTACTCTGTGCAACCAGCCTGAGCATAAGTCAGGCTACATCCTAGTACAGTAGAAGTAAAACCAGATGGCCAAGAAACCCGCGGCTCCCACTGAGTGCTGCTCACCTGTCTTCTGGAGGAGCAAGCACATAGCCGAACCCACGCACAGAGTGGATGTAGTGGTGTTGCTCTGGATCCAATCCCAGTCGCCTCCGGATCTGGCGGATGTGGACCTTGACCAGTTCGCGAGCCTCAATCTCCCCTGCATCGTATCCCCAGACCGCCTGCAACAACTCCTGGCAACCGATCGTTTCACCAGCGCGTTTGGCTAAGGCCAGCAGCAGGCGATACTGTATCGGTGGCAAGGCGACCCAGCGCTCGCCAATCGTTGCTCGCTTCCGCCGCGTGTCAATGCGCAGTTCTCCGATCTGATAGTAATGGTGCGCTTCCTGGGCGAGGCGTTGAGCTACCGCGATTCCACCTTGAGCGTCAGCAGCAGGTGTCCCCACGAGGAGCAATGGGGGCCAGCGATCCGTCTGTGACAGCTTGAGTAGATTGGCGAGACCCATTTGGGATAGAGTGGATCGCTCGACCAGGACCAGATCGGGAAGGCCTTTATCGAGGAAAGAGATCACATCTGCCCAGGTCGCAGCGACGGTGTAGCGATTCGTCGTGTCACCCATCTCAGTCTGCATCTTCTGAGCAATGTCAGGGGTTGATGCAAAGATGATGATGTGCATTCTATGCTGGTCTCCTTGATCTCTGGATATGATAGCACGGATGTTTGGAAAGTCAACGGGGATGTACACCAAGTCTTTACCAGAGTCTCACCAATCGTTTACCTCACTGGGTCCCATTCTATGCTATACTCTGCACGGCATAGAGGGAACCAGACTCGACGGGAATCCTAATCCAAAAATCGAAATGGAGGTAGGGAAATGGCTAAGGCATATTGCCCCGGTTGCGACGCCGTGATCAGCGTGGAGACACCGCGAAGAGGTGCTATGGTGACCTGTCGCGAATGCGAAACAACGTTGGAGATCATAAGTACCCAGCCTTTTGAGGTGGACTTCCAGCTCGACTACTACGACGACTCGGAGGACGAGTGGGAGGACGAAGACGAGTAACAAGGAATATGCTCCGAGTTTCCAGACAGTTGCGCCAGACGAGAAGAACGGAGGCGAATAATGGCCAGCACACACTGTCCCGAATGTGATGCGCGAATCACGGTGAAAGACCCCAAGATCGGTGCAAGGATCGAATGTCCTGAATGCAACGTGGAACTCGAGGTTGTCGCCACCGATCCCCTGGATGTTTACTTTGCGTACGATGACGACTGGGACGATGATGACTGGGGCGACGACGATCAGTAATAGATTGAGGACATGACGTGGAAAAGATATCAAAGACCCGCTGCCCCAACTGCGATTCTGTCATAAAGATGGATAGACCGCGCGAGGGGGCCATCATCGCCTGTCCCGGATGCGCTGTGGAGTTGGAGGTCATCAGCGCTGATCCTTTCGAGGTAGATTTCACCGAGGACTGGCAGGACGAGTAGATCACTCCTCTGACGTATACACAATAGAGGAGACGGTATTGGGACTTGGCGCCTCGTCTGTTCTGACGGGGCGCTTGTTGGTGTTGAACATCCGTTGGACGCCCTACGCCGAGCTTGGTGCGGGAGAACGGAGCGCGTGGCAGCGAGGCCCGCGCATCATCCGGGCGTGAAGGTTATGGCACATGCTACCAAGGAGGACGGCCCGTAGAAAGTGCAGGGATCACGAGAGGAAGTGGCGTGGCTTTTGCGTTGACCAAAACCTCGAGGATGACTGGCTGGAGCGTCTTAATGGGCTTGGGGTCTTTGGTCTGATCAGCATTTGCGAAGGCCACTGTGATGGTCGATCAGAGCCATCTGGGACAGCTCCTCATATCAAGCTGAGGTTGACGGATGACCTTCTGCCCGGCATCGCCAGGCATTGGGATGTGCACAAAATGGCGATCTTGAACACCGTAAGCCGGCTGTTTCAGACAGGCGATACGTATGTCAATCTCGAACTAAAGTTCAAGCTCAGATCGGGAACCGGCAGGCTAAACTACCAGGAAGACCTGATCGTAAGGATACATGGTCGACAGGCAAGGGACTCGGAGGAAATGGATGCCAGGACCCACGATTGGTTTCTTCAGACCGTGAACCGAATTGAGGAGTTGGACAGCTTGATTGCACTTCTGTGGAGCCACACCAATCAAGGCACCCAATGTTGATTTCGATATCGTCTTCGTCCCTGGCGGGGATCTTATGAGTGAGTCACAGAGCCTTCATAGAGAGGCGAGCAAGGTTTAGCTGGTTACGACCTGACTACGAGCTGGTTACGAAAAGCGTAACCGCTGTCTTTCCCTCGTGATGTGTGACCTTCACCTCATCCGACGAGGAAGGGACGACGTTCAGGGCAAGCTATCCTCTGCATCCCCCGATCGAAGGACAAGAGATTGGCAGCGAAGAACCAGCCTGATAGCTCCCCGATTCAACCAGATCCGGGTGCCCCTGGAGGATCTGCGCTGGCCCCGAGAGTGATCAGGCTTGCGCAGGCGGCGATTCCTTGGCTAAGCCGGCTGCGCCCGGACAAGATCGGCCTTTTTTTTGTCAGCCTGTTTCTGTTCATTCAGGCGATTGTGCTTATGAAGGAAGGCGCGCGCACCTTGGCACCACTGATGCGCAGCGGATTCGTTGCAACTGACCTGTCCAGTTGGCTCGGTTTTGGTTGGTTATCTGCTTATGTCATTATGAGCGGCTCGCCCGTAGCGGCGACAGCACTGGCCTTTTTTGACGCAGGAGTAGTTGACGAGGTGGGCGCGTTTGCCGCCATTACCGGCAGCCGCCTGGGTGCCAGTTTTGTCGTCCTCTTCATCGGCTTTATCTACGTATTGCGCGGCCGAAACCGAGCCACCAATCTGAGCATGGGACTTCTCTCGTTGACGGTCACCGGTACGACTTACCTGGCCGGATTCGGCATCGGGATAGGTCTCCTGAGGGCCGGGGTGCTCGATCGTGCGCAGTTGCGCGGGGCCATTGCAGCTCACGCATTCATCGACCCAATCTTCTCTCCGCTCGCTGAGGCTTTGACCGGGTTACTGCCGAGTTGGGTGTTATTCCCCATTGGCCTGGGCATCATTGTGGTGAGTTTCAGTCTCTTTGACCGCTGCCTGCCACACATGGCCCTCAAAGAGAGCCAGATGGGGCAGATGTCGCGTCTAGTCTACCGACCGTGGGTGATGTTCATCCTGGGCGGAGCCATTACGCTGATCTCGATGTCCGTCAGTATCTCTCTCAGCATCCTGGTGCCTTTGGGCAATCGGGGATTCGTCCGTCGTGAGAACGTGATTCCGTACATCATGGGCGCAAACATCACTACTTTCATCGACACCCTGCTAGTAGCTGTGTTACTCGACAACGTCAGGGCTTCTGCTATCGTTCTGGCTGAGATCATCAGTATCGCCGTTGTGTCCCTGGTTATCCTAGTCGTATTCTATGACCGATACCAGCGTGTGACACTCGATTTTGTGAGCTGGGTGACGTCGAAAAAACGAAATCTGACCCTGTTCATGATTGCTATTCTCATAGCCCCCTTGTTGTTGGTGGTAATGTGAGGGAGAGGGATCTATGCGTGTTCTGATAGCAACAAGCGGGCCGCCCTACTCCGACGTGCGACTGGGTGCCGAGATTGCACGATGCGCTGACAGAGCCCCCACGGTCCTGACAGTGATTGGCGATGAAGGAGAGCGTCCGCAGGCGAACGCGATTCTGGCCCATGCGCGTGAACTGCTGAGCCCTCAAGTTCAGGAAGTGCAAACGCGGGTCCGGGTGGGCCATCCAGCCGAGGAAATCGTCCGGGAAGCTGAGGAGGGTGACTACGATCTGGTGATCGTGGCTGATAAACGGCACTATGGCTGGGTTACCCGCTTCTTCCTGGGTTCGACGGCCCAGCGCGTGGTAGAGTACGCACCGTGCCCTGTCATTGTCGCCAAGGGCAAGATTGGCCCAATTCGACGGATTCTGTTGTGCGACAGTGGTGCGGATAGCTCGGTACTGATCAACCATACGGCCCGCCTAGCCGACCTGATCGGAGGAGAGATAGAAGCTACGGTTCTGCACGTGATGTCACAAATGAGCGCTGGACCCGGCGTGGTAGGCAAGCAGTTGCGAGCCAGCACAGAGGAACTGATCCAGCAGGACAGTCCAGAGGGAGAACTGCTGTCGCGAGATATTCGTATGCTTGACGAGCTGCATGTCCACCCTCGCCCCAAGGTACGCCACGGGCTGGTAGTGGACGAGGTTATGGCCGAAGCGCGAGACCAGAACTACGATCTGATTGTCATTGGTGCTCATCGGGGCGAGGGATGGCACCGTATCTTGCTTGATGATTTGGCTTGTCAGATCATTCAAAAGGCGGGACGGCCTGTCTTTGTGGCCAAGTAGTATGTTGATTCATCATCGAAATCGAGATAATGGACAATGGCAGAGGGTTCGGTGTCAACACTGTGGACAACGATAGTGGTATTGGTTTAATCTGTTCTGAGGAAAACAGGGCTTGGCTCCGTGACAGGTTCAGAAAGTTTGCGCACGAGCAGGTAAGTCTATGTTCGCTGGTATTCGTAATCTTGTCTTTGGCAGTCGGTTGCCCACTGCCGAGGAGGTGCACCAACGCCTGAATAAGGTCCAGGCGTTGGCCATTTTCTCGTCGGACGCCCTCTCCTCCGTGGCCTACGCCACAGAGGAGATTCTGCTGGTTCTGGTCATGGCTGGAACCTCAGCCCTCGGATTCTCACTCCCCATCTCGCTAGTCATCGTCGGGTTGTTGGCCATCGTCGCCACCTCGTATAATCAGACTATCCACGGTTACCCTTCAGGCGGTGGGGCTTATATCGTGGCGTACGACAATCTGGGCATCTGGCCTGGATTGACCGCCGCCGCCGCCCTGCTCATCGACTACGTGCTCACGGTTGCAGTCAGTGTCACGGCCGGAATAGCGGCGATCACGTCCGCCTTTCCAGCCTTGTTCCCCTTCCGCTCAGGCCTGTGTCTGCTCGCAATCGTCGTCATCGCTTGGGCAAACCTGCGCGGCGTGCGGGAATCCGGCACGCTGTTCGCTATCCCTACCTATGGCTTTGTGATTCTCACGCTTGCACTCATCGTCGTTGGGTTGATCCGGCTGGTAGCCGGGACCCTCAGCCCAGTTTCGGGGCAGGGAGTGCCACCCCTGGAGGGTGGCGCGCAGACGTTAACCCTGTTCCTGATCCTGCGGGCCTTCGCCTCCGGCTGTGCTGCCCTGACCGGCGTCGAGGCCATCAGCAATGGCATCCCTGCCTTTCGGAAGCCAGAGGCAGACAACGCCGGTAAGACCCTCATCGCCATGGCCGCTCTCTTGGCGCCGATGTTTCTGGGCATCAGCTTCCTGGCTCACTCGTTGGCCGTGGTCCCCGCAGAATATGAGACGGTGGTGTCGCAAATCGCCAGGCAGGTGTTCGGTAAAGGGCCATTCTATCTGGCGCTACAGGTCGCGACGACCCTCATCCTCATCCTGGCAGCAAACACCTCGTTTGCTGGCTTCCCACGCCTGTCAGCGATCTTGGCCCAAGATCGCTACCTGCCCCGCCAACTGACTAATCTAGGAGACCGGCTGGTCTTTGCCAATGGTATCATCGCACTGGCATTCCTGGCCTCAGTCCTGGTTGTTCTTTTTGGTGGGCGAACCCATCGACTCATTCCGCTGTACGCGGTGGGGGTGTTTCTCTCCTTCACGCTCTCGCAGGCGGGGATGGTACGTCACTGGCGCAGGCAAGGCGGACGGGGCTGGCGATGGAAAGCAACGGTCAACGGATTAGGTGCAGGGGCGACCGGGGTCGTGCTGCTGGTTATCCTCGTCACCAAGTTCATCCACGGTGCCTGGATTGTTGCCCTCATGATTCCCTGCTTCATCTGGGTGTTCCGCCTGATACGGCGTCACTACGAGTCTGTAGCACAGCAACTATCATTGGAGGGACTGAGTCCAGAAGAGTGGCCAGGCCTCGCCTCCAGCAGGCGGCACAAGGTAGTGGTGCCCGTTTCCGCCATGCACCGGGGAACGCTGGTCGCCCTACGCTTCGCCCGCACAATGTCGAAGGACGTGTGCGCGGTCGTCGTCGACGTGGATGGGCAGGTCACCGCCCGCGTGCGCGAGAAGTGGCCGGAGTGGGGCCGCGATGTGCCGTTGGTGATTCTAGAGTCCCCGTATCGCTCAACTGTGGGGCCGCTGTTAGCCTATCTGGCCGAGATGGACCAGCGGGAGCCAGAGCGAGGGGCAGCCGTAGTCGTGCTGCCCGAGTTTGTGCCCGCCCGATGGTGGCATCACTTGCTTCACAACCAGACGGCACTGCTCATCAAGATGGTCCTCACGTATCGGCGCGGAAATACTCACAAAGCCCGCGTGATCATTGACGTGCCGTACTATCTGCAACATTGATCCTCCGATACCATGTTGCTAACCATAATTCGACATCAATCGCGATATGGGGTCTACTTGTCATTCCACGATGATATCGTTGCCGGCCTACCTGAACGAGGTCGACCGGCACGATCCTAAGAAGGGCTTGGCCTTAACGCGACCAAGCATGGAGGTGCTGAATGCTATCTGGAATCAAACATCTCTTGTTGGGTACTCCATTACCTACGCATCAGTTAGCGCACGAACGATTGAACAAGTTGCAGGCCCTGGCTGCGTTTTCGCCCGATGCACTCTCATCCATTGCCTACGCCAACCAGGAGATCTATCTCGGGTTGGTGATCGCCGGCAGCGCCGGGTTGGCACTGTCCCTGCCCATTGGACTGGCAATTACCGCTCTCCTGGTTCTCGTCGCCCTCTCCTACTTTCAAACTATCCAGGGCTATCCATCGGGCGGCGGGTCGTACGTGGTAGCCCGGGATAACCTGGGCATGGTGCCGGGATTGGTCGCAGCAAGTGCACTGTTGATTGGCTACCTGCTGACGGCCGCAGTGAGCCTGACTGCTGGAGTAGAGGCAATTGCTTCAGCGTTCCCTGCACTGTGGCCCCATCGCGTGATCGTCTCACTTTCGCTCCTGGTCGTCATCACCTTGCTCAATCTGCGCGGCCTGCGTGAGACGGGCACCGTGATGGCTATCCCGGTCTACCTGTTCCTGTTTGCGTACCTGTCTATGCTCGCTTACGGCGCGGCACGCGCTTTCATCGATGGACCCGGTTCACTGACTACCGCCCCTCTGCCCAGCGTTCCGCTCACGGCATTTGTAGTGCTACATGCCTTCTCAGCCGGCTGCACCGCGTTGACCGGAATCGAGGCCATCAGCAACGGCGTGCCCAGCTTCCAGCCCCCCGAGGCCAAGAACGCCAGACGGACATTGATGGTGATGACACTGTTGATGGCCGTGCTGTTCGTCGGCAGTGTGGGGCTGACGCAGATTCTGGCCGTGGTCGCCGGACCGCAGGAGACGATTCTCTCGGCCCTCGCCGGGGGGCTGCTGGGGCGCGGGCCGGCCTACCTGCTAATCCAGGTCAGCACGACGCTCATCCTGACTGTCGCAGCCAACACCAGTTTCGCCGGTTTTCCCCGGGTGGCGGCTTTGTTGGCAAACGATGGTTTCCTGCCCCGCCAACTGAGCGGTCTGGGGGACCGGCTGGTGTTCGCCAACGGTATCTTGCTCCTAGCGGTCACGACGGGTGGGTTAATCATTGCATTTGGCGGTGATACCCATGCTCTGATCCCTCTATTTGCCGTAGGCGTGTTTCTGGCCTTCACTCTCTCCCAGACCGGCATGGTGGTCCACTGGTGGCGTGAACGAGGAAGGGGCTGGCAGCTGAAGGCAGCCCTCAATGGGATCGGCGCCTTGGCGACGGGAATGACTGTCCTCATCGTAGGTTTCAGCAAGTTTGTCGAAGGGGCGTGGATCACTATTCTTCTGATTCCGAC
Organism: uncultured Anaerolineales bacterium; assembly: GCA_964444825.1. GTDB lineage: Bacteria > Chloroflexota > Anaerolineae > B4-G1 > B4-G1 > CAYUIS01. The sequence goes on along the minus strand of CAYUIS010000143.1, from coordinate 667 downwards.
ATTGGTAGCTGGTTTCTTTCAGGTCCGTGCTCACTACCATGAGGTTGCCCGACAGTTGTCGTTGGATGGATTGGCGCCCCTTGACAAGCCAACGCCGTCTCCGCGGGTTATCATCCCTATCTCCGGCGTTCACCGCGGTATGGTCGACGCGGTCACCTATGCCCAGTCAATCTCCAGTGACGTGGCGGCTGTCTACGTGGAGTTTGAGCCAGGAGCCGGAGAACGCATCCGCGAGAAGTGGGAACACTGGTGGCCCGAGGTGCCGCTGGTGATCCAGCCCTCCCCCTACCGCTCGACGATTGGCCCGCTGCTGGATTTCCTCGACGAGACCGACCAGCAGCACGATGATGGGCAATTGGCCACCGTCGTTCTGCCCGAATTCGTCCCGGCCAGGTGGTGGCATGGCCTGCTTCATAACCAGACGGCGTGGCTCATCAAGACTGCGCTCCTCTATCGACGACGGCACCTTGGCTTTCAGCGGGCAATCATAGATGTCCCGCACCACCTTCAACGCTAGAGAGCGCCTGGCCGACGGGCTCAGGATGACCTCTGCTTGTATCTCATGCAGACAGCCTGGATACTTTGTCCAAACTGTAATGGTCAACAACATAATGAACATTCGCAGAAGCCGAAGTGAGTCAACCTGATCACGAATCTCACGAATAGG
>CAYUIS010000142.1:11398-14042 GCA_964444825.1 uncultured Anaerolineales bacterium | reverse complement strand
CTGAGTTGGTATTGCCCATTCAGGCTGTCTCGCCGAAGCCAGAAGCCCACCCTCTCTAGAGGTGGGTAGCTCACTGGTAGACGATAAAGGCGGGCGGAGGATCTAGGGCCATCACCTGCGCCGGTGTCATCACGGGCGTGTCATAGTTGTAGAACAGCTTGATGCCGCCGTATTCAAAGCCGCCCTCGTGGCGGTACTGGTTATAGTCCCCGATCTTGGCGCCGGGACCGCCAAAACCGTCCGCGTTCCACACCAGGTTGACCAGCGGATAGTCCTGGATCACATCCTTGTTCGCCATCATACGATTCTCAAACTGGTGGACGATCAGGATCTTGGGCTGGCCGACGCGTTCAGCGATTCCGTTGAGCCACGCCTGAGCCGCGTTGATCGTCTCTCCGTCGGTGTGTCCCAGGTTCGTTCCGGGGATCTGACCCTCGTCCATCATAAACTCCGGATCGATGGCCAGGTGGACGTTTGGCTCCAGTAAGTAGGGCTCGAATACGCTCAGCTCGGCCATCAGCGGGCTGTGACCTGGCTGGATATCGAGTATCACCCACGCTCCCTCGGCGGCGGCGGTATCAAGCCACCAGCGCAGCGTGTCGGGGGTTAGGCGGTGACTATAGTCGCCATCGCCGCCAGGATGGGCATCGGCGATGGTCACGACGGTGTGAAAGACTGGGATGACCTCAACGCACGGGTCCAACTGCTGATATTCGGCGGCCTGCGCCCGCAGAATCCCCAGCATAGTCTGCGTGTCATACGCGCCCAAGATGCCCAGGCCGGGGCCGGTGGGGACACCATAGTAGGCCACCAGCCGCTTCCCGGCGATGGCCGAGGGAGGCAGGACCGGGTTGGCACCACAGTCCGGTGGAGGGGTGAACTCTGCACTGGGGTTGCCCTCGGCGGGAGGCAGTGGGGAGGGAATCGCAGGGGGTGGGGGCACGGGAGTATCGGTGGGTATGGGTGTCGGGGTGTCGGTAGGCGTTGGAGAAGGGGTGTTCGTGGGCGTGGGGGTGTTGGTTGGTGTGTTCGTCGGGGTGGCGGTTGGCGTGGATGTGGGGGTGGACGTGGGAGTCGCTGTCGGTGATGGGGTGAGGGTGGGCGTAGACGTGGACGTGGCGGTCGGTGTGGGCGGAGGCAGCGGGATCAGGATCGAGGTACAGGCGATCAATAGTGCGCCCAGGAGGACGATGAGCAGGACGATTCCGGTTGCGAGTGCGACGCGTGGCGGCATAGTGTCTCCTCACGGGCGACCTGGACGTGTGGCCGGCCGCCGCCGGAGTCTACCGCAACATGGGGATTCTGGCAAGGGGGTACCTTGCGGATTGCGAATTCGGAGTTCGGAATTAGGGCAAGACACCTCGCGCGTCGTTATGCGGGTTCAGGGACCAATCCGCAGCCAACTGAGCCGGGCAAAGGCTATCCCAGTGCGCTCATAGTACGCCATCTTGACGTCGTGGGTTCCCGGGCTCAATCGGATCGTGGCGCTGCGATAGCCCTGCATGGGACGCCAGGAGTCTATCAGCAGTTGGTCGTCGACCCATAGCCGCACGCCGTCGTCAGTGTGGGTGGTGAAGCGGTAGGTGCCTCCTTCGAAAACGAGGGACTGTCGCCATTGAGCGGAGAATTCGTTGCGGGGCACGACGTCAGCGGGTGAACCCCAGCCCCAGGTGTGGCTTAAGGAGGTCTCGATGCGCGAGAGCACCGGCCGGCCGCTCAGCTCGGTGTTGGCATAGTAGGAGGCCACCCAGGGATCCTCGGCCTGGGCCACCTCAGGGCCAGCAGTCGCCGGGCCCACGGTTGCTGGCCCTGTTTCGGCAGGCAGAGCCGTGGGGGGAGCATTGTCGTCGGTGCCCCGTTCCCACCAGAACCGCACACGGGCGTGGCCGCCGCGCTCATAGTACTCCAACTTGATGTCGTGCGGTCCCTCCAGGTAGGTGCCGTCCACGTAGTGGAGCTCATAGTCCATATCCTGCCATTGGTCAATGATGATCGACTGATCGAGCCACAGCCGCACGCCGTCGTCGGCCTGAACCACAAAGCGGTAGTAGCCGGGTTCAAAGTCGACCGTACGTGTCCAACGTGCGGCAAAGTTGTCGTCTGGCATCCAGTCGGCCGGCGGGCCCACGCCCCAGTCGAAACAGATACCGACAGACTGACAGTTGGCGGCGTCACCGCGCACCAACACCGGCCCGCCGACAAAATCGCGGTTGTCAAAGTACTCGCCGTGCCAGGCGGCAAAGGTGTCGCGGGGCTGCCACCACACGTGGGCGCTGGCCCCGCCGCCGTGCTCATAGTATTCGATGGTGACCGTGTGCTGACCGGCCGCCAGGTAGACCTCGCCGGTGTGGGTATTGAGCTGTTTCTGGTCCGCCCAGGCGTCGACGATCAGCGCGCCATCGACCCAGACGCGGGCGCCATCGTCGGTGCTGGTGAGGAAGCGATAGGTGCCGGCATCAAAGCCCAACGTGCGCGTCCAGCGGACGGAGAAATTATCGGCGGGGACGGCGGGGTCGGGGCTAGCGTCGCCCCACTCAAAGTCGATGGCGCGGTCGTTGCGCATCAGCACGGGCCAGCCTTGCAGGTGGCGGTTGTCGAAATACTCCCCGTACCAGGCCGCGCCACCCTCCAAGCGACTCCAGCC
>CAYUIS010000142.1:0-11298 GCA_964444825.1 uncultured Anaerolineales bacterium | reverse complement strand
GTTTCTGCATCGACACACCTCCAGGAAGTGGATTACGGCCACGAGATGCGTGAAACGAGAGAGCGGAGGGCCTGCACATGTGCCATGATTATACCTCAAAGGCGCAAGGGAGCAATGTTCTCGACCGAGTGGGTCGAGGGCCATGTTGCTGGGGTCGGCCGGGCAACATACCCGATTTGATCAACCGCCGGTGGCGTCTGGCGGGGGTGGCAGCGCAGGGCCATACCAATCGAGAAGGTTGATCTCCTCGACGGCCTGTCCGGCCCGCACCTCGACCGGGGCAAGGTCGTGCTGCGGCTCCGTCCAGCAGCCCTCCGGTGGCAGCGGAAAGTGGCCCGCCTCGCAGGCTGCCAGGTACGAGTAGGCCCCTCCCAGCGGGACGTCACTGGCAGCGGGATAGCCGTAGACGTGATAGGTTCCCGGCTCGACCTCTGTTATCTCATATTCTGGTTCGCCAGGGGGCACCGGCTCCGTGTCCACCCTGAAGAAGGACCTGCCGTCGGTTGCGACGGCGTATATGGTCAGCGGGGGGATATACTCGCTGGGGAAGGACAGGCGTCCCCGAATGTATCCCGTGGCGTCGTCGCCGGTGGGTGTGTAGGGTAGATTCAGCCGAGGTGGCCAGGCAGGTGTGGGCACGGTTGTGGGTGAAGACGTGGGACTGGGAACCGGCCATGAGATGGGCGATGGAGTGGAGGGTGGTGTGGAAGTGGACGGGGGTACGGGAGTCGGCGAGGGTGGTGGTGTAGAGGTTGGCGGCGGGGCAGAAGTTGACATCTGTGGTTGGAACGGAGCTGACTGGCACGCGACGAGAAGCACCGTTATAGATAGGACAACCCAGCGGCGCCGCTGGCATCTGTTCAATTGTTACCTCCCTTGTGTTGGGATGCTGCCCACGAGACACGATACTGCGCCATATTGGCTGGTGCTCCATTATACTCCCCCTCATCGACTAGCCAAGTTGTCTTTTCCGTTGTAGAATACGTCCTGGTATGCCAACGCCCGTTATGCACCTGGCTCTGGCGGAGGAGATTCTGCACAAGGATGATCTTTCGCCCACCGTTCGCCGCCTGCTGATCCAGCAGCGCGGCCCTTTCCTGTTGGGCAACACCGCGCCAGACGTGCAGACCACGAGCGGGCAGGCTCGCCACGAGACGCACTTTTACTTTCTTCCGCGCACTACTGATCGTCCGGCTCACGAAACGCTGTTCGCTGCCCACCCGGGTCTGGCTCGTGCTGGGTCGCTCCCCCCAGCGCAGGCTGCCTTCATCGTGGGCTACATCGCTCACCTGCTGCTGGACGAGCTGTGGCTGGACGACATCTTTTTGCCCTACTTTGTCTCTACGGAGCGGGAATGGGACACCCGACGGGAACGGCTGTTCCTGCACAATGTCCTGCGTACGTGGATGGACTGCCGAGATCAGCAGCGGCTTAACGGCAGGATGGATGTGGCGCTCCGACACGTCCAGCCACAGGGTTGGCTGCCTTTCGTCGCTGACCAACATCTGGAGGCATGGCGCGACTGGCTGGTCGAGCAGTTGAGGCCAGGCCACGTGGTGCGGACAGCCGAGGTCTTTGCTCAACGGATGGGTGTGCCGGTGGACGAGGTGAAGGCGGTGCTGGGATCACCACGGCAGATGGATGAACGTATCTTTTGCCATATTCCCCGGGACGTGCTCCAGACTTTTCACGACGTTGGTTACGAGCGGTCCCTTGGATTGCTGGATTGGTACATCGGCGGGGCGGCAACCCCGTAGAATCGGGGTACGACACCGAATTCCCTCTTCAAAAATCTGCAGATCACCTGACACGAGGAGGCCACGTTTATGAGCATTTTGGTCACCGGCGGTGCTGGCTACATTGGAAGTATCGTCACCGAGGAGCTGATCGAACAGGGCGAGCAGGTAGTCGTTCTGGACAATCTCACCTATGGTCACCGGAAGGCGGTTCATCCGCAGGCCACCTTCGTCGAGGGGGATCTGGCCGATCGGGAGGCGCTCAGGGCCGTGTTCGACGGCCACGGGGTCGAGGCGGTGATGCACTTCGCTTCCTACACGCTGGTGGGCGAGTCGATGAAGCGGCCCTTCAAGTACATTGGCGAAAACGTCACCAACGGTCTTAACCTGTTGCAGGAGGCGGTCGCCCACGACGTGCGGCGCTTCATCCTCTCCTCCACGGCCAATCTCTTTGACGATCCGCAGCGCCTGCCGATTGACGAGGAGGAGCGCATCGTCCCTGGCAGCCCATACGGAGAGTCGAAGAACATCCTGGAACGGATGCTTCACTGGTTGGATCACATCTACGGCTTCCGCTACGCGGCACTGCGGTATTTTAACGCGGCTGGCGCCTCCCCCACTGGCGAACGGGGCGAGGATCACGACCCCGAAACGCATCTGATTCCGCTGACCTTGCAGGTGGCCCTGGGCCAGCGGGAAAAGATCGTCATTTTTGGCGACGATTACCCCACCCGAGACGGGACGTGCGTACGCGACTATATCCACGTGAGCGACCTGGCCCAGGCGCACATCCTGGCCCTGCAAACGCTCGACGAGGGCAGCCGGACATACAACCTGGGCAATGGGCAGGGGTTCAGCGTCAAAGAGGTGATCGAGACGTGCCGGGAGGTGACGGCCCATCCGATCCCGGCCGAGATTGGCTCTCGCCGCGCCGGCGACCCGGCCACGCTGGTTGCCAGCAGCGACCGAATCCGGCGAGAGCTGGGCTGGGAACCCAGATACCCAGACCTGCGGACGATCGTCGAACACGCTTGGGAGTGGCATCGCACGCACCCGCACGGGTACGGGGGCTGATGCGGATCGCCTTCAACGCCTGGTTCTGGAACAGGGCCACGACCGGCAGCGGACAGTATACGCGGCGGCTGGTGGAGCAAGTGGCTGCACTGGAACCGGACCTGGAGGCGATGCTAGTTGCGCCCAGGGGAAGTCAGTTTCAGGTTTCCAATCTCAAGGCTCAGGCTCCAGGCGCGCTCTTATCTGAAACCTGGAACCTGACACCAAAGACGGGCAACCTGGGAAAGGTCTGGTTCGAGCAGGTCTCCTTCCCTCGCGCCTGTCGCCACCTGGGGAGCGACATAGCCCACGTGCCCTACTGGGCACCCCCAGGGGCGCCCTCAGTTCCTACTATCGTCACCATTCACGATCTGATCCCGCTGCTGTTGCGTGAGTACCGGGGAGGGGCGTTGGTGCGGCTCTACACCTCATTCGTCTGCGCAACCGCGCACAGTGCCGCGCTGGTGCTCACCGACTCGGAGGCCTCCAAACGCGACATCGTCGCTCATCTGGGGCTGCCGGCCGAGCGCGTGCGTGTCATCTACCTGGCAGCCGGCAAAGGCTACACCCCAGACCCCGGGCCTGACGACAAAGCAGTTCGCGCGCGCTATGATCTGCCGGAGCGATACGTGTTGTACCTGGGCGGCTTTGATGTGCGCAAGAACGTCTCCACAGCGCTCAGCACCTTCCGATGGGTCGGACCTGTCATTGGTGCCGAGTGTCCGCTCGTCATCGCCGGGCGGCTTCCGGAGCGGGACTCTTCCTTTGCGCCAGATCCGCGCCGGTTAGCCTATGCCTGCGGGGTAGACGAGCAGTTCGTGCGCTTTGTGGGTTTTGTGGAGGAAGCTCACAAGCCCGCCCTCTACAGGGCGGCGGTGGCCTTTATCTTCCCCAGCCGCTACGAGGGTTTCGGTCTGCCGCCGCTGGAGGCGCTGGCCTGTGGTACGCCAGTCGTCGGCAGCCACGCTGCCTCAATGCCCGAAGTCGTGGGCGACGCGGGTGTGCTGCTGGCTCCAGACGACGCCGAGGGAATGGCCGGTGCGCTCATTCAACTGGCGACCGACGGGGACTTTCGGGCTGAGATGAGCCGTCGCGCCCTGGATCAGGCAGCCCGTTTCTCCTGGGAACGCGCCGCGCAGGAGACGCTGTTTGCATACCGCGCCGTCCTGTAAGTGGATAGCGGGCTGTCCACGCTTGGAAATAACTACTTTCCCCTTACGTCAGAATGTGCTACAATAACCACCAGGGAAGGTCAATATGCCCAATCACCTGACAACTCAGCTCAGGGAAATCCCCCTGTTTGCCCAACTCGGACGGGAGGACCTCAGGGCGATCAGCAAGCTGGTCAAACAGGAGGAACATCCGGCCGGGGCTGTGGTGGGTCGCCAGGGAGTGACGGGCCAGACGGCCTACATCGTTGAGAGTGGAGAGTTGCACATTCGGCACGTAGACTCTCAGGGCATCGAGCGGGTGGTGGCCAGTCTGGGCCCGGGTGACTTTTTTGGAGAGGCCTCGCTTCTGCTGGGAGAACCGCGCGACGCGAGCGTTGAGGTGGTTCAAGATGCTACTCTGCTGAGCTTGTCCAAGGAAGCGTTCGATGTTTTGCTTGATGAGCGTCCCGATATACTCAGCGATCTGGAGATGCGGCCGGAAGTGCGGCAGAAGCGCGAGGCCGGGCTTGTGCGCTTCAAGTGGCTGGATGAAGGCGAAGTTGTCGTCATCAGCGAGCATCGGCACGACGCGTTGTTCTTCCGAAGTCTTGTCGTCCCATGTTTCTCAATCTTGGTCTTTCTGATCGGTGGTTGGTATTGGTCCAGCATATCTGAGGGAGTGCTCCCCTTGATCGCGGGGGGGGCTTTGTGCGCGGTCGTGTTGGTTTTTATCGTGTACTTGTTCATGGACCACCGGGATGATCGGTACATCGTGACGAACAAACGTGTGGTGCGGCGCGAGCACACACCCTTGGGACGGGAGAGCCAGGTCGACGCGCCCCTCCACACCATCCAGGATATCCAGGAATCACAGATTGGGCTGCTAGCTCAGGTGTTTCACTTTGGCGATCTGATCATCGAGACGGCTGGAGAGCGTGGTCACGTGGCCTTTCGGGAGATCCCAAATCCTGATGGTGTGCGTGAAATGATCTTTGAGCAGATCCGCCGCGCCAAATCCCAAGCCAAGGTCGCCGAGCGAGACGCCATCCGTGATGACCTGCAGCAGTATTTTGGCACTCAAGTCCGGGAAGAGGGGACGTCTGCGCCGCCGCCGTCATCCAAAGCGGAGGAGTCCCGGCGGAATATCCTCAGGCTGCTTCTTTTCCCTGTGCGCGTCGTCAGCTACTTCTTACCGCCACTGCGCGATGAACAGGGGGATACGATTACCTGGCGCAAGCACTGGATCGCTCTGATCAAGCCTGTCGCTCTACCTACGTTACTCATTGTTGGGTTTACGATCGGTGCTATTGCGCTGTTATTCTTCAAGCCGGCCCAATGGACTCCGACTCTGGTTGGCTATGGTTTGTCGCTGGTCATTTTGTTTCCCTGGTGGCTGTGGAAATTCGACGACTGGCAGAACGATATTTACCAGGTGACGTGCACCCGCATCATCGACGTCGAACGGTTGCCCTTCTACCTGCGCGAGGATCGTCGCGAGGCCAGCCTGGGCGTGATTCAGAATATCCAGTTTGAGGTTCCTGGTACCCTGGCCAAGTTTCTGAACTATGGATCGGTGACCATCGAGACGGCTGGAGCCGGGGCTTTTACCTTCGATCTGGTCAAGGATCCTAGCGGCGTTCAGGCCGAGGTATTTCGTCGTATGGAGGCGTTTCGAAAGAGCCAGGCTCAGACAGCCGCCGAGCAGCACCGACAGGAGTTACTCGATTGGTTTGCCGTCTACGATCAACTTCGGGAGGCTACGACTCCTACGCCCCACTCTCCAGTGCCGCAACAGGAGCCTTGAATCGATGGCTGTGCGTCAGATCGTTTTCTCCGATAACCCACTGCTGCGCGAGAGATCACACCATGTCCGGCGTGTGGGCTCGGATATTCAACAACTCGTCGACGATATGGTCGAGACGATGCATATGGCCAACGGCATCGGCTTGGCTGCCATCCAGGTCGGGGCGCCCGAGCGTGTCATCATAGTGCACTTGCCTCCAGAGCCTGAACCGGAGTCCGAAGGCGAACAGAACCCAGACAGCGGCGAGTTGTACGTCGTCATCAACCCCGAGTTGGCGCGCAGATCCCGCGAGGTGGAGGATGGTATCGAGGGATGTCTTTCCGTGCCCGGTTGGGTAGGAGAGGTCTCCCGCCACTCGGCTGTCACAGTCAAGGGGCTGGACCGTCGGGGGGAGCGCGTGCGCATCAAGGTGGAGGGGTTGCTGGCCCGCGTCTTTCAACACGAGATCGACCATTGTAATGGTATCCTGTTCACAGATCACATTGAGGACCCAGATCGAATCTGGCCTGTAGAGGAGGGGCAAGAGGAGGCCGCAGAGGCAGCTCAAGAGCTGCCTGGTCGGGCTCCAGCGTCTGGGCCGTTGGTGTGATTCCACGGACAATGAATGGCGGTGTCAAGTGGTGGCCGGGATCATTCCTGGTGAACTCTGATTTGATGCTATCCTAGCAACTTTTCCAGCCGGTGAGTGTTGTCACGTTGGGATAGAAGGGAGAGAAACCTTGCCTGAGCAACAGAACGCCGCCGTCCCGCTGATGGTCGAAGGGCTCACCTTCCGTTATCATTCTCGCTCGGAACCTGCGCTCCGTGACGCCTCGCTGACTCTGGAGAACGGTGAACTGCTCCTCGTCGCTGGCGCCAGCGGATGTGGCAAGACGACCCTCATTCGCTGCATCAACGGCCTTATTCCCCGTACCTACCGGGGGGACCTGGAGGGACGTATCCTGCTCTACGGTCAGGATGCCAGCGAGATGACTATGGCCCGCCTGTCCCAGACCGTCGGTACCGTCCTACAGGATCCGGAGCGGCAAATCCTGGGTAGTCAGGTGCTCAACGAGGTCGCTTTTGGACTGGAGAACTTGGGTATGCCTCGGGAGGAGATCCTGGAGCGTGTAGATGAGACGCTCGACTATTTGGATATCATTCACCTGCGGGATCGGGAGACCTTTTATCTCTCGGGCGGCGAGAAGCAGAAGGTTGCCCTGGCCGGGGTGTTGGCTATGCGTCCCACTATCCTCCTACTCGATGAGCCTCTCGCCAGCCTCGATCCCGCTAGCGCCCAGGAGGCCTTGGTCCTTTTTCGCCGTCTGGCTGATGAAGGGGTCAGCATCGTCCTTATCGAACACCGGGTGGAGGATGCGCTTGGCATCCATCCGGATCGGGTGCTCTATATGCGGGAGGGGCAAACCGCCTACTACGGTCCGCTTGATGGTATGATGGAGGTGGTAGACTATCGAGAGGTGAAGCTGCCTGCTCCCATCGTCATTCAGCGTGCGCGAAAGGCTCCCCAACAAACCTTCGAGCCGACCATTGGATCGAATGGTGGTGGTCCCCTCATCACCTTCGAGGATGTCTCCTTTGCGTATGATGAGGATGGTCCCCAGGTTATCCAGGACGTCAATCTGACCATTCGGAAGGGCGATGTGGTCGCCATTCTTGGTCCCAACGGGGCTGGCAAGACCACTCTGGTCAAACATGCCATCGGGCTGCTAAAGCCACGCCAGGGCAGCGTGTGGGTCGAAGGGCGCAACACAAGAGACATAAGCGTGGCCCAGATTGCTCACACGTTGGGCTACGTGTTCCAGAGTCCTAGCCACATGCTTTTCGCACCGACCGTTACAGAGGAGCTGGCCTTCGGTCCCACGAATCTGGCGTACTCTCAGGAAGCCATCGACGAGGGGGTAGTTCGGGCAATTGACATCGTCAACCTGAAAGGGTTGGAGGACTATCCGCCGCTGGCGCTCTCCTTTGGCCAACAGAAGCGGGTCAGTATCGCAGCCATCCTGGCGATGTATTCCAAAATCCTCGTCATGGATGAGCCGACCGCCGGTCAGGATTATTGGAACTATATGGCCTTTATGGACTCGATTCTCCAGATGCCGGGTTTTGAGAGCATTCTCTTTATCACGCACGATCTCGACTTGGCCATCTGTTACGCCTCTCGGATCATCCTACTGCACGAGGGGCGAATTGCCGGGGACGGTCCGCCGGCCGAGGTGTTGACCAATCTGGATCTACTGCAGCGCTGCCGCATCGTGCCAACCTCTCTCTTACAAGCCAACCTAGATTATCTGCCCCGTACGGGACGGTTCATGCGGGCCGAAGCCCTGGCCCACATACCAGCGACGTGAGGCTGAAAGGGGGGAATATTGAGAGAAAGACGAGATTGAGTGGTACAGAATCAGTATTGTCATTCACCATCTTATTAGGAGGTCAAAAATGGAGAAAAAGTGGTACGAATTCGGGACCCGTGAGGTAGTATACGGGGCTCTTGGCGCGGCACTATATGGTGTTCTGTCCTGGGCCACCAACGTTCTCGCGCTGCCAGCGGCCGGCAACGTCGCGTTGCGTCCTGCGGTATGTATCCCCATGTTCTTTGGCATCGCTTTCGGCCCCTGGGTTGGTCTGATCAGCGGTCTGGTCGGCAATATCATCGGCGACGCGCTCACGGGCTGGGGTTTCTGGATCTGGTGGGACATTGGCAACGGCCTGATGGGCATGGTCCCTGGCTTTGCCAAGGGTATGATCACCAGCTACCGCGACGCGAAATCGCTGGTCATTGCGGATGTGTTTTGTGTCATAGGGGCCGTGGTCGGCATGGGATTCTCCTCGCTGATGGAAATCGTCACCTCCGGCATCGATTTTGCCACAGCTTTTGGTGGTTACTTTATCCCTGCTGCCGTCACGGATATCATCAACGGTGTCATTCTGGTGCCAATACTGATGGTGGCCTATGATGCCATAGCCGCTAGAACGGGTCGTTAGCCAAGCTGGCTTTCGTTGGTTGGTGGGGGTATGCCCCCCACCAACCTCTCTGGGAGACTCGCCCCATGCTGGTTGCCTGGAAATACAAAGACCGGAACACACTGATCCAACGGCTCGATCCCCGTGGGCGCTGGATTTTCCTGTTGGCGATTTTGTTCTCCGCCATACAGTTCTGGGACATCCGTTTTCTGCTCTTCTTCTTTGCTATCTCGCTTACACATTTCTTTATGTGCAAGCTGACTTGGAAAGAAGTGCGCCGCGTGCTGACCTTTGTGCTTATCCTGGTCGTCGTCATTGTCGGCATCGGGGCCATACTGACCGGACGGGGTGGGCCAGCAGAGGCATTGACGTTGTTCAGGGAGACCAAGCATATTCTCTGGCAGGTAGAGTGGACCGTCCCCTGGGTGGGGTGGACCATACGCCCCAACGTCTCGGTGGAAAAGCTGGTATTTGCAGTTACACAGATCGTGCGTATGCTCTCCATTTCCATCTTGTTCATTCCCCTTGCCTTTACCTTCAACCCCAGCGAGTACGGCGTGACTTTTCGAGGCCTAGGTCTGCCGGACAAGGTCGCAATCTCGATGGATCTGGCCTTTCGCTTCGTCCCCACGCTAGGGCGGGATTTTAGCATCACGCTTGACTCGCAGCGAGCGCGGGGATACGAGGTGGAGAAACTGGAGGGAGGGCTGATCGCCCAGATTCGCAAGATGGCGCCTCTCATCGTCCCGGTCACCATCAACGCCATTGTTGGTGGCGAGGATATCATTAACGCCATGGATCTGCGTTGTTTCGGGTTGGGCAAACGCACCTGGATTCACAAGCTTGAGTACAAGCCTCGTGATTATGTCCTCATCGGGCTGGGTGTGTTGATCTTGGTGGGATCAACCTTTGCCACCGTGGTCCTGAAACAGGGCGCCTTCTGGGTGCCACCGTGGGCGCCGGGGTTGTTTGGCTTCTGAGAGCGACTACTGAGCGTTAAGAGCCGGGCTTCCAGAGAGCGGCTCCTGCAGTTCTCGCGAATCTCTGTTAACGCGGACCGCCCCGTGCCCCCCTGTTCAGAGGGGGTCCGGGGCGGTCCTATCTCCTTTTGGTGAGGACAGCGAAGCCTACGCCTCGCCGCAAAGCTTTAGCAGTCGCTCCCAGCGGAGGTCAGTTTCGGCCTGCAGTGCGTCGATAATGTGCCGATTCTCCGGCCGGAATAGATGGCGGAATCGTCCTTGCCGCTTCAGCCACTCCTCGACCGGTTTCTTCTCCTTCGGCTTGTAGGTCAGATGCCACTCGCCGTTCTCCACTTCATAGAGAGGCCAGTAGCAGGTATCCACTCCCAGTTGAGTGAGTTCGATGGTCTCATCTGTCGCGTGCCGCCAGCCCCGGTTGCAGGACGAGAGCACGTTCATAAATGCCGCGCCACCGCAATCTACCGCCTTGCGGGTCTTTTGCATCAGATCTCGCCAACGACTGGGGGCGGCCTGGGCCACGTAGGGGATGTTGTGAGCGGCCATGATCGCGGTCAGGTCCTTGCGGGATTGTTGCTTACCAGGGATGACCTTACCGGCTGGTGAGGTAGTGGTGCTGGCCCCGAGAGGTGTGGCGCTGGAACGCTGGATGCCGGTGTTCATATAGGCACCGTTGTCATAGCAGACGTAGAGGAATTGATGCCCTCGTTCGACTGCGCCGGAGAGGGCCTGGAGGCCGATGTCGTAGGTGCCGCCGTCGCCGCCGAAGGCGATGAACTTGACGTTCTGCTCCGGGATCTTGCCCTGCCGGACCATACTGCGGTAGGCCGCCTCGACGCCGCTGATGGTCGAGGCCGCGTTCTCGAAAGCGTTGTGGATCCAGGGCACTCGCCAGGCCGTGTAGGGATAGATTGTGGTCGCTACTTCTAGACAGCCCGTGGCGTTAGAGAGCACCACCGGGTCGTCTATCGCCGCCAGCATCTGGCGCACGATGATTGAAGCGCCACAGCCCGCGCACAACCGGTGCCCCGGTGCCAGTCGCTCCGGGCGCTTGGATAGTTCCTTAGGTGTTAACTTGGTTGCCATTATCCTACTCCCGCACACTCAGGTACGTTACCAGTTGCTCCACCTGTCCCGTCTCGATCACGCGGAGCATATCCCGATATACCGTCTCGATTTCCCCCGGCAGGATGTCGCGCCCGCCCAGGCCGTAGACGTAGTCGGCCATCGGCACTTGCACGCCGTGGAGCGTCAACGCCGCCACGAATTCCAGGAACAGGGGACCGGCGTTGTTCATCGCACCAAAGGAGATGGAGCGGTCCATCACCGCCACTGCCTTGACGTGGCCCAACGCGTCGGCTATCTCCTTCGCCGGGAAGGGGCGGAAAACGCGCGGCTTTAGCAGGCCAGCTTTTATTCCCTCGTCCCGCAACTGGTCCACCACGACCTTGGCCGTGCCAGCGGTCGAATTAGCGGCGATGACGGCCACCTCGGCGTCATCCAGCTTGTAGGCCTCGAACAGGCCATAGTCACGCTTGAACCTTTTGTTGAACTCGGCTGCAACTTCAAGGATGACCGGTTGGGCGTGTTCCATCGCCTCGACCTGCTGCCGCTTG
>CAYUIS010000141.1:0-14152 GCA_964444825.1 uncultured Anaerolineales bacterium | reverse complement strand
TCATAACCACCGTGCTTATCGGCGAAAAAACCTGGTTTCCGATCTTTTTGTGAAAAATGTGCTTCTTTCGAAACCCCCTTGACAAACCCAGGCTTGTCTGATATAATATGTGTAGTACCCGGATAAGCGGGTAACTCACATAACCGGGTGAAACGCCAATGTGGAGGTACAAAGCAGATGCCTGCCCCTGAACCAGATCTTATCGCCCGTCCGCCAGCGTCACCGATCAGCGTGGCCTTGGAGCCAGCTCTCAGCAGTCTGACGAGCCTGCTGTTGCTGTTCAAGCTTGATCGGCTTTCCGGTCTCGACGAGTGGGTCACCCGTACGGCCGCGGCGTTGACGCCAGAGCAGCGACATGTCAACAGCTTGGTCACGAACGGCGTGTATTATGCCATCGTGCCGGAGCGGAGCTTTGCCAGTTTCCCGGCCTACGTCGATCACCTGGCAGCCCTGGATCCGACCATTCTACGAGACCGGGTCTTGAATGCGTATGCCCAGATTCGGAAGGACGGGGAATGCTGTGCACCGCCGGACCCGATCAATCGGCGGGTGGCGATAGACACAGCGCCCCTGTTGGCAGATGTGAACCGCTTCCTAGAGTTTCTCGGGGAACGGTTTTCAGAGGATCATATCGACGTTGCGATCGAGACCGAGGCTCACGGATACCTCAACGATCCACCGGCCTTGCAGGCGCTGATCGTGACCCACTTTCGGAGCATGTGGAACGAGATTCTGGCCTCTGAATGGGAGCGGGTGCTGCCCTTGCTCCAGACATCGGTGGATGCCTTCCAGCAACTCGACCTCAGCGAGCTGTCGAGGTTGGAGGCAGCTCAACTGGTATTGGGGCGTGATCTCGATAAAGAGGAACACGAGCTCTGGGAAACCGCCTTTGTGGATACTCAGCGGCTGGTCTTTGTTCCGTGCACGCATCTTGGTCCATATGTATTCAAGTTCAGGGCCGGGGATGTATTGTGGGTGCTGTTCGGTGCTCGCATTCCCGAAGGAACGCAGGTGCACGCGCCCGATCTTAATCGGGCGGAGATTCTGGTGCGGCTCAACGCCCTGGCGGACGACACCCGCCTGCGAGTTCTGAAGCTGGTCTCGGAGGAGGGGGAGTTGCGTTCTCAGGAGATCATGGCCCGGCTGGATCTGAGCCAGTCGGCAGCCTCGCGACACTTGAAGCAACTCAGCGCCACGGGCTATCTCCGCGAGCGGCGTTGTGAGGGAGCCAAGTGTTATACCCTGAACCCGGAGCGGGTCAAAGACACCTGGCGCGCCATCTCTGCGTTCTTGTTGGGCAAATAGTCAAGGGAAAAGGAAAAGGAGAGCAGAATGACAGACAAGAGAGAACTATGGTCGATGGCGGAGGAGATGATGCGGTCCTTCGCTCCCTTCTATCAATACGAGATGCGAGAGGCTATCCTGGGTACGGGTGCGGCTCTCGACACCTGGTTCGGCCTGGCCCTGGCGCGAGGTAGCGATCCGGCGCCGTTCACGGTCGAGCGCTATCACGCCATGTTTCCTTACACAGCGCAAGCGTCCTTCGCGGAGAGGTTGGAGACACTGGCTGGGCTGGAACTGCTTGAGCGGGTAGGGGAGGACGTCTACCGGCTGACCGACCTGGGGCGCGAGGGCGTCGAAGGCGTGTTTGAGACCGCACATCGAGGCCTGGCGGAATTGAACCCCCTGCCGGGTGACGAGATGGCACAGCTCAACAGCTTGCTCCACCGGTTGGTCGAGGCGACGTTGGCAGCGCCGGAACCAGCGGGAAAGTGGTCGATGATGACAAGTCGCTGGACCGACCCCGGCGATAATGGGCTCGGGTCGGTCAGGACCGACCAGTATCTGACGGATCTGGTCCGCTATCGCGACGACGCGCACCTGGCGGCCTGGAAGTCCTTCGGCGTCAGTGGTCACGCCTGGGAGGCATTCACCTTTATCTGGCGCGATCAGGCTAGCACCGTAGAGGAATTGGCCGAGCAGCTAGAGCCCCGGGGCCACACGGCTGAGGAGTATGCGGCAGCGCTCCAGGAGTTGGTGGCGCGTGGGTGGGTGATCGAGGAGGCGGGGACCTACAGGCTGACCGAAGAGGGGAATCGGGTACGGGAAGAGGCCGAGGAGGAGACAGACCGTCACTTTTTTGTCGGTTGGTCGGTCCTGAGCGAGGAGGAGCTGGTGCAGCTCTCGGACCTGCTGACGCGGGCGAAAGAGGGTATCCAGGCCGCCGTCGTGAAGCGACTATGGGGGCTGGCCACGGATGTGTCGCAGGCTATCTTCGCCGTGGCGCAGGCGGTCGTGACCCCTATGTTCGAGAAACACGGCCTGGATACACTGGGGTACTTTTTTATGGTGCTCTCGGCCCGGAGGTTGGAGCCTGACCTGATCTCGAACGTGCGTCTCGGCATCCGTACCCCCTACAGCAATCCGGTCTATGTCGAGACCCTTCTGAGCGGGGTGGCTGAGGCGGGAATGCTGAGTGCCCAGGGTAATGGGGAATACGCGCTCACGGAGCAGGGGCGCAAGGCACTGCACGAGTCGGAGGACGCTTTCTACCGGCGACTTGGCGAGCTGGACGTCCTGTCGGCGGAGGACCTGGAGCGGGTGGAGGGATTGCTGGAAAAAGTGGTCGAGGCCAGTCTGGAGGCTCTGGAACCGGCCAGCAAGTGGGCTATCACAACGACGCGCCGAGGGCACCCCAGCCAGGAATACCCGCCGCTGGCCAGGATCGACCAGCGAATGGACGATCTGGGCGGTTTCCGCGACGACGCGCACCTGGCGGCCTGGCAGCCCTACGACGTGAGCGGTCAGGCCTGGGAGGCGTTCACCTTCATCTGGCGGGGCGATGCCAGCACCGCCGAGGAGCTAGCCGAGAAACTTCCCTTCCGGGGCTACTCGGCCGAGGTGTATGCGGAGGCCCTGGAGGATCTGGTGGGGCGCGGCTGGGCGGAGAGGACGGCGGATGGGTACCGGCTCACGGAAAAGGGGAATGGCGTGCGTCAGGACGCAGAGGATGCTACGGATCGTGTCTTTTCCGCCCCCTGGGTATGTCTGGATGTAAACGAGAGGAACCAACTGGACAACCTGCTGATGCGGTTGAGGAATGGGCTCCGCAAAATGGACGAGGCGGACGAGGGAACTGCATAGGCTATCGTCCAAACGGGTCAGCTTGGTTTGGATCAAGGGGCATAGACGGGTTCTGTGTGAGAGACAAGAGAGGGTGAGGCTGATGTTTGGCTTGAAACCACTTGGACGGGTGCGCGAAATATACTACGATTACCCGCGTCAGTTCTGGATCCTCGTGGCCGGTATGTTCATCGACACGCTCGGCTGGACGATCCTGAATCCGTTCTTGATGCTGTATGCCACAAAGAGATTTGACGTGGGGATGACAGAAGTTGGTGTGCTCTTTGGGTTGATGTCGGTGGCGAACACGGTGGGGACCATGATCGGCGGCGCGCTGAGCGATCGCCTGGGACGCAAGGGAATGATCATCTTTGGGCTCTTTGTCAGCGGGTTGAGCAGCCTGGCGATGGGCAGGGTCGGCTCGTTTGAGATGTTCTTTGCGGTGGTGGTCTTCGTGGGACTGTTCGCCAGCGTTGGTTTCCCGGCGCATCAGGCGATGGTGGCCGATCTGCTCCCGGAGGAGAAGAGGGCCGGGGGATTCGGCGTCTTTCGCGTGGTGGCCAATATGTCGTGGGTCATGGGGCCGGTGATCGGTGGGCTGATGGCGGTGCGCTCCTATATGCCGCTATTCATCTCGGACGCCGTCGCCAGTACGATCACAGCCGGTATCGTGTTGGTGGCAATCAGGGAGACGATGCCCACGCCTCAACAGGGGGAGCGGAAGGAAACGATGGCCCAGACCTTTGCGGGCTACTGGACCGTCCTGAAAGACAGCACGTTTGTGCTCTTTGTCGGGGCTTGCATCCTGTGGACGATCGGCTATATGCAGTTGTACAGCACGTTGGGCGTCTACCTGCGGGACACCCACGGGTTTGCTGAGCAGGCCTATGGTTATCTGATGAGCATGAACGCAAGTGCCGTCGTCCTGCTCCAGATTCCCATCGCCCGTCGGATCGAACGATATCGCCCGATGTTCATGATGGCGCTGGGTACACTGCTGTACGCCGTTGGCTTTGCGATGTACGGTGTGTTTGCAGCGTACATCCCCTTTATGGTCGCCATGTTCATCATAACCGTGGGAGAGATGATCGTTATGCCTACGGCGCAGGCGCTGGTAGCTCGAATCGCGCCGGAAGATAAACGGGGGCGCTACATGGCGGTGTTTGGATTTAGTTGGGTTGTCCCTCAGGCTGTGGGAACGCTCCTGGCTGGATTGGTGATGGACAACGCCGATCCCCGTTTGGTGTGGTACGCGGCCGGGGTTTTGGGAACGCTCGCCGCCGGGGCCTTTGTGTTGCTCAACCGGCGGGTCGAAGAGTCGGCCGAGCAGCCACCTCAGGCGACGCTGGACGAGGTGCGCCATGGTCAGGCTACCTCGGTTACGTAGCGGAGGACATGTTGGCGATCGCAACCGGGTGCGGCGACTGGTTCAGGCATGTGATCTTTGAGATGGAGCAAATCGGTCGCCAGGTTCAGGTGGACCGGTAGACGGATATCGCGGAACCAGTATCGCGGACCAGGGACTCGCTCGGGTGCCGGAGCAGCCACGCGATCATCAACAAGTCGCCAACAGCACCGGCGGCGTTGCTGACGACGATCAAGAGCAGCGCCAGGACCGCTGGAGCGGGGATGATGGGCAGGAGGATCATCCCCGCAACCGTAATCAGCACAAAGGGCCCGAGCCCGACCGCCAGGTGCTGGTTGCGCGGCAGGAACCAATCCGGGGCTGCAGCGTAGGCGGCGTAGGGGAGCTTGAGGCCAAACACAGGGCGCTGCCGGGTAAAGATCCAGAAAAACGCGCCGTGTACTGCCTCGTGCAGGAGGACCATTACTAGCTCGATCGCGGCGACGATCAGGACGGCGGCCAGCGAGCCAACCGCTTGCAGCCAGGCGAAGGCTGTAAGCGTCGCGTATTCGATATCTGCGCGGACCGCAGATGAGAACGAAAGGGCCAGCCAGCCAAAGAGAAACAGGAACCCGACGCCAAGGACGTTGACGCCAATAGCCGCCAGTTTGTTCTCGGCTAGGTCAAGCGTGGCGTGGAG
This sequence comes from uncultured Anaerolineales bacterium, assembly GCA_964444825.1. Taxonomy (GTDB): domain Bacteria; phylum Chloroflexota; class Anaerolineae; order B4-G1; family B4-G1; genus CAYUIS01. The sequence goes on along the minus strand of CAYUIS010000141.1, from coordinate 8,984 downwards.
GTCGTAGCCGGGTGGAAGTTCCTTTAGTGCTTGCATTGGGCGCTGTGCTTTGACCTGACGGGCTTCTGAATCCTGTCAGGTCTTGTTTTGAAACAAGTGTACTGTGCGATAATCGTTCTCGCAAGGGAACCCGATCAGAGATGACCAACTGATCGCGCTTCCCTGAACCTGGATGATGTGGCTGCTCTCGGTCCCGCCGCCATCCTGCCGATGGTTGCAGATGGATAGCTCCCCTTTCTCCGGCAGGTGGGAGCGCAGCATCGACTTGAGCGCCCCTGTACTGTTAATGGCCCCGATCATTCTGGTCGCTACCTGAAGGCGTGTCTCCGAGCTCTGTTCTCGGATGGCGGGTCTCTCCACTAGGTGGGGGAGGAGGGAAAAGCTGTTCGTGATGACACAGTTGCCCTCGATCTCTTCTATCTCAAACTCGTTCCCCAACACCTCGACGAGGAACGTCCAGTGGGGCGACGAGACCAGAATCCGGCCTCCCTGCACCGTGTGCTGGGCCATATAGCCTGCCACGAGCGTCTGAACGTCGTCCGGTTTCCGGGCGTCGTGCAGCAGGCGCTCGCACAGCAGATCGTAGGTCGCGTCCGGCGTCGAGAGAACGTGGGTGTTGGCCACGCACAAGCCCTGCCGGCTGACACCGATGGACACACCTGCGCCGGAGCCCGTCTGTAGGTCCGTGCCCCTTAAGGCGTGCACGTCAGGGGTGGAGATCCAGGTGGTGGTCCGGTCAAGCAGGTACTTGGCCGCCAGGTCGCGGTTCTTGAAAAAGAGGATGCCGCTGGGGGCGTGGATGACGCCTACGGTACATTCTATCATTGGTCGTGAATCTCCTGTGCTAGTCTGCGGGTTGTGTTAGCCATCGGTGAAGCGACAATAGGATCAGTATCTCCTCGCGCGCTGTGGATAGGCGCGGAAGGGGGTGCGGGGTTCAAGGCTGAGCCAGTCGCCGGTCTCATCCAGTCGGGCGAGGGAGCGCAGCAGGTCGAAGGTCACCCAGCGGGAAGCCTGGGGGCGGGGGGCATATTCCCACAGCCCGTAGGGTCCCTGCAATCCCTGTATGAACGACGCCAAGTTGGCTACTCGGTCGTCGTCCAGTGTGGCGTTGACCCGCCAACACAGGTCGAGGACGAGAGCCAGGTCGAAGCGGGCATAGTAGGTGAGGAACCCGCGCGCCCGCTCCAGGCCAATCAGCCGGGCGACCTCAAAACCGAGGGGATGGGTCTCCCGGGTCTCGCGCCCAAGGAGCAGTTCGAGGCCGCGGCGCGCCTCAGGGCTGATGCGCCGGTCGGGGTGGTGGGCCAGGCAGATCAAAGCCCCGGTGGTGTTGGAGCGGCACCCCCAGCGGGAGTGGGCCAGGCGCCGGTAGCCGCCCACGGTGCCATAGTTCCCGGAGGCGATTCCCGTGGGCCACGCGCCGTCCGGCAGTCGCTGGGCCAGTAGCCACTCGTAGGCGCGCTCTACCCTGGGATCGGTGGCGTACCCGCAAGCGGCCAGGCCCTGCAGGGGCAGGGAGGTCTGCAGCGGGATCATCGAATAGCCCTCGCCGGGTTCGGCTATCAGGTGACCGTCGATCACGCCTGAGCGGGTCTCTTCCAGCGCCCAAGAGCCATCCGGTTGCTGAAGGGAGAAGAGATACTCGGCTCCCCGCCTCACCGCCGGGTGATCCGGGCTGAACCCCAGGTAGCCCAGCCGCGAAAGCGCCAGGGCGGTCGCCCGGGTGGCGCTGAGCTGCGACACTTGATCCACCCGTTCCCAGGAGCCATCCTGCTGCTGCCAGGCCAGCAGGTCGACGACGAGGGGGTCTTGCGCTCGCAATTCAGCCAGTTCGCGCATCTCCGGGTCGTCGTCGGTCCGGCCGAGGAGCTCGTTTAGGACGAGCATACGCAGGCAGGGCGAGGGGGCGGCGAGGAGGAGGGCGGCCCAGGTCACCGTGCAGCCTCCAGGACCTCGCGCAGGTAGGGGGCGGTGGGGGTATCGCCCGCCGCTACGGCCTCGGGTGTGCCAGCCGCGATGATCCGACCGCCATCTGGCCCGCCTCCGGGACCGAGTTCGACCAACCAATCGCAGGTGGCCAGGAGGTGCGGGTGGTGCTCGATGACCACCACGGTATGACCTTGTTCCACCAGGCGATGGAGCACGCCGCTCAGGCGCGCTACGTCCTCCAGGTGCTGGCCCACGGTGGGCTCGTCGAGGACGTAGAGCGTCCCGGAGGAGGCGTCGCGACACAGCTCCTTCGCGATCTTGAGTCGCTGGGCCTCGCCGCCGGAGAGGGCAACCCCTGGTTGGCGCAGGACGAGATAGCCCAGTCCGGCATCTTGCGCGGCGGCCAGGGGACGGGCGATCCGGTCCTGGTCGCCGAACACCTCGACCACCTGGTCGATCGTGAGGGAGAACAGGTCGGGCAAGGCCACGCCCCGGAGCCGGACCTCCCACGCCTCGGGCCGGTAGCCAGTCCCCCGACAGGTCTCGCATGGCGTGTGGACGTCGGGGAGGAAGCCCATCTCTATCCTGAGCGATCCACTGCCCCGACACACCGAGCATCGTTGACCCAATTGCTTTTCGTCCAGACCGAGGGCCTGGGCGTCCTCACTGGCGGCGTACAGCGCGTGCAGCACTTGGTTGAGCCCAAGGAAATTGGCCGGGCTGCGCACACCGCGCCGGGTCTGATCGACCAGGATCACGCGGGAGGGCGCCCCTTTGATACCGTCGTGCTCACCAGGCTCAATGGGCTCGTAGGCGACCGATGTGGTCTGTTTCTTGGGGGCCAGCGCGCGACCTAACGTATCGATCAGCAGCGTGCTCTTCCCGGAGCCTGAGACGCCGCACACGCCGAGCAGCACGCCCAAGGGCAGGCGGACATCCTCGCCACGCAGGTTGTGGGCGCGAGCGCCTTGGATGGTGAGCCAACCACGTGGTTCACGACGGGGCCTGGATGGGCCACAACGACGCTCACCGCGCAACCAGCGCGCGGTGATGGTGCCGGCCTGGGCCACCTCGGCTGGCTTTCCCTGGGCGACGACTTGGCCTCCGGCGACTCCGGCTCCAGGTCCCATATCGATCAGATGGTCGGCGGCGCGCACCAGCACCGGATCGTGCTCGACCACGATCACCGTATTCCCCTCGTTGCGCAGCTCCAGCAGGGCTTTGAGCAAGGCGTCCACCTCGGAGGGGTGGAGCCCTCGGGAGGGCTCATCGAGCAGGATGGTGAGAGATGTCAGCCCGCTGCCCAGCAGCCCGGCCAGCTTGATACGCTGGGCCTCGCCGGCCGACAGGGTGGCGGACACGCGATTCAGGTGGAGGTACCCCAGACCAACCTGGAGGAGGAAGCGGAGTCGGCGCTGGATGGTGCGGAGACTTGCGAGCGCCAGGTTGAGCCCTGGCCCAGCCTCTTTCGACGAACTCGGGACAGGTTTTCCCCCCAGCGAAGGGGAGACCTGATGTAGGACCTGGGCCAGCTTGCGCAGGTCCATTTCGCTTAGTGCGTGAATGTTGTGTCCTTCCAATGTGACGGCCAGGTACTCGGGACGCAGCCGAGCGCCCTGACAGGCGGGACAGGTCTGGGAGTCCGTGTACGTCCCGCCGACATCCCAATCCCGAATCCAGCCATAGAAGCCTGGGAAGGTCGTCTCCTGCCTGCTCGTCCGGGACCGGCTGCGGAAAGTGACCATCATTGGCTCCGGGTCGCCAAACAGAAAGGCGTGCTGCGCCTGTGACGTCATCTTGTTCCATGGGGTCGTGACCGGATCGAAGCCATAGCGGGCGGCAAGTGCTCGTACGACGTCGTAGCCGTGGTTGAAGGGTTTGCACAAGTAACCCTTGGGAAAGAACCCAGGGGAGTACATAGCGCCGCCACATAGGGGCTTGTCTGGATGGGTGATCAGCTTGTCCGGATTTGGCACGGAGAGCGACCCGACACCGTGGCACGTGCGACAGGCTGCGGCGTAGGTGGATGGCGAAAAGTGCCGGGGCTGGGCGATGGGAGCCGATGTGTGACAGACAGGGCATAGCCACATCTCGTTGTACCCCGGCGTGCCGGCGCGATCCATCGCCGACCCGCAAGCCAGGCAGTGGTGCTGGCCGAAATGGGCCAACAACACGGCCAGATGGAAAGAGATCTCGGTTCCGGTGCCGACGGTGTTGCGTAGCTCAAAGCGACCGCGGCTGGTCCCCACGGCCAGGGCCACCCCCAGTCCGGACACCGATCCAACAGGCGCTTGAGGGCCCTCCTGCATAGATTGCCGTTCGTATAGTGAGAGGGATTCGAGATACCGTCGCCGGGCCTCGGCCTCGAGCACGTCGCTCACCAGGCTCGATTTGCCCGAACCAGAGACGCCGGTGACGACAGTGAGGGCGGCCTTGGGGAAATCGATGTCTATTCCTTTCAGGTTGTGAGCGCGAGCATCCCGGATGGCGATGTGGTCCGATCGGCGGGCGGCGGTCCTGGACGGGAGATCAGAAGAGGGAGGGGACGTATGGAGCTCCGCCTGAAGTACCTGACCGGTGATCGAGTGCTCAGCCTGTAGCAATCCGGGCAGGGGGCCGGTGTACAGGATGCGACCGCCGGCGGGGCCAGCGCCTGGCCCAAGGTCGACTATCCAATCGGCAGCGCGGATGACGTCGGTGTTGTGCTCGACGACGACGACGGTCGCGCCGGATCGGACGAGGCGATCCAGCACGATGAGCAGGCCAACGATGTCCTGCGGATGGAGGCCAGTGGAAGGCTCGTCGAGCACCAGCAGGCTCTGGGACAACGATCTCCGACCCAGATGCTTGGCCAGCTTGACCCGCTGTGCCTCGCCTCCTGAAAGGGTCGGCGACGGCTGACCGAGGGGCAGGTAACCCAAACCCACGTCGCGCAGCGCCTCCAGGATGTGCCTGGCGGCCTGATGATTCCTCTCGCTCAGTCCCTCGGCCTGCAACAGCAGGGAAACAACTTTGTCAATGGAGAGATCGTAAAAGTCGGCAATAGAGAGCTGATGCTCCCCAAAAGCCACCCGGGCGGCCAGCACCTCGTCCGAGAAACGTCGGCCAGCGCAAGCAGCGCAGGGAATCCAGGTCGAGGGTAGATAGCGCATCTTGACCTCGATAGCGCCCATACCGTTGCACGCTGGGCAGGCGCCCTCGGGACGATTGAACGAGAAATGGGAGGCGGATAACCCTGTGGCCGCAGCAAAGGTGTCACGGATGGCGTCGGAGAGCTTGGTGTAGGTGGCGGGGTTGGAGCGCGGGTTGCGTCCGATAGGACTCTGGTCGACCAGGACGGGTCTCAGAGGTGGTCCCTCGACGGCCCGGCAACCGATCGGCTCTTTTCCAGATAGGGAAGCGACGAGGATGTCCTCGATCAGCGTGCTCTTGCCGGAACCAGAGACGCCGGTGATGACCGTCAGGCGGCCCAACGGGATCGACACATCGACATCCTGAAGGTTGCGCAGGTTGGCCCCGCGTACGACCAGGAAATCGTCCGGCGTTGGTCTGGGCTCGGGCGCGTGTACGCGCTCGCGAAAGCTAAAGTGACGGCCGGTGGGCGTGTCTGTCTCCCACAACTGTGCCGGGGTTCCGTTGAACAGCAGTTGCCCGCCTTCGCTGCCGGCTCCGGGGCCCAGGTCAATGGCCGCGTCAGCGACCGCGGCGGCCAGGCGGTCGTGTTCGACGTAGACCACCGGACCGGCCAACTGGCGAAACGAAGGCAGCAGGCGGGCCACGTCGGCGGGGTGCTGGCCAATCGTAGGCTCGTCAAGCACGTGCAACATATCCTCCAGCCGGTTGGTCAGCGCGACCGCCAGGCGAACTCGCTGGGCCTCGCCACGGGACAGCGTCGGAGATGGCCGATCCAGCGTGACGTATCCCAGACCGACCTGGTCAAGGGCCTCCAGCCGACGGGAGATCTCAGTCCGCAGGCGGGTGGCTGTAGAAGGCAGTTCAGCGTCAGCAAAGCGCGCGCGTACGTCCGCCACGGAGCGAGCCAACAGATCGGGCAGACGCAATCCTTCCCAGCGGACGGCGGCTGCCTCAGGGTGCATACCGGTCTCCCCGCAGCGCTGGCAACCCTCCCCCGCACAGTGCGGGCAGGATTGGTTAAAGTGCACCGGTTCGAGATCGGTGAACCAGGTGCCACACATCACGCAGGCCGGAGCGCGGGACAGCGTCAATGGTGACCGCTCGCTTTTTTCGCTACGGATGGTGAGAACGGTAGCGCCCAGCGCTGCGGCCAACTGGACGGCCTCCCGGGCGCGGCTGGCGGAGGTGCCGGCCGCCAAATGCGCGACCTCGACCTCAAGGCTGTGGGGCAGCGCGGGATCCAGGGTCTGAGAGTGCCAGCGGCGACCATCCACCAGCAGCCTATGGGCGCCGAACTCGGCGGCCAGCAAGCCGAGCAGCGTGTGGTGGCTGCCGGAAACGGCGTGCAGCAGCGGGGCAAAGACGGCCAGTGATTCCGACCTGGCGCGGGACACCAGGCGTTCTACAATCTCGTCCTCGGTCAGGACGGCCAAACCCGTGCCACATCGCGAGCAATGCCGCTGGCCGAAGCGGGCATACAAGAGTCTCAGGAAAGGGTGGAGCCCAGAGGCGGTCGCCAACGTCGAGTTCGGGTTGCGGTTCAACAGATTCTGACCGACGGCGATGGCTGGGCCGAGCCCGTTGATGTCCCGCACCCTGGCGGGCGAGAGCCGGGAGCTAGCGGAGCCGACTCCAAACACCTCCAGGAAACGCCGGCGGGCCTCGTGGTACAGGGTGTCAAAAACGAGCGAGGTCTTGCCCGAGCCGGAGACGCCAGTCACGACAGTCAGGCCAGCGCCGAATTCGACGTCTATGTCCTGGAGGTTGTGCTCGCTAGCGCCTTGGATACGAACCTTCATTATGAATAATCCAGAGGGGTCGATCAAAACAGGCTTAACTGCGTCGCCGTCTCGGGCTGGTATGGCGTGATGCGTGTCGCGATAGAGTGCCGCTCGCACAGTTCGTAGAACAGCTTGGCTAACCGATCCGCATTGGGCGCCGGGCAATCATATCGATCGCCATAGGTCCGCTCGTATCGTTGCCTCAACCCCGGAAAGAGTCTGTCCAACTGGGCATAGTAGTAGGCGCGCTGTCTGTCGCGCAGACTCATACCGAACCAAGGGATGAAATAAGTCGCGCCGTGTTCGCACGCCTGCTCCACGATGGCGGTGATGTTCTCCTCCGTGTCCTCGATGAAGGGGAGGATGGGCATCAGGGTGACGCCGGTGCGAATGCCGTGCTTGGCCAGGACTCGCATCGCCCGAAAACGAGCGGAGACAAGCGGCGCGCCCGGCTCCAGTTTCTTGCCTAGCTCATCGTCGGCGGTGGTGACCGTAAAACTGACGGCTGCATACACCTTGTTGATCTCGATCAGGGTGTCCAGGTCGCGCAGCACCAGATCGCTCTTGGTGACGACGTGAACGGGAAATCTGAACTGGGCAATGATCTCCAGGGCTCGTCCGGTGAGGTTCACCTCCTTCTCCAGCGGCATGTAGGGATCGTTCATTGACCCGGTGCCGATGGTGCCCTTGACGCGCTTGCGGGACAGCTCCTTTCTGAGCAGGTCAAGGGCGTTTGCTTTGATCAGCACCTCCCGGTCAAAGTTATCGATTTGGTAGCACTCGCTTCGTGAGTCGCAATAAACGCATCGATGCTCGCAACCTCTGTACAGGTTCATGTTGTACCTGAGCCCGAACCACGGGTCGGGCTGCTTGACGTAGGACAGTAGGACTTTGGCCTGTATCTCTTTGATCATTATGGAGGAAGCCCATTCAACCTAATCACTTGCTTGCCGTCCAATTTTACCCCGCCCTGCCTTGGTGTGCAAATCATCGGCCCAGAAGAACATCGCGAAATGGATGGTCGCGTCGCCATCGGCCAGTTCATCCCACACCTCGAAGGCCACCAGGTCGTTGGGGGAGCGGCTCTCCATGAGTGTGCCGTTGTAGTCGAAGAGGTGAGGGGTGTTGATGGGGATATGGTCTTGTGGCGCCTCTATGGGTATTTGGGAGAGATGGAGGGAGGAACTGGAGGGCTGCACTGGCTCTCGCAGGCCGGTGCGGCTTCTGCCTGGGCCGCCGGCCCGGTTAAGTGTGGATGTTAGCGATATGTGGCACGATGCAATATATACTTGACAAAATGCAATGTATATGTTATAATGACATCTATGAAGGCACCGGCGAGAATGAAGCTAAGACTGGCTAGAATAGAGAAGAACCTCACCCAACAGGAGCTTGCTGACAAGGTCGATGTGACCCGGCAAACCATCGGGCTCATTGAAAAGGGAGGCTATAACCCCACCTTGAACCTGTGTATACGAATAGCTAAAGCGTTGGACAAAACGCTGGATCAAGTGTTTTGGGAGGACGAACAAGATGAAGAAAGGACCCTTTAGACTGGACGAGCGTGACCTGGACATCTTGCGCAGAATTTGCACTACGATGTACATCATCACCATGTATGCGCTGATGGGCGTCCAATTGTACAGGCAATTTGTGCTACATCAAGCCATCGAAGAACATGAGGACATCGCGGTCATCATAGCGTTCAATGTTATCGTTTTCCTTGGGTCGCTGTTGTATATCAGAGGCGGCGTCGACCGACGGAAAATGAAGCTACGCTGGGTTCTGGCTGGATATGGGGGCTTTGTCCTGCTGGGCTTCGCTTTCACAGTCTTCAAGTACAGGATACTCCTGGGGCAGGAACTAGGCCTGACGCAAGTGGTGGACTATTTCTTCACAGTAGTGAAGGTTAGCGGGCTGCTTGCACTTGTGTTGGGGCTCCTTGTCTATCTGGGAAGCAGGAGAATCGAGAAGCAGATAGAGTAGTGAGTGCTGATTGACTGACAAATCCTTCTCGGACACGGACCAACACGGAAAAACACGGATTTGAAGGACGATTTGATCTTGTCCGTGTTCCATTTCCCGGCCTCCAAAGTCACGCCACAAGTGGCATCCGAGTTTTGTCAGTCAACCAGG
>CAYUIS010000140.1:0-14296 GCA_964444825.1 uncultured Anaerolineales bacterium | reverse complement strand
TTATGCCCCTGCCTGATGCTGACACGTCGGCCGAACAGAGTATTGCTTATCTGCGTGGGCTCTGAGAACTAATCACACTGCTCGGCTTTTAGTGCCCCCACCAGCAAAAACCCCTTGACAAACCGTTGTAACTGCGGTATAATGTTAGCGTTACCGGTAGCGCTAACAGCGAGGATCTCGTGACTCATCGCGTTACTTTGACCGACGTCGCCCGTGAGGCGGGGGTCTCAGCAATGACCGTCTCGCGGGTGATCAATAACAAAGACGACGTCAGCCCCGCCACTCGCCAGCACATCCAGACAGTCATTGATCGACTGGGCTACAGCCCCAGCGGGATTGCCCGGGGACTTGCTACCCGCCAAACCCACACACTGGGACTCGTGATCCTCGACGTCGCCAATCCGTTTTTCTCCGACGTGGCCCGGGGCGCAGAACAGGTGGCCTACGCAGAGGGCTACAATGTGTTCCTGTGTAACACAGACGAGGACCCGGAACGCGAGTTGGCTGTGCTGCAATCGCTGGAGGAGAAACGCGTGGACGGCGTCGTGCTGTGCAGTTCGCGGCTCGACGATAGCGATTTGCGGAGGATCGTGGACCGGCATCCTGCCGTCGTACTGGTCAACCGGCGGTTGGAACCGCTGGGCGAAGACGGCAATGTGGGTGTGGTGATTATTGACGACGAAGCCGGGGGGCAGATGGCCACACGACATCTCCTGGATAGTGGTCATCAGACGGTGGGCCTTTTGGCAGGACCACCAGCCTCCCGGAGCAGCCTGCAGCGGGTCAGGGGCTATCGCGCCGCTATGGGTGCGGCTGGCTTTTCAAGCAACTCTGCCTATGTACGCCATTGTTCTCCCACCGTAGAAGGGGGGCAGGAAGCTGGCCAGGAACTACTGACCACTTGCCCCGAATTGACGGCCCTCTTCTGCTACAATGACTTGGTCGCGATTGGCGCATTGCACGCCTGCGCCGACCTGGGGCGCAGCGTTCCCGGCGACGTAGCTGTCGTCGGCTTTGACGATATCCCTTTGGCCGCTTTGGTCACCCCGTCATTGACCACCTGCCGCGTGCTTCGACACGAGATGGGCGATCAAGCCATGCGGTTGTTGCTGGATCAGATCAGGGGTTGTCCAGAAGGTTGCGGGGAAATTGTGCTGCAACCGAAACTTGTTATCCGTACCAGCGCACCATAGAGGCGCTGAACTAGCCAGACAGGGAAATATACTTGACAGGCTTAATGGTATGCAGTATAATGTCCGTATGGTGAACGCACTGTCCGTACTATGAACAAAGGACGGTCGCTCACTTCTAGACTGTCCCCGAGCTTTCTGAAGCAACGATCGTTTGGGTAGGGCCGAACGGGCGAGGTATGAATGTCGCAAGCAAGCCCTGGAGCAGATGGAGCTAATCTCACACAGTCTGTCCTCAAGACGCTTGGCATACTGGAGTGTCTGGCTGCCGCCGAGCAGCCCTTGTCTGTGCAACAGGTCGCGCGACAATGTAGTCTATCCCGCCCTACGGCATATCGACACCTCGCCACGCTGTTGACTCGTGGCTACGTCGCAACCACCCAGGATGGCGGCCATTACCAGATTGGGGCAAGAGTACTCAGCCTGAGCAAGAGTTTCTTGGATCGTCTTGACTTGCCGGAACTCGCCAAGCCAGATATGAGCGAATTGAGCCGGATCTCTGGCGAGACAGTCCACCTCGGCGTCCTGGATGGTACGGAGATACTGTACGTGGGCAAGGCGGACGGTTCTCAATCGGTGCGTATGCACTGCACCTTGGGCACTCGGAACCCCCTGCATTGCACGGCGCTTGGCAAGGTAATCCTTGCGTTCCTACCAAGCGAGGAACGCGCTGCAGTGCTTGACCAGATGCTGTTTACGGCCCGCACTCCCATCACGATCACGGATAGAGCGACATTAGAAGAACACCTCGAACTCGTACGGACCCAGGGATATGCTATCGATGATATGGAGATCGAGGAGGGGATACGTTGTGTGGGCGCACCGGTGTTTGACCACACAGGCTACGTCATCGCTGCCATCAGCACCTCAGGACCTGCCTATCGCCTTCCTCTCCCCCGACTTTACGACCTAGCGGATGCGGCTACAAGAGCTGGCCAGGCAATATCCAGCAAGTTGGGATATCAGTATGGCGAGACGCTCAAATGAAGAGAGTTCAGAATTGCGAAGGGAGGTGGGATAGCGGAAGAGTCCTCAAGATGTGACCCTTTGCCCAGATAGTGGCTACGTGACTGGGACTGTTCGGTCCCAAAACCTGTATCGTACAGAAAGGGGGGTGACGAGTCTTTTCAAACAATTCAATCCGTGTTAAAGAGAGGAATAGAGGATGCGCACAGGACACAACTCCCGATTGGCCCAGAATCGTGACCTGCGCGCAAAGGTCATGTGGATATCCCTCCACACAGGGGAAAGTGTACCAAACCATTATAACAAAGTCAAGGAGGAAAAAAAGATGCGCAAGCTTTCGCTTCTCAACTTGTCCGTCGTGTTAGTGTTTGTGCTGGCCGCGTGTGCTCCGGCAGCGCCGGAGATCATCAAAGAGACGGTCGTCGTCGAGCAGCAGGTCGAAGTCAAGGAGACGGTAGAGGTGGTCAAGGAGGTAGAAGTGACCGTCGAACCGCCGTCTGCGTACAGCGAAGCGCCCATGCTCGCGGAGATGGTGGCAAGCGGCGACCTGCCGCCGGTAGATGAACGGCTGCCCGAAGATCCACCGATGGTCCTGCCTGTCAGTTCGGTAGGACAATACGGTGGCACCTGGTACCGGGGCTGGCGGGGTATCAACGACTTTCACTGCTTCGGGCGTATCGTTTACGAGCCTGTACTGCGCTGGCCGCGTGACCCCAAGGACCCGGTCCAGCCGGGACTGGCCTATGTGTGGGAGTGGAATCAGGATGGCACCGAGCTGACGCTTCACCTGCGCCACGGGCTCAAGTGGTCTGACGGCGCACCCTTCACCGTGGACGACATCATCTTTTGGTGGGAGGACATTGAGAACGATCCGGAGATCACCGCGGCGCCCCACGCCGAGTGGGTGGTCAACGGCGAGCCGATGGAGCTTGAGAAGGTGGACGACGAGACCATCATACTCAAGTTCGCCGGGCCGAATGGTCTGGCCGAGACAGTGGGCCTGGCCTTCCACGGCAACCAATGGCCGCTGGGCTTTGAGCGTTTTGGCTTCTTTGCCCCCAGGCATTACCTAGAGCAGTTCCACCCCAAGTATAACTCCGATGCGACCTACGAGGAATTTGAGGCCAAGGCCTGGGAGTATAATCCTGAGCGTCCAGCCATGACTCCCTGGATCATCTCCGACTGGGAAGAGGGTGGGGATCATATGATCGCCACACGCAACCCCTACTACTGGAAGATAGACGTCGAGGGCAACCAGTTGCCCTACATTGACGAGGTTTATTTCTACCTGGTCGAGGATAATACGGCCATTAACACCCTGGGCCTGGCCGGCAAGCTGGATATGCAGCACCGAGGCATCCAGTTGTCCCAGTACCCGGTCTACCAGGAACAGGCCGAAGCAGGCGACTACCACATGTTCCTCTGGCCCCAGGCTCAAGCGTCCGGCCTGACCTTCTTCCCCAACCAGAGCTACGCCGATCCCGCCTACCGCGAGCTGCTGCAGAACTTCAAGTTCCGCCAGGCCCTATCCCAGGCCATTGACCGTGACACTCTCAACGATATCCTCTGGCTGGGCACGGCTGTGCCGCAGACCATCAGCGTCGTGGAGGACTCGGCGCTCTACCAGCCCGACATCGCGGGCATCTACGGCGAGTACGACGTTGAATTGGCCAAGTCACTGCTCGACGAGATCGGACTGCCAGTGGGTGCTGGCGGCATGCGCACCTTTGCCGACGGCTCCCCGCTCCAACTCGTCATCGAGACCTCGTACACCTCTGGTTCTCAGTACGATGGCGTCGAGTTGGTGGCCGAGTGGTGGCGGGCTGTCGGCCTCGACACCCGGGTGGAGACCATGAGCCGTGATGTTTACTGGCCCAAGGCCTGCGCCAACGAGGTCATGATCGGCGTGTGGACCACCGACCGCGGCCTGGTGCCCATGGTCGACCCCATCTACCAGTTCCCCTTCGACGAGCGGTCGTGGATGGCACCCGCCTTTGGCATCTGGTACAAGACCGGCGGCACGGAAGGCGAGGAACCAAACGCTGAACTAAAGGCGTTGATGGACCTGTACGACGATTACCGGGCCACTGTGGACCCGGCCGAACAGCTCAGGATCGCCAAAGAGATCGTGCGCACGACCACGATGAGCCTCGGCGTGATCCAGACTTGCGGCGGGGCGCCCGGCCCAGTTGTCGTCAAGAACTATTTCCACAACGTCAGCGCGGATCACACCTCTGACTGGATCGTCATGACTCCCGGCACGATGGATCCGAGCCACTTCTGGATGGACCCGCACTAACGCGGGAAACGAAGAGGGGTCTGCTTGGGCAGACCATGCCTGCAGACCCCTCTTATCACCGGCCTTCTGTTTCTGGTACAGCAGATCTACGCTCCACAAGCCTGCTATCTATGGAGGATGGGAGATGTTCGCATATATTCTGAGACGCCTTTTGGCTATGATCCCGACCCTCGTCCTCATTTCTGTTCTCACGTTTATTATCATCCAGTTGCCGCCAGGCGATTTCTTTACCACGTTGCAGGCTGAGGTAGCCGCGACCGGTGGGGGACAAAACAAAGAGACTATCGAAAAGTTGCAAGAGATATGGGGTCTGGATCAGCCCCTACCTGTTCAGTACTGGAAGTGGATCAAGGGCTGGTTCCGGCTGGATTTTGGCTGGTCCCTGGCATATAATGCCCCTGTCTGGAACGTCATCGCCAACAAACTTGCTTTTACCCTCTTTATCGGGTTTCTATCGCTGATCTTTATGATCGCTGTCTCTTTCCCTATTGGTATCTACTCGGCCACGCATCAGTATTCTATCGGCGACCACGTGCTGTCGGCAGTGGGGTTCTTTGGACTGTGCCTGCCCGGTTTTCTCGTGGCGCTTGTGTGGATGTTTCTTGCCATTGTTGTCTTGGACGTCGACGCCGGAGGGCTTTTGTCGCGCGAGATGCAGAACGCCCCTTTTAGCTTGGAAAAGGCCAAGGACTATCTCGTTCATTTGCTGCCCGCTGTCTTTGTCCTCGGTCTGTCGAGCACGGCGCAGCTTCAGCGTATTATGCGCAGCAACATGCTGGACGTCCTGGGACAGCAGCACATCATCACGGCGCGAGCCAAAGGGCTTGCAGAGCGAAAGGTGATCAACAAGTACGCTGTGCGCTTGGCCATCAACCCTCTGATCAGTATTATGGCCCTGGAGATACCAAAAGTCATCAACCAGTCAGCACTGGTGGGCATCGTGATGATGATCCCGACTCTTGGTCCGATCTATTTGCACGCTCTGCTGACTCAGGACGTGTACCTGTCGGGAACGATCCTGCTCATCATGGTCCTGATGCTTATGATTTCGAACCTCCTCGCCGACATTGTCCTGGCGATAGTCGACCCGAGGATTGTCTACAGCTAGGAATCGGGGATAGAAGGAAGGTTTTACCTATGGAAGATTTGGCAACTCGATCCCAGGAGCTGTTTGAGCTCTACGAGGGAGTGGCTGGCACAATAGATCTGGAGGAAGATCTGGAGGTCGAGAAGGTAGCTGGCAAGTCCTTGGAGGTCATCTATGGCGCCTCGCAATGGCGTTTGATGTGGCGCAAGTTTATTCGCAACCGGGTGGCCGTGGCTGGCGGTGCTCTGATCCTGCTGTTCTATCTGGTGGCAGCCTTTGGCGGTTTTTTCGCACCGTATACGGCGACCACGCGCTTTGTCAAACATATCTACCTGCCACCCCAGTCCGTTCACCTGTTCAACGAGGGCAAGCTCCGGCCGTACGTCTATGCCTACGAGGCCGAATATGACGCGGACCTGCGCAAAAAGTACCGCCTTACAGGCGAAAAGACCTTTGTTCGATTCTTTACCCACGGCGATCCATACGAGCTATTGGGGTTGTTCCCGACCGACGTGCACATTTTCGTAGGCGAAGGGGACATGCCGGTGTCTCTACTGGGCACCGACCGGCAGGGGCGGGACATGTTCTCCCGTATTCTGCTCGGCAGCCAGATCTCGCTGACCATCGGCCTGGTGGGTGTGGCAATGAGCCTGGTTCTGGGCACTGTGCTCGGTGTCTTCTCGGGCTATTATGGTGGTTGGGTAGACGAAATCATTCAACGGCTGATCGAGCTGATCCGTGCCTTTCCGAACGTCCCTATGTGGATGGCTCTGTCGGCAGCCATCCCACTAACCTGGACGATCGCCCAAACTTACTTTGCGATCAGCGTCATTCTGTCTCTGTTTCAATGGACCTGGCTGGCTCGTCAACTGCGCGGCCAGGTGTTGGCCCTGCGCAACCAGGACTTTGTTATGGCCTCCAAGCTGGCCGGGGCCAAGGATCGCTGGATCATCTTCAGGCACCTGGTGCCGGCCACCCTGGGTCAGATCATCGTCGTGTCCACGTTGGCCATGCCATCCATGATCCTGGCCGAAACGGCGCTGAGTTACCTAGGGCTGGGACTGCGCCCGCCCGCGACCAGTTGGGGCGTGTTGATTCAAGAGTCCCAGAACTACCAGTCGCTCGCGCTTTATCCCTGGGTGTTCACCCCGGCCGCAGCCGTAGCTATTTGCATTCTGGCCTTTAGCTATCTGGGCGATGGCTTGCGCGATGCAGTTGATCCTTACACAGTGTGAGTGGGATGCTATGAATACAGACGAGCGGCGTTACATCGTTCAGATACAAGATTTAAAGACCTATTTTCGTACCCTGGATGGAGAGGTCCGAGCTGTGGATGGAGTATCGCTGAGTATCCGGCCCGGCGAAGCCCTCGGATTGGTCGGTGAGTCCGGATGTGGCAAGACCGTCACTGCCTTCTCGATCCTCCGCCTGCTGCCCAAGACGAGCCGCATCGTTCAGGGTCAGATTATGTTCGATCGGGGATCGGGGGAGCCGCCTATTGATCTGACGACGCTGGATCCCGATGGGGAAGTCATCCGTAGCATTCGGGGGAACGAGATTGCCATGATCTTTCAGGAACCCCTGACATCGCTGTCTCCAGTGCATACAGTGGGTAGCCAGGTTGCGGAGACTGTGGAACTTCACCAGTGCGTATGTGAGGAGGAGGCCAGAGAGAGGGCGATCAAGATGTTGGAAGAAGTGGGGATTGCCCTGCCACAGCAGCGGTTTGACGAGTATCCCCACCAGTT
The DNA here is from genome assembly GCA_964444825.1 of uncultured Anaerolineales bacterium. Classification (GTDB taxonomy): domain Bacteria; phylum Chloroflexota; class Anaerolineae; order B4-G1; family B4-G1; genus CAYUIS01. The sequence continues at coordinate 7,006 of CAYUIS010000140.1, read as the reverse complement.
TTCCGGGGGGATGCGGCAGCGGGCTATGATCGCTATGGCTCTTTCCTGTAACCCGGCGCTCCTCATCGCTGATGAGCCGACCACAGCGCTGGACGTCACCATTCAGGCACAGATCATGGAGCTGATGAAGTACCTTCAGCAAGAGTTTGGCATGGCAATCCTGATGATCACGCACAACCTGGGGGTCATTGCCGAGACGTGCAGCCGTGTGGCCGTGATGTACATGGGCAAAATCGTGGAGAGCGGCGACGTGCGCACCATCTTTCATCGTCCGCTTCATCCCTATACAGTGGGCCTGATGCGCTCTATCCCGCACATGGGCTACCGGGTGAAGGCACGCCTGACCCCAATTCCCGGCAGCGTTCCCGATCCCTATTCGGTGCCCTCGGGATGCGCCTTCTATCCCCGCTGCCCTGCTCCGAAGAAGCCGGCTTGCAGGGAAGAGGTCTCGCTTCTCTCCGTGGAACCCCGTCACCAGGTGCGGTGCGTGTTGTATAGCTGAGGGCTGTGCATGAGGTCATCTCATCTAGGATAGGAACGATGAATGAATCTGTAGAAACTCCTGCAAAGACAAAGAATCCCCTCCTGTTGGAGGTCAAGAACCTCAAGATGTACTTTCCGATCCAGAAGGGCTTTTTCCGCCGAGTGGTCGGTCACGTCCGCGCCGTGGATGGGGTAAGTTTTTCCATCCGCGAGGGCGAGACACTGGGATTGGTTGGAGAGTCGGGCTGCGGCAAGACGACCACCGGGCGGTGTATTCTGCGTGCCTACGAGCCGACGGCAGGCGAGGTTCTGTTTCGGCAAAACGGGGATCTGGTGAACATTCTGAGACTCTCCAGAGATGAGATGGCACCCGTCCGGCGGCAGATGCAGATTATCTTCCAGGATCCGTTCTCCTCTCTAAACCCGCGGATGACGGTGATGGACATTATCAGCGAACCTCTCGTGATCAATGGCATTGCCAGGGGGGACGAACTCAAAGCCCAGGTTCGGCACCTGCTTGAGGCCGTGGGTCTTAGGGCGCAGCATATGAGCCGCTATCCTTACGCATTTAGCGGTGGGCAGCGGCAGCGCATCGGCATTGCCCGCGCCCTGGCCCTCCGACCCAAGCTCGTCGTCTGTGATGAGCCGGTCTCGGCTCTGGATGTCTCTATCCAGGCGCAGACCCTCAACTTGCTCGAAGACCTGCAAAAAGAGTTTGGACTGACTTATCTCTTCATCGCTCACGATCTTTCTGTGGTGGAACACATCAGCGACCGCGTGGCGGTGATGTACCTGGGCGTCATCGTGGAGTTGGCCTCGGCGGATGATCTCTATTGCGATCCTCTGCATCCCTACACTGAGGCCTTGCTCTCAGCGGTCCCTCGTACTGACCCGGATCACGTATCACACCGGATTATTCTCCCAGGAGACGTCCCCAGCCCAGCCGACCCTCCCCCGGGCTGCAAGTTCCATCCCCGCTGTCGCTATGCTCGTGACATCTGTAAGAGCGAGGCCCCCCTGTGGCGCGAGATGAGCGACGACCACTGGGTTTCCTGCCACCTAGCGGACGAGCTGGGCTTGGCCGGTATCGCTTACGACTGACGTCCCCCTGGGTATCTGCTCCTTTGGCGGGTTCCGGCCAAACTGCCGAGTGGGACATTACTCATCACTGGCCCGTGCCAGATAGTAGATGCATCGAAGGATAGGTTACCTGTGTCTATGAGTGCGGCTGGGGAATTCCTGCCTGTTGAGCTTGTCTTTAATCCCAACTGGTGGTATCACACGGCGGGCATTTCGTTCGACAAGTCGTTCTATTTCGACGCCCAGACGCGCATCCAGAATGACATCACCATGCGGCGCGTGCTCCACACACGCTACGGCGACCTGGGACTGGGCGATCCCGATCCGCAGCCTCGCCCCATCATCGGCTCCTTGCACGTCGCTGGCGGCTTTGTCATCCCTGCGCTTCTCGGTGCGCATATTCTGTTCGCCCCCGACGCCGCTCCCCAGCCGCAATCTGTTGATCTAGCAGTCGCACAGATCGAGGCGATGGAGAAGCCTGATTTTCGAGAAACCTGGCCGATGAAGCCACTCATTGCTGACATGGATGCGTTGGAGGTCAAGCACGGCTACCTGGTGGGCGACCTGAACACCGATGGGCTGCTGAACGCAGCCTATCATCTGTACGGCCAGCAGCTCTTTCTCGACTTTTACCAGGCTCCTAGGCGCGTCCGGCGACTGCTCGATATGATCGGTGAGCTGATCGTGGACGTGGCGTCGTACGTCCGCCAGCGGACGGGCAGTTGTTCCATCTCGGTCAACCGTATGGTGGCGCATGTAGATCGGAGCCTCTTTCTCCACGCCAACTGCTCGGTACAGATGATATCGCCCGACAGTTATCGCGAGCTGCATTTGCCTGTGGAACAGCGGATGGCCGAACGCATGCAGCCCTTCGGTGTCCACCACTGTGGCGACAACACGCACAAGATCGCCCCTGTGTATGCAGAGCTACCAGCGTGTTACTTTGAGGTGGGATGGGGCTCCGATGTGGCGGCCTGCCGCCAGGCGTTGCCCGACGCTTTTCTTAACCTGCGGCTGAGCCCAGCGCGTTTGCTGCAGTGCACCCCACAGGAGATTGCCGAGGATACGGAAAAGCTGTTGCTGGCGGCCGGGCCGCTGGAACAGGCGGGGCTCTGCTGTTTCAACATGGACCACGGCACGCCCGACGACAACATTTTTGCCATGTTCGAGGTCGTTCAGCGCTACCGGCGTTATGGCGCGTGATCAGGCTGAGGCTATGTCTCATATCTTGTCCTCCCACGTAGATATGCAGGCTGCTTTGGCAGGATCACTGAAGCGGATTCGGCGTTGTCACGTTGCGTTTGGACGCCAGTTTCCCACTGTGGGAGACGGGATGGGTTACCAACTCACGGGGAACACCAATTGGCTGGCCGGTTTCTGGCCCGGCCTGTTGTGGCTTGCGTACGTGGCCACCGGGGATGAGGACTTACAGGCGCATGCAGAGACCCTCCTGCCTAGCTTTGAGGAACGGCTGGACGAACGGATCCACATCACCCACGACCTGGGCTTTTTGTTCACGCTGTGCGCTCGCGCTCAGTGGCAGGTGACCGGTGATCGGGAAGCGCGGGAACTGGCCCTACGAGCCGCTCAAGAACTCGTGCAGCGGTACCGCCCCCAGGGGAAATATGTCCAGGCCTGGGGGGCCGTCGGCGACCCGGCGGAAGGGGGCAGGATGATCGTCGACACGATGATGAACCTCTCGCTCCTGTTCTGGGCTGCCGAACAGACAGGTGATCCTCAGTATCACCAGGCGGCACTGGAACATACTGAGACCAGCCTGCGTTACCTTTTGCGACCGGATGGATCCACCTACCATACGTTCTTCCTGGATCAGGAGACGGGCCAGCCTGTCGGCCCCCGCACGCATCAGGGGTATGCCGACGATTCCCTTTGGGCCCGGGGGCAGGCATGGGCCATATACGGCTTTGCGCTGGCGGCCGAGTGGTGTGGGGAAGGGCGTTTCCTGGCGGCCTCCCAGCAGGCAGCACGCCGCTTTATGGCCGAGTTGCCCTCTGACGGCGTGCCCTGGTGGGATCTGCGCCTTCCCGGGGATGTATCTCATCACCGCGATAGCTCGGCAGGCGCCATCGCTGCCAGCGGAATGCTGCGGCTTGCCCGGTTGGGCGGTGAAGCGGAGGGGACCGAGTTTCGTGACTCGGCGCGCGCTTTATTGGATTCCCTGGTTGCCCATTGTTTCGAGATCGAGCCAGAAGCGCAGGGGCTGCTGCGCCACGGGACCTATCACGCCCACAAGGGACTGGGCGTGGATGCTTATTTCATCTGCGGGGATTACTTTTTTCTGGAAGCCTTGCTGGCGCTGGAGGGGAAGGCGCTCGATTTCTGGGGACGGGAGGATTCACTGTGAAAACATCGGGGCTGGACGAGACCGAATTGACTTGGTCGGCGCCAATGGCCGACTCTACGATGGAGCGGTATCCATTGCTAGCAAGGCGGTGGCACTATGAGCCAGGCGTGGTGCTCTTGGCCATCCGGGAGCTGTGGCTAAAGACCGGCGAAGATAAGTACTATGATTATGTGAAAAGGAACATTGACGAGTTTGTTGATGCCGATGGGGATATCCGCACCTACCGGTTGGGGGAATACAATCTTGACCAGATCAACGAGGGCAAGTTGCTCTTTGTGCTCTACGACACGAGCGGCGACGAGCGCTACAAAAAGGCGATCTATCTGCTAAGGAAACAGTTGCAGACCCAACCCCGGACGGGCGAGGGAGGGTTCTGGCACAAGCAGATCTACCCTCACCAGATGTGGCTGGACGGCATCTATATGGCCTCGCCCTTTTACGCCGAGTTTGGCAGCAAGTTCGGTGAACCCGCAGCCTTTGACGACGTGATTCATCAGATTCTGTTGATTGAAAAGCACACCCGCGATTCCAAAACCGGCTTGCTCCATCATGGATGGGATGAGAGCAGGGAACAAAAGTGGGCAGATCCCGCCACTGGATGCTCCGCAAGTTTCTGGGGACGGGCCATGGGCTGGTACGCTATGGCCATCCCGGATGTGTTGGATCATCTGCCTGAGGCCCATCCCCAGAGGGATAGGCTCGTCAAGGTCCTAGAAACCACCGTCGCTGCTGCAGTCGGTGTTCAAGATCCCGCCACCGGCGTGTGGTATCAGGTGCTCGATCAGGGGAACAGGCAGGGGAACTACCTGGAGGCTTCCGCATCGTGCACGTTTGTCTATGCCATGGCCAAGGGCATCAGAAAGGGGTACCTTGACCACGCTTATCTGGGCGCGGCCCGCAGAGGCTACGATGGGATCCTGGAGCAGTTCATCAGCTCTGACGACGCTGGGCTGGTAAACCTGGGCGGGATCTGCAGCGTCGGCGGTTTAGGCGGCGAACCGTATCGGGATGGCTCATTCGAGTACTATATCAGGGAACCAGTCGTGTCTAACGAACACAAGGGCGTTGGCGCTTTTATCCTGGCCAGCGTTGAAATGGAGCGTCTGGAGCAGTTGTGATGGAAGCACCTCTACCCTTCGACATGCCAGTGGTAGAAGCGCCCTCTTTTCCCGATCGTGTCTTTGACGTGCGGGATTACGGTGCGGTGGATGACGGCAGCACTCTGAACACCCGGGCTTTTCGCCAGGCTGTCGAGGCCTGTCACAGACAGGGTGGGGGGATGGTCTGGGTTCCGGCGGGGACCTGGCTCACTGGCTCCGTCCATCTCCGTAGCAACGTCAACCTGCGCCTGGGAAAAGACGCGCTGGTGCGCTTTAGCACGCGGCCTGCCGACTATTTGCCGGTCGTCTTTACCCGTTGGGAGGGAGTCGAGTGCTATAACTACTCGCCTCTTATTTACGCTCACGATTGTGCGAACATTGCCGTCACCGGCGAGGGGGCTTTTGACGGGCAGGGCGAGGCCTGGTGGCACTGGAAGAAGCTGCAACAGGCTGCCGCTAAAACACTCTACGATGCCGAGTTCGACGGGATTCCAGTCGAGAAGCGTATCTATGGCACTGAAGCAGCAGCGCTGAGACCACAGTTCCTTCAAGCAATCAGTTGTCGCAACGTGCTAATCGAGGGGGTGACCTTTCGAAATGGCCCTATGTGGACGCTACATCCGGTCTATTGCCAGGACGTTCTCGTGAGGAATGTGACGGTTGACACCAGAGGGCCGAACAACGATGGTCTCAATCCCGATTCCTGTTGCAACGTCGTCGTCGAAGACTGCTCATTCTCCACAGGTGATGATTGCATCGCCATTAACTCGGGGATGAATGAGGATGGCTGGCGGGTGGGAAGACCCTGTGAGAACATTGTCATCCGCAACTGTCATATGAGCGAAGGTCATGGGGCAGTGGCCATCGGCAGCGGGATGTCGGGCGGCGTTCGCAACATCCACGTCTCCGATTGCCGGTTTACTGGAGGCGATCAGGGCATCCGGCTCAAATCTATGCGCGGGCGCGGCGGCTCTGTCGAAAATGTCTACTTTGAGAACATCTATATGGCAAACTTGCGTCGCGAGGCCATTGTCCTGAACATGTTCTATGGCTCTTCCACAGCGGAGTCGCGATCGGATGCTGCGCCCGTCTTCCGAAACATCTATATCAGGGATGTAACCTGCGAAAGCGCCGGAGTGGCTGTCGTGATACGTGGGTTGCCGGAACAGCCAATTGAGCACGTAGTTCTGGAGGACCTGCATCTGAACGCCGTCGAAGGCATACGCTGCCAGGATGCAGATGACCTTAGCTTGAATGACATAAGCGGCATCGTTCAGGAGGAGCCGCCATTCGGTTGCTCGAACGTGACGAGATTGTCTGTGATCAATATGGCGCTTGAACAAGGAAATCCAACATAGAGGTCTGACTCGTAATGGCATCAGTCGCTTGGTCTTGGACGGGGTTTAGGAGACAGGCCCTGAAAGCAGGCGGTATACTATCACATTGGAGGTGTAAGAATGAAATACTTTACGTCGTTGGAAACCGGACAGGGGTTGAATGCCCTTTCCCACAACCCATGTCAATTACTGGACTTTGGCTTGCTGGTGCTGCCCACAGGGGAACAGTATTCCGGCCAAACCGGCGAGCGCGAGGTGCTGGCGGTGATCCTGGGCGGCAAGGCTACCTTTGAGGTGGCCGGGAAGCGATTCGAAAAAGTCGGGAGACGGCCTAGTGTCTTTGCTGGGAAACCGCATGCTGTCTACCTGCCCGCTGGCGTCGACTATACCATTACCGCAGAGGGGCCGGTTCAGATCGGTATGACCAGCGCGCCGAGCGACCTGGAAGCGGATCCCTACGTCATCGCCCCGGAACAGGTGAAAAACGGCGTGTGGGGTGCGGCCAATTTCAAGCGCTATTACCACGAGGTCCTCACCCTGACCGCGCAGCCCGATCTGCCCGCCCGGCGGCTCATCGTGGGCGAAACCTTTACCCCCAGTGGCAATTGGAGCACCTACCCGCCGCACAAGCACGAAGTGGA
>CAYUIS010000139.1:8178-14563 GCA_964444825.1 uncultured Anaerolineales bacterium | reverse complement strand
TGGTCAAGCCACCCTCGGGACGAGGGCTGGGAGCAATAGCTTGCTAGCAAGGGCTCCTGGTCGAGCCGCCCTCGGGGACGAGGGCTGGGAGCAGTAGGTTGCCAACAGGCGCTCCTGGTCAAACCGCCCTCGGGACGAGGGCTGCGAGCAGTAGGTTACTGGCAAGAGCTCCTGGTCAAGCCGCCCTTGAGACAAGGGCTGGGAGCTACGGCTTACGGCTTACCAACCTAGTTTGACTAGCCAGTGGGCGTGTGCTATTATTCCCCGGCGTTAGTTACTTGCCCCTAATCCCAAACAGGAGAGAGACTGTGCCTCACGACTTTGACCACATCATCGATCGGCTCCACAGCGACAGCGCCAAATGGCGTCAGTACAACAAGGACGGAAACGAGGACGTGCTGCCCCTGTGGGTGGCCGATATGGACTTTAGCGCGCCGCAGCCGGTGATCCAGGCGCTGCAGGAGCGCGTGGCGCACGGCGTCTTTGGCTATGGGTTGCCGCCACACAGCCTCCGGGAGGTGGTTCAGGAGCGCTTGGCTCGGTTGTACGGCTGGCAAGTCGAGACGGATGATATATTCTTCTTCTCTGGGGTAGTGACAGGGTTTAGCCTGGCCTGCTACGCCGTCGGCGAGCCGGGCGACGAGGTACTGGTAGAGACCCCCGTCTACCCGCCGATGCTGACCTCTCCAGCAGAGATAGGGCGCACCTGCAAAATCGTGCCGCTGATCGAGGGGCAGGCGCGATACGAGCACGATTTCGAAGCTTTCGAAGGGGCGATCACGGATCGAACCTCGACTTTCCTGTTCTGCAGTCCCCATAACCCGGTCGGCCGGGTCTTTGAGAGGGCCGAGTTGGAGCGCCTGGCCGAGATATGCCTGCGCCACGGTGTCGTGATTTGCTCCGACGAGATCCACTGCGACCTGGTGTTCCAGGGACATCCGCACATCCCGACTGCCTCGCTTGATCCAGAGGTGGCCGCACAGACGATCACCCTCTTTGCACCCAGCAAAACCTACAACGTCGCCGGGCTTTCCTGTTCAGTATGTGTGGTCCAGAACCCCGATCTGCGCGCCAGGCTCAAAAAGACCCTGCCGCATCTAATATCCCACGTCAACGTGCTCGGCTACGCGGCGGCCCTGGCCGCCTACCGTGACGGGCAGGAATGGCTGGACGAGCTGCTCGTGTACCTAGAGGCAAACCGCGACTATCTGCTGGAGTACATCGCCACCCACATGCCTGGCATCAGATGTCACAGACCGGAGGGCACCTTCCTGGCCTGGCTCGACTGCCGCGAGGTGGGTATCACAGGGCCTCCGTGCGAGTTCTTCCTTGAGCACGCTCGGGTGGCCCTCAACGATGGAAAGGCTTTCGGCCCGGAAGGAGAGGGTTTTGTGCGTCTGAACTTTGGCTGTCCGCGCGCAACCCTCACCGAGGCGTTGGAGCGCATGCGGGTTGCGCTGGAGAAGCTGCGGGGGGGATTCTGACCCTGCCGGGTGTCCTTCAGATCATCGCCCCGAGCGTGATAAGCACCATCGAGCCAAGCATATGCACGGATGCGAACTTGAACAACCCATAGTTAAGCCGCTCCGACGGCCGCACAATCGCCCAGATCGAAAGCCCAAGCATCACGACCCCGGACAGGCTCAACAGTCCCAGGCTGTAAGGACAGATTCTCAACATCCACCCGACGGAGAACAGGGTGATCACCCGCAACCCGTTCGCTAGAGCGACGAACCGGCGAGCCGAAGCAAACCCATACACGTTGGGCCAGGTGGGGATTCCGGCGTGCCGGTAGTCGTCGTCGTACTTGATGGCCAGCGTGATGATGTGTGAGGGGATCCACGTCAGCACCGACAGCGCCAACAAGAGCCCCAGCACATCTACCTGTCCAGTGCCTAGCGCCCGTCCAGCCAGGACCGGCATTCCCCCGGATACGCCACCAAGGACGATGGCCCAGGCTGAGCGCCGCTTGAGCCAGATGGTATAGACCACCAGGTCAAGGAACACGCCGGCAGTCACGACCAGGCCAAACAGCCCTCCCAGCCCAAAGGCGATCCCCACGCCCACAAAGATGAGGATTCCGCCAAACGCTGTCGCCGCCGGCAGGGCGAGGGTTCCCGCTGGCAGCGGTCGCTTAGCCGTACGTCCCATCCGCGCGTCGATGTCCCGATCAAAGACCATGTTGAGGGCGGTGGTCCCGCTGATGGCGGCAAACAGGCTCAAAAGCATCATCAGAACGGTCGTTATCGTCAGATCGTCCGGCCGGGCGCTCAGATATCCGGTCAGCCCTGTCGCCAGCAGGAGCAGCGTCTGCAGGCTCTTGATAAGCGACCAATAGCCACGCAGCTTTTCTCCCGTGCGGTCTCGAGATCGCTTCATCGGCGTGGCGGCAGAGGTCACACCGGAGTCGGAGGGCGTTGCCATCGTCCTACCCCATTCCCTCTGTCCACAGACCCTTGTCCAGGAACAGGTCCACCAACCGCCGCCCTAGAAACAAGGCCAGGGAGACGAGAGCCACCGCGATGCCGACGTCCAGGAATGGGATGGTCCAACCTCGATCGGCTTCCGGCGGCAGGAACTCGTAAAAGACCGCGATGGTGAAGGCCAGATTGGCGCCCAGGAGTATGCCCCAACCCAAAACGTGCCGCATCCAACCGCGCACGTTCAGGCGGTCGGCGACCAGCAGGACCATCATCACCGCCGAGACGGTGGCCAGGATATGCCAATGACCGGTGAGGAGTCGCTGCTCGGCCTCAAGAGGCCAGACGCGAAAGATCTCGTCCAGTTTGACGGCCGTATACAGCCCTGGAAAGACCATCACCACCTGGAGCCAGATCATCTGGAAAAAGAGACCAAAATGGAGGGGGTTGTGCAGCAACGCGCCCAGCTTTTGTCCCAGCGTCGGACGGGCGACTTGCCGCTCATTCAACCGGGTCTTGATCAGCCGATCTATGCCGGCGATGGTCATCAGAAGCGCACCCAGGAGCACCAGGCTACTCCCGGCATAGATGATGGCGTGCGCGATCTCTTCCCACACGAGCACGCCCCAGCAGCCGAGGGCCATCACCAGCGTTCCCACGATGGTCAAGGGCATAGCGATCTTGTGCAGCATCCCCTTTAGATCGAACTTAACCACGACCAGCAAAAAGATGGCCACGTCAACCAGCGCCAGCATGATGTGCAGGTGCGAGATAACGGCCAACTCGCCCAGGTTGTGCTCCTCACGCACAATGTCCTCGGCCAACACCGCCTCAAACCCGTTGCCGAAAAACGCACCCACCCCCGCACCGATGAGCACCGACACCAGCATCGCCACGGCCGTGACAAAAACGGCCACCCGTTCCAGTGAAAGCGAGCCCACGTGCGCATAGGCCGGATCCTGATTTGGATGACGCCAGGGCCAGAGCCCCACGGCCAATAACACACCAGCATAGAACACCAGCGACATCCCCAGCAGAAACACGCCGTGGAACAACCAGTTGCGCCCCAGGTAGGCGAACGTCAATGCCCCCACACTCGCCAGCATAAAGCCGGGCGTGATGGCGCGCCGGATGGTCCTGGCCAGTTCCTCAGTCGTGGGCACCATTTCCAGCATCAAGTAGGCAATGGCGGCCACGAAAGGGACGGCCAGTGCGTGGTAGACCATGATGATCCGCCCCACCCGCTCCGCCTCTACCAGGGAGATGGGAAGGTTCACGATCTCCCTCATAGGAGCCGAGAGCATCCCTAAGAGGGCTACGATCAGCGCATCCCACGCGGTGGCCATCAAAAGCAACCCCGACGTGGATCGCGTTAGGTAGTCGAGTCGTTTGAGTATTGCTCGCATGTCTGCTAACCTTTGCCTGACGTGTCTACTTCCCGGCGCTTCCTGCCGGCGTCTGCACCGTAGGAGTGCACATCCACCATAGAGGCTATGCCAAGCTAGCTATGCTACCTGGGTAGTGGGCGTGCCCACCGAGGATCCACCGAGCTTTTCCGCAGGGGATCCAGTGAACCTCTGCCACAAGGCCGGCCACACGAACACCACGACCAGCGCCAGGCTGAATATCGGCGCCGTGGCGAACATGGAGAACCTGCCCAGGCTGATGGCCGTGGCGATGGCAAGCGGGATTCCGACCATGACTTCCACCACCCCGGACACCAGGCCCACGACCCGAATCCACTCGCTGGGGCGCAGCAGAACCCCCACTGTGACCACACCCCATCCCACCATGGCGAACCAGTGCAGCCGCTGTACCGCTACAAAGAGCGGCGACCCGATGGTGATCATGCGGCTTGTGCTTGCAATGCCGTTCATCAGGCAAAAGACGTAGGTCATGCCGGTCCCCAGGGCCAGTAGCGTGCGGTTCCAGGGAACTCGCCCCACAAGCCGCATCAAGAGGAAATAGAGAACCACGTAGGGCCAAAAGATGGTAAAGTAGACCGGGGGCAGGTCAGCGGCCATAAAAGGCACGTTGACAAACCAACTGCCCTGCAGGGCCAGCACGATCGCGATCACCGACAGTGGAAAGGCCCATTGCCGGGCGGTGAGAAAGCCGTAGCCACTCACGACAAACAGCGCCCCACCAAGGACACCGACATCAAACAGGATGGGCATGATGTACTTGAGGAGTATTTCACACCCCGGCTCGGCGGACTCTGCCATCATTGCCGGCTCGTACCACTTGAGGAATATCACAAAGTGTCCGACAATGCCCAACAGTGCACCAATGAACGCTAGAATGGCGCCAAGTCGTTCGTTCTTTTTCATCATTCCACCTCCCAGTACTTATTTATGAGAACTAGTAGGCTTCCGCGTGGCCTGCATCTACAGCAGCATCCATGGCCTTTTCCATCAGAGCCAGCAGCGTGGCGGTTTCCTCGGACGTCAGACCGCCGAGCAATTGCTGCATTTTCTCTCGGCGAAAAGCCAGGGCCCGTTCCTGCAGTGCCCGACCCTTCACCGTCAAAAAGAGTCGGATAGAACGTCCGTCGTCTGGGTTAGGCTGGCGTTCCAGCAAACCTACCTCTTCCAGGCGGCGCACTCCCACGCTGACGGTGGGAGCGGTTAGGTCTAGGCCATCCGCGATCTCGCTCACGCTACAACCGGGTGAAGCGGCGATCCAGTCGAGCAGTGTAAGCTGTGGTAGCGTCATACCGCTATCTTCCAGGGGGTTTTGGCCAAGGGCCATTTTCAGTAGACAACGGAACATGTTTAGGAGACGATCTTCGGCCGATAACGCTTTGTTGGTCATCCAGCCCTTCTCCTTCCAAGCGACAATTTAGTTAGACGATCTAATTATATGGGAGGACGACTCGGTTGTCAAGTGCACTATGGAGAGGTGTTGGCTAGAGTTCAATTGGCCAGATCCACCCCCAGGTGACGTGCACATTCCAACCGCGAGGCACTGGCTCAAAGTCAACGCGATGTGATAGTCGCTTTCGAGCGTTGTTGAACGAACTGAATCACCTGTTGGTCAAACAAACTTGACGGTGTTCGATGGATTATCATACTCGCATCCTAGTTCGGGGCAAGCTACTGAGCCGGATCGCGATTCTCGTTCAAACCCTCAGATCATGAATCCTCCAGCGTTTCGTAGTACGCATCCCCCAGGTCGTTCGGGTTCAGGGCCTCCCTGACCTTGTGCTGGTAACGAAACATAGATGGCTGCGGCGCGGATAGATGAATTCTATCGCGCTCCTCTTTGGGTGTCGTCCTACCATCGGACCCGCGGTTTTGAGAATTCCACTTCTCCATGCCCACGCCCCATCCCCTTTTCAGCCCGAACTCGGTGCAGGCATCAAAGAACTCGAGCGTTCCCTCGACCGACTCCTTGTCATACGGATCGAAGCAGGTAAAGTTCTCCCACAGGCCGGTGCCCCCTCCCCCCTGGCCGCCTATCGGCCCCATCATACAGTCGCCTCCGGCTTCGACTATGGCCCCCTGTTTTTCCCATTCCTTCTTGAACTGAGCCGCTTCCTCGGCGTTGGATGTCCCAAAGTCGATAGCGCCGAGAAAGCCAAAGCAACCGTCATACGACCCGCCGAAGACGAGGTTCAGGTTCTTGTGCCCCAGCCTGATCAGGTAGAGGAGCATCCACTTGTTTATCTCGGGCTCGTTCATGGCCTCCACTTTCCAGCCACCGGTCCTGGCCAGGATTTCATCAAACGCCTTCTCCTGCCACTCGATGTCCCGTGGGGTCATGCCGGCCAGCACGATCTGGAAGTCGCGCTTGGATTCCTCCGTGACCCGTCGCACTTCCGGGTCCTCCAGAAGCTCCTCCAGGTCCTCCAGCGTTTTGGTGGGGTCAGTGAGGATTTTGACCATGGCGTATTTCAAGTCGCGGCCAAACATGTTGTACTGCCGGTGCGCCAGATACCCGATGCCAGCGTCCCATATCATGTA
>CAYUIS010000139.1:0-8078 GCA_964444825.1 uncultured Anaerolineales bacterium | reverse complement strand
GATCCCGGGAGGTGCGTGTTCAGCCCTACCTTCATAGTCTCGGCCTGCAGCGTGGCCCCGATGACGCCCGGCTCGATCACGGCGAACATGTTCTTCTCGTCTATCTCCAGAACTCGGTCCATCCGACGCATGTCCAACTGGATGGTGTCCTCTTCTGAAGGGTACCCCTGGGCGGACCAGAAGGTGCTGGCGGCCTTGAACTTGATCTTGTACTTGTTGCACAGCTTGACGATGGCCTGGACCTCTTCTGTGCTCCCCGGCAGCAGGACTGCCGTCCCTCTCGGCGTGAACGTGTCGTAATAGGGACCGAGGTGAATGGCCGTGTGCGCCAGTGAGTAGCGGTACGAATCGAGCACCGCCGGATCGTCGGAGATATTCTTCGCGCCGACGATGTCCTCCAAGGCGTTGTACACATTCTTTGCTAGCGTCATTTGCCCTCTCCCCCCTGCACCATCGCCTTCTGCACCAGGTCGACGATGTCGTAGACCTGCATCGGCTCTCCCAGCGCGCTGATGGCATCCGAAAAGTTAGTCTCACACCACGGGCAGGCGCTCACCAGCGCCTCGGCGCCGGTGGCCTTGGCTTCCGCGATCCTCTCGGCGGCGGTCCACGCGGAGAACTCTGGATAGGCCTCGCGAACGCCTCCCCCGGCCCCGCAACACCAACTGTATTCCCGTGTCCGCTCCATCTCCACCAGCTCCACGCCGGGGATAGACCTGAGGATCTCCCGTGGTGGATCGTACACGCCCCAGGCCCCGTTGTACCTGGGCCTCTTTGGCTCATAGACCACGATTTGGCCCTTGATCTTTTTCTCGACGCCGTCCCACTCCACGTACGGTTCCCCCTGTCTGCCCAGGTGGCAGGGATCGTGATAGGTGACGGTCATTGGAATCTGGGAGCGGAACGTGAGCTTTCCCTCCTTGATCAGGCGAGCGATGAACTCTACGGTGTGCAGCACCTCAACCTGAGAACCCAGTTGTGGATAGAGACGCTTGAAGGCATGGTAGCCGTCGGCACACGAGGTCACCACCGTTTTCACGCCGGCCCTGGCCCACGCTTGTATGTTTGCCTGGGCAAAACGGGTGAACTCATCTTTGTAGCCCATCGAGTATACCCTGCCGCCGCAGCACACCTCCCGCTCCCCCATGATCCCGACGTCGACGCCCGCGCTCTTCAAAAGCAGCACCGCGGCCCGAGCAGTTGCCTGGAGGTTTTGATCATAACTGAAACGGCAGCCGGCGTGAAAAAGGACCCCGGCCTTTTCTGAGGATAAACGCGGGACATCCAGGCCGTCGGCCCACTCTCCTCGCCCGGCCTTGGGTTGCAGCATGGTATTCTGCTCTTTATTCAGGCTTTCTACGACTGCTTTGTGTGCATCGAGCCCCTGTCCATCCTGGACCAACCTGAACTTGAGTTCGCGCACCATCTCCAAGGGTTCCAGGTTGTAACGGCAGATCTTGCAGCTCACATCGCACGAGCCGCAGGTCATGCACGTAAAGACAATGTCCCGAACTGTATCGGAATACCCACTCTGCCCTCCTATGAGCGATCGAGCAACCGCATACCTGCCGCGGGCGGAGTAGCTGTTGAAATTATGGTACGAAATGCTGGGGCAGTTCTTGGCAAATCGCCAGCTCTTCATCTGGTCAAACGGAATCCACTTGCAGTAGGAACACTGACTGCATCGGTCCATTTCCGCCGCGAAATCTTCCAGTGCCATTCCACAGTCTCCTTCAGACCCTAAAGGTTCTCGGAGCCTTTAGGCTCTTTTCTTGTCAAAAGCACAGCTTACCCGGATTCATCACGTTGTTGGGGTCGAATATCCCCTTGATCTTCCGCGTCACGACCGTGGTCTGCGCATCAGAATTGTAGACCATGTCGGCCCATATCCCATATGGCCGCGTGAAGAACGCCTTTTGATTGGACAGCCTGAGGCTGGCATCGCGGAACAGCGCCTGGGCCCTGGCCACCTCCGCCTCATTCTTCCGGTCGAACGGAAGGATGAATTCACAGTGGCAACCGACGCCCTGTTGCACCGGCTGGAGGTAAACGCCGATGTCCGGGGCCGGATACCGGTGCCCGTTGGCTGCTGAAAGCATCGTCGTGACGTAGCCGGGCGTCTTGTCGAGCGTGGTCAGGAAGAATACTTCCTGTGCCCCTCCCTTGGTTCTCAGCTTCCAGTATGGTTCTGTGGAAGGTTTTAGGAGCAGTTCCAGCAACTCACCGCCACGGCAGCCCTGGATCGCGGGCATCATCTTTAATCCGAATTGCTGAGCGATGTCCCGGATATCGTTTTCCTGAGCTTGTACCTTTTCCTTGGGCAGAATGTGACCGCCCGTAATCCCTACGACGACGATCCACGAGGGAAGCCTGTCCTTCAAGGACCCAACCTTGTCCGGCTCGTCGGAAAGGATGGTTGCCAGACAGGCATTATTCACGATGAAAAGCTCGTCGCCGAATCTGAACTTGAGGAGTCTGTACGTGAAATCGAGCAGGTCGTCGAGCTTTTCTGCCGGAACGAAGAAGAGCTTGCGGAACCCGGGAAACACCTCGCATTTCACCGATGCCCACGTGACGATACCCATACTGCCCTGGGCTGCCGAGACGAACTTGTAGTAATCCAGTTGTCCCGGCCCGGGGCCTTGCACGGGCACCTTTCCCTCCTGCCAATCCTCGTCTTTCTCGCCGCGAAACGTGCCACTTCCACTATAGAACTTGTCCCCATTGCCCCACACGATCTCCAGGCTGCGCAGTGGTTCGAGCAGATTCCACTGATACCTGGGGGACATCACGGGTTCTCTTTCCAAGAGACCGGCGATGACCGACTTGTTGCTACGAGGTAGAAGCGGCATCACAATTCGCAAGCCCTCTTTCTGAAGCTCCGGCTGAAGCTGGACGTACGTGACACCTGGCTCGATAAGCGCCAGCCTGTTCCTGCGGTCGATCTTCAGAATGCGCCTCATCCCGCTCAAATCAACGATGACCGACTCAGGTGCGGTGGGAAGCGTATCGCCTCGGAAGTGTGGGCCGCCTGAACTCATCGGCACCAGTGGCGTGTGCGTCTCGTTCGCCCAAAGGACAATCTTTTGCACCTCGTCCACGCTCCTCGGCCTGACCAGGAAGCGGGGTTTCATGGGCGGAATTAGATTGCGATCCAGTGAAAACGATTCCCCTATTTCAGGATTGTCAAACACGTCCGCTTCTCCGACTATTTTCATCAGTTGCGCCTTCTTTTGATCCATGAGCAACTCCTGTACAGACGAGGCAGAACCTAGCGTGAAGAACAAGTTGACACAAAACCGTAGAGGTTGGGCAAGGATATGCACAGCGATACGAGATTTGTAATGATCACCGGCCTCTTGGACCAACCAGCTATGAGAACGACTCCCTTAACTCCGAGGCCCATCGTGGCTTTCCCAAACAGCACTTGACCCTCTGTTGCAGTGGAGGGCTTTACCTGCCGAGCACATCTCCCCGTCCCCCGCGTGTGCCGCTACACATTGTACTCGTATCTGGGACTTGGGACAAGTCGGTCATCGTGGTGATGCCTGCGGAACAGTCCCCGGCCTGAAGACCTGGGCAGGAGTTTACGCGCTTCAGAACAGCCTGGCGGCGTGACCTCAACGCAACGATGCTGTAACCCAAGCAAGACAAACTGGCGTGGAACCGAGACGCTGCGTGATCTGCAGACCAGGCTACGGGTTGCGATGGTCGGGACGAGGTGACGCGGTGGAGGGAAAGGAGATTACGTGCATCCCCATGACACCCAATTGGCAGCTCTCTGACTAGGGTCCGGGAGGCCCTCCACCTATAGCCGGTACAGCTCCACCGTCTCGAGCAGCTTGCGCGCCAAATCACTCAGGTCTCTCGCGGCCTTCTCCGCCTGGCGGGTGCTAGCCAGGCTCTGCACTGTCGCCTGGTTGATGTTCTGCATCGCCACCGCTACCTGCTCTACCCCCGTTGCCTGCTGCCTGCCTCCCGCCACCATCTGTGCCGCCGCCTGCGCCGACTCCTCAATCACCACCCTCAATTGCTCGATGGCCTCCTGTGCTTGCGCTGCCAACTGGACCCCCTCCTCCACTCCCTTCGTCCCCTCCTCCGTCGCCATCACTGTCGCGTTCGTCGCCTTCTGGATATCCGACAAGATCGCCCTCACCTGCGCCGTCGCTTGCCGCGACTGCTCTGCCAAATTCCTCACCTCCACCGCCACCACCGCAAACCCCTTGCCGTGCTCCCCCGCCCGCGCCGCCTCTACCGACGCGTTCAGGGCCAGGATGTTCGACTGCGCCGCGATGTCGCTCACCGTGGCGATGATTTCCCCAATCTGCTGCGTCTGCTCTGACAGCGCCAGGATGTTCTCCGCGATTCCTTCCACCCGCGCCTTGATCTGCGCCATACTCCCGATTGTCTCTTGCACCGCCTGCTGTCCGGCGCGAGAGACCTCGACTGTGCGCTGCGATGCCCCCGCCACCTCCTGGGCACGGGCGACCGACTGCTCGGCGATAGTCTTGAGTTCGTCCACCGTGGTCGTGGTCTGTGCGATCGCCGCCGACTGCTCGCTCGCTCCTGAAGCCTGCTGCGTAGTGGCGGCAAGGATCTCGGCTGTGGCGGAGTTGAGATTGCTAGCCGTGTCACAGGTCTGGATAACAATACTCTGCAGACTGGCCACGGTCTCGTTCAGCCGGTGCCCCATCATCAGCAGCGGGTCATCTGTCTCGTATCCATCCCTGTCAAGGCCTATTCTGACCGCCAGATTTCCCCGCGCTACCTCGGCCATATATTCATCATATTCCTGAACTGTAGCCTGTATCCGCTCAGCGCGCTGTTCCAATTGGGCGTATGAACTCTCCAGTTGCTGTGCCATCTCGTTGAAGGCGGTAGCCAGACGGGCGAACTCGCTTACCCGCCCGAGTGAAACCCGTTCCTCCAACTGCCCGGCGGCCAGGCGACCCGCAGCGTCGGCCAACCGTTCCACCGGTAGGGCGATGCTGCGGACAGTGATGAAGGCGGTGCCCACCGCGACGATCACAACCCCCAGCATCAGCGCCATCGGGATCACCTGCATCAAACGGCGGGCAGTCTTAGCTTCGGCGGTCGCCGCAGCCCGACGCCCGGTCGTCAACACTCGTATCTGTTCCACCGACTCGCTCATCATGTCGCGGTACCGGGGCATCCCCGCTGTCGTAAGGCTCTCAACCTGCCACCATCTTTCCGCCTCTGCCTCCTGGCGCGTGTTATCCGCCAAAATGAGCATGCTAGTGGTGCTGGTCTCAAGTCTATTGAGTGCGATCTGCATCGGGTCATCCTGTGGCAGGGAACCGATATCCTCTCTCAAGCGCTGCTCCGCGCTGAGCAGTGCTTGCTCGGCATCCCTCACAGTCTTCGTAAACTCGTCCGGGTCTTGCATCACCGTCCCTTGTGCTAACGCTGCATGCAAGTCAGCCGCTGCCTTGCTCACCCCAAATGCCGAGTCGGCCTGCTGCTCCGCCCTCTCTGCGGCGGCGAGAGCCCTGTCCATGTGGGAGAAGGTCACGGAAGTGACGATAGCGGCTCCCAGAAGCAAGAGCAGGGTGATCAGCGCGCCTCCTACGATCCAGGCACGAATGCTTGTCAATCGCATGAGGAGAGTCGATCTTTGCGCCTCCCACTGATCATTGGCGAGTCGCTTCACTCCTTCACTCGCTCTGCCCATAGGCGTTTTTCCCTCCTGACTGAAGACCGGGTTCTTCGTGCAGTTTCTGTCTGCCATAGACGCCAGCAGGCTGGCGCCTCAATCTGGCGCGTGAGATATGACGCCAGTATAACACTGAACCGGTTCGTTCATGGTTCCAATTGCGTTACGGAAACGTTTCCCTGGGGCCAGCGCCACCAGTTGGCGGTTGGAGTGCCGGAGACAGGAGTGGAACTTGACCACGCCTTCGGCCAAAGGGGAACCCATCCGTTTAGGAAGCCCAGGCTTGGCAAGGCGTCACACCCACCCTGAGAACCCTCGTGAGCGACATGGACCCATCCCCGTCCGGATGGGCAGGGATAAACTCGACAAAACGCTCTGCGCCTGGAAGAAGGAGCTTGAGTTTTGTGATGCCCCCACCCCGCTATTCTGTGTCCAGCAGAATTCGCGCATCCAAAACGCTATACCCGTTTTCATAGACGCGGATCGGATTCAGATCGACTTCCTTGATTTGCGGATACCGCGCGGCTAACTGTGACACTTGCACCAATAACTCCGCTAGACTTGCGATGTCCCTCTGCTTCTCGCCGCGTATACCTTGCAGCACGCGATAGCCCTTGGTCTCCTTGATCATGTCCAGCGCTACTTCTTCATCAAACGGCGCGACGCGGAAACTCACATCATTGAACAATTCCACAAACACGCCGCCCATGCCGAACATGATCGTGGGACCGAACTGTGCGTCGCGCACCATCCCGATGATCAATTCGGTGCCCGGTTGCGCCATCGGTACGATCAGTACACCGTGAATGTCTGCTGCGACTGTCGCGCGCTTTACGTCATTCACCAGTTGGTCATAACCCTGACCCACCGCCTCGTTACCTTGAAGGTTGATCTTGACACCGCCGATATCACTCTTGTGAATGACTTGTGGCGAGACAATCTTGAGCACGACGGGGCTGTTCATTTCCGTCGCGGCGCGTTGCGCTTCTTCCCGGGTTTGCGCCAAAACGTGCGGCATCACCGCGATGCCATTATCGCTGAGTAGATCGAGCGCCTCGGGTTCCAAAAGATGGCGCGCTTCCAGAACAGCGCGATCGAGAATCGGGTGATGAGCGGCAGGCACATCGGCAAGTGGATGACTCACGCTGAACGTTGCCTGGGTCAACATCGCCAACGCGCGCACGGCATAGTCAGGCGCATCGAACGTGGGGATGCCGTTCTCTTCAAGATAGCGGCGGGTCTCTGCCATGGCTTGGCTGACCGTGAAACACGACACGACCGGTTTGTCGAATTCCTTGACGACCGGCGCAACGGCTTGCGCGACATCCATCGCGGGCAGGAACGTGGGCGGAATGCTGTTCAACAAAACCATATCCACATTTGAATCAGATAGGATAAGGCGCATCGCATCGCCGAATTCCTTTGCCATCGCGGCGGCGGTCGTGTCCACGTACCCGTTCGGTTTGCAGACCATCGCCATCGGCGGCAACACAGCGGTCAGTTTCTCGCACGTCTCTTGGCTCATCGGCGCAAGTTCCAACACGCCGCCGGCTTCCACCTCGTCCATGCTGATGACGCCCATGCCGCCGGCTTCGGTAAGGATGCAGACCCGCTTACCACGTGGTTGGGGCAACATCGAAATCGCTTTTGCGCCGGCAATCAAATCGTTCACCGTGTTTACGCGCACGACACCACATTGTTTGAACGCGCCGTTGTACACCGCATCCGTACCGGCGAGCGTGCCCGTGTGCGAAAGCGCCGCCTTGGAGCCGATCTCGGTGCGCCCCACTTTGAGCACGAGCACCGGTTTGTTTTTGGTAACCTGGCCCGCGACACGTATAAGCTCTCGACCGTCCTGGACTCCTTCGAGATAGACGAGAATCACCTTGATCCTGGGATCGTTGCCGTACTCTTCGATCAATTCCAGGCTCGACACATCGCACATGTTGCCGACGTGACCGAATCGGGCAAAGCCCATCGGCTTGGGCTGACTGAGGGCCTGCGTCAAGAGCGAGCCGCCGAGTGCACCACTCTGCGTCACGTAACCAAGATTGCCGGGAATGAGACTGACCCCCGGATGGAAACCGGTGACGAGTTTCAGGTCTGGATTCATAATCCCGATGCAATTCGGCCCGAACACCCGGATGCCGGCACGCTGGGCGATCTCGACGAGTTGCCGTTGCGTCTCGACGTTTTCTGGGATCGCAGTTTCTGCGAAGCCGGCGGAGAGTACCACAACGCCTTTAACATCGCCGCGTTGCTCAGCTTCCTCCATCACTGTTATGACTGCCTTGCCCGGCAAACAGATCACGATGAGGTCGAGCGGTTCCTTGATCTCGGCGATGGAACTGTAGCACGGCAAACCCAGGATTTCGTTTTCGTTGGGATTGACCGGACATATCTT
>CAYUIS010000138.1:6040-14692 GCA_964444825.1 uncultured Anaerolineales bacterium | reverse complement strand
CAGTGAAACTCTCAGGTCACAGGACTCTGCATCTCGGCACCCCTGGAAAGTCCTGCTGATATCCGGTATCCGCAGGCGCCGAAGGGGCAAGGCCCAAGACAACTGGTCGGGAGGAATCTCTCAGGTTGGTAGACAGGGGACACACAGCCAGTTCTGTTTGTGTGTCCCTTTTTGTGTTCCATCCATAGCCACGTAACAGGAGGTAACCATGTACAAGAAGCTCTTTATCCCCGGGCCTACCCACGTGCGAGACGAGATCCTGCAGGCCCAGACCGCGCCGATGCTCGGTCACCGATCGTCAGAGTATTCCGATCTCCAGTTGGACGTGACCCCCAAGCTGCAAGAGATGCTCTATACCCAGCAGCGCGTCTACCTCTACGCCTGCTCCTCGACAGGGATGATGGAGGGGTCAGTCCGCCAGGCCTCCAATAAGCGTATCCTGAACACTGTCTGCGGGGCCTTTTCCAAACGCTGGTTTCAGATCACCGCCGCCAATGGTGTGCCCTGTGACAAGGTGGAGGTACCGATGGGCCAGGCCATCACCCCTGAACTGGTGGACGAGGCCCTCTCCAAAGCGGACTATGATGCCCTCACCGTCGTGATGAACGAGACCTCCACCGGCCTGATGAACCCAGTCAAAGAGATCGCCGCGCTCGTCCGCGAAAAGTACCCCGACGTGTTGATTCTGGTGGACGCCGTCAGCTCTATGGCGGGCGCCAGGATCGAGTTTGACGCCTGGCAGCTCGACGTCTGCCTCGCCGGCGTGCAAAAGTGTTTTGCGTTGCCGGCAGGATTGACCATCTGCGCGGTGAGCGACCGGGCCCGGGAGCGTTCGGCGCAGGTGGAGAACCACGGCTACTATTTTGCCTACGAGCAGATGGACAAGCGCTACGAGAAGGGACAGACCCCGGCAACTCCCGCCATCAGCCTGATCCAGGCCCTCAACAAGCAGATGGACGACATCCTGGCGGAGGGATTGGAAAACCGCTGGAACCGCCACAAAGAGATGGCCGCCTACATCCAGGATTGGGCCCGCACCCACTTTGGCCTATACTCCGACGAAAGGTATCTTTCGCCCACCGTCACCAACATCGAGAACACCCGTGGCATCAGCGTCGCCGGGCTCAACGGGGAACTGGGTAAGAGAGGGGCAATGATCTCCAACGGCTACGGCGACCTCAAGGAAAAGTGCTTCCGCATCGCCCATATGGGAGACCTGACCCTGGACGACCTCAAGTGGCTCACTGGGCAGATTGAGGACATTCTCGGACTGTGAGGAGAGATAAACCAATGAAACTACTAGTCTGTGACCCCACCGATCCCAAGGCCATCGCCGCTATGCGCGAGGCCGGGATCGACGTAGACGTACGGGACGACATCACGCCGGAGGATTTGGAGACAGCCATCATCGACTATGACGCGATGGTTGTCCGGAGCCGCACCAAGGTGCGCGAGCCCTTGATCGACAAGGCCACCAATCTAAAGGTGGTTATCCGTGGCGGTGTCGGTTTGGACAACATCGACGTGGCCTACGCCGAGTCAAAGGGGGTCGAGGTGCGCAACACCCCCTCCGCTTCCTCCAACTCGGTGGCGGAGCTGACGATCGGCTACCTGCTGGCCTTGGTCCGCCAGGTGCCCCAGGCCGCCGCTTCGATGCAGGAGGGCAGGTGGGAGAAAAAGGTCTTTAGCAAGGGCACGGAGCTGGCTGGCAAGACCCTGGGACTGATCGGCCTAGGCCGCATCGGCAGCCTGGTGGGGCAAAAGGCGAACGGACTGGGGATGGACGTCCTCTTCTATCGCCGCACCCCTACCCAGGTCGACTATGCCACCCAGGTCCCACTCGACGAACTCTTTGCCCGTTCCGACTTTGTCTCCCTCCACGTGCCCCACTCTCCCGAGACCCACTATATCGTCGGTGCCTCATCCTTCGACAAGATGAAGGACGGCGTCTATATCGTCAACTGTGGACGCGGCGGCACGCTTGACGAGGCCGCGTTGGTCGACGCCATCCAGGGCGGCAAGGTGGCCGGCGCAGCCCTCGACGTCTTTGAGGACGAGAAAGAGGAACGGGGCAAACGCTTCATGGGTCTTCCCCAGGTGATCTGCTCCCCCCACGTCGGCGCCGGGACGGCCGAGGCCAAGGCCCGCGTAGGAGAGGAAGTGGCCCAGATCGCTATCGAGGTTGCCAGTCGCTAGCAAAGGAGACAGATATGGCGAATATCCGACCTTTCCAAGGCGTACGCTACGATCCAGAAAAGACCGCCGACCTTTCAACCGTCATCAGCCAGCCCTATGACCGCGTGCGCCACGGGCTCCAGGACAAGTATTACGCCCAGAGCCCTCACACCGTCGTCCGTATCATCAAAGGCAAGGAGGAGCCAGGCGACGACGAGGGGAACAACGTCTACACCCGCGCCCGGGACTACTACCAGGCGTGGCTGAAAGAGGGCATCCTGATGCGGGATCCATCCCCGGCCCTCTACGTCCTCCACCAGACCTTCACCCTTGCCGATGGCACCCGCAAAACCCGCAAGGGCCTGATTGCCGCGTTGGAACTCAGCCGCTTTGATGAGGGCGTCGTCCTGCCCCACGAGCGGACCCACTCGGGCCCCAAGGTAGACCGGCTCAACCTCTTGCGCGCCACGCAGGCCAACTTTGGCCACATCTTTATGCTCTATCCCGGCGGCCGTATCAACGCACTGCTGGGCGCGGCGATTGATGGGCAGCCAGGCTTAGAGTTACGTGAGCTGTTCGAGCACGACGTGGTACAGCAGTTCTGGCCGGTGAGCGATCCACAGGTGATTCAGGCCGTCGTCGAGGAGATGGCCCCCCGGCAGAACCTGATCATCGCCGATGGTCACCACCGCTACGAGACCGCCCTCAACTACCGCGACGAGATGCGGACCGCCCACCCCGACGCGCCTCCCAACGCCGGCTTCAACTTCCGTATGGTGACCCTGGTCAGTATGGAGGACCCTGGGCTGGTGATCCTGCCCACCCACCGTTTGATCTACTCCTACGGCCAGATGAGTGGTCAAGCCGCCCTGGATCAGGCAAAACAGTACTTTGAGGTCATGCCGGTCCCCGACCGCTCGGCGGTCGAGATTGCTTTGCAGAATGCAGCACCGGGGCGACCGAGCTTTGGCTTCTACGACGGCAGCTATGCCGTGCTCACGTTGCAGGATCCGGCGGTTCTGGAGAGGCTGCTGCCCGATCGCTCACCCGACTGGCGTCTCCTCGATGTATCGGTGCTCCACGAGCTGTTCATCGAGCGGGTCTTGCGCATCGACAAGGACGCCGTCGAACACAAGGACAACATCGAGTATCTGCGAGACCCTCAGATGGGAGTCGATGCGGTAGACGAGGGAAAGGCCGACTTTTTCCTGGTTATGAATCCCACCCGTATGGAACAGGTCCGCACCTGCACCGGCGCTGGGGAAAAGATGCCTCAGAAATCCACCGACTTTTTCCCCAAGGTCATCAGCGGCTTGGTCGCGATGCCTATCGGCGTCGACGAGCGGTTCTAGCCTTGCCAGGACCAGAAACAGCCCCGGTCGCCATAAGCTTCCGGGGCTGCTTTTTCTCTCGTTCGCCGCCACCTCGCTCGCCAGGGATTGCCAAATCCCGGCTCTTGCGTGTGCTGGACGGGGATTTGACAATTCCCTTCGAGCGGAGGTTTGGCGCTCGCCTTGAGACAGTCATCCCGAGCCCGTCGATGGAGTCATCCTGAGCCCGTCGATGGATGACGGCTCTGCAAACCCCCACCCTTCGACTTCGCCCCTCGACAGGCTCGGAGGGCGCCGCAGGGTGCTTGTGTTCCGAGTTGCGGTTATGGTACTAGCCGTCCTGCATCAGCCGCTCGTACGCGCCCTGCCACAACCTCGGCTGGCGCGTCATCTTTTTGATCTTGATGTCGCCAAAGTGAGGCATCAGTTGGGCCAGCGCTGATGGAAGCTGATCCCACTGGCTCCTGTAGATGACGGCTCCCAATTCGTCGGCGACAGGTTCCACCCAACGCCATTCCTCCCGAAAGCGCTCGGCCTTCATCCAATAATCCCGCTTCTCCCAGGCCGTCGTCGTCTGGTCGACCGTGTCGGCGATCCCGTGCATACAAAAGACGATCAATGCCGCCAGGTCCTTCGCCTCATCGTCCAGTTTTGGCTTCTGGCTCAATCGCCGCAGCGCCTCCGCGATCGTGCGGCGAAGCTGGTCACGGGTTTTTCCCGGTCCGTCGGTGGAAATAACACGGCTCATATCTATCCTATCCGTATACCTCTTGATTTGCGCAATACGGCAGTCGCTCTCCTCGCAAGCCTGCCAGCAGGTTCTCTGCAGCCATCGTCGCCATCCGTTCCCGCGCGGTCACAGTACCACTTGCAATGTGGGGCACGATGATACAGTTCGACAGGCCGACCAGGGGGTGATCGGCCGGGATAGGCTCAGGGTCGGTCACGTCCAAAGCCGCCCCACCGATCCATCCCTCCCGCAGAGCTCGTACCAGCCCATCCGTGTCCACCACCGGCCCCCGAGCAGCGTTTACCAGGATCGATGTTGGCTTCATCTGCCGCAATGCCTCCTCGTTGATGAGCTGGTAGGTGGCGGGGATCAACGGGCAGTGCAAGCTCACAAAATCCGCCTCAGCCAGCAATATGCCCAACTCTGCGTACTCTACGCCCAGTTCTGCCTCTTTATCAGGTCTGCGCTCCGCGTCGTGGTACAACACCCTCATCCTGAATCCCTGCGCGCGTAGGGCGACGGCCGTCCCGATCCGGCCCAGGCCAACGATCCCCAACGTCGCGCCCCATACGTCCGCACCCAGTAGGGCCGTCGGCTCCCAGGTCAACCATCTCCCGGCCCGCACCTGGTCGACCCCCTCAGGGATTCGCCGCGCGGCAGCCAGAAGGAGCGCAAAAGCCATATCCGCCGTCGCCTCCGTCAGCACGTCAGGCGTGTGCCCCACCGGTATCCTACATGCCGTCGCGGCTTCCAGATCGATGTTGTCCACCCCGACGGCGAGCTGGCTGATCACTCGCAGCCGCTCCCCCTGCGCGATGAGGGCCGCGTCGACCGATTCGGTCACCAGGCACAGAAGCCCATCGTTGTCCCTCACCTCTTGTTCAAGGACATCCCTTGGCGGGGGCATTTCTCCCTCCCACAGATGTAGAGCACAGCATTCCCGGATCATCTGCAGACCCGCCTCAGGTATGCGGCGCGTAACGAAAACCGACGGTCGTCTATTCAACACGCCTCCTTTTTCCCTGGTGTGGTTTGATGGCCTCGAAAGACACCCAATATCAACGGGATATTGAGCAGATTGACGCCGCCCAAGACCAGGCACATGGAGCCAAAGCCCAACCGCTCGGTCAACACGCCGCCGAGCACCTGCCCTCCCACCGTACCCAGGTTGATGAACATCATAAAGATAGCAAACATGGACGCGCAGATGCGTGGGTCGCTGAAATCCATCGCCACCGCCGCATAGACCGACGTGTAATAGCCATAGGCCAGGCCAAACAGGAACCCAAAGATCCCGATCAGCGACACCCCACCCCCCAGCGCCAGGCCCACGCTGCACAGGCTGGTGAGCGCCACGGCCACCCAAAGGCTCCGTTTGTGACCGATGCGGTCGGTGAGCCAGGCATTGGAGAGCGCGCCCACGATGCGGCCCACCATAGCCAGTGCGATCAGCAGCCCGACGCTGCCGATCGACACGCCGACGACGTCCCTGAGATGATCGCTCAAGAAGGTATAGATACCGTCGATCGCCAGCGAGTACAGCAGCCCCATCCCGGCCAACATCAGCACCGTCCCCCGCCCAAAGGCTTTAAAGGCCTGCCATTGGAACGCCTGGCGGTGCATATGTTCGGGATCCTCTCGCACTTGCAAGACCAGCGCTACCGGCAACAGAGCCAGCAGCCCCACGACGTAGAAAAGCCACCGCCATCCCATTGTCTCTATGATCAGTCCGCCCAACAACAGCAGAACCAGGATGCCGGCAGCCCGTCCCCCAACCATAAATCCCTGGACGATGCCCCGCTCGTCTTCTGGCGTCATATCCAGCGCCAGACCATCGGTACAGGTGTCATACAACGCCATCCCGATCGAGGCGACAAACGCAAAGGTGATAAAGCCACCCAACCCTGTCGCTGGCGATATCCCCGAGAGGATCAGCACAGCTACCCCCTGTATGAGCAGGCCGATCAGGATATACGGCTTGCGGTGCCCCAGGCCGAATAGATTCACCCCGTCGCTGAGCATGCCCAAAAAGATCTTGAGCACGAACGGCACGACAAGCACCGCCTGAAAGGCACCGACGTCAGCCTCACTGTACCCAAACTCGCCCAGGTACAGGATATTGAACGTCAAAAAGTAGCTCATCATCGCACCTTGGGCAAAGTACAGGCTCCCAAACAGAGCAAGACGAAAGCGGCGACTTGTCACCATAGCTCTTGGCCTCCTCAGGCTGGTTGATTGACAGATCCTTTCCGATAGTCAGCTCAGGTGAAATACGTGTTCGTAAAGGACCTAATCCTGTCCTCGAAAACCCATACTGGTTTCTTCCCGCTCCGGGAACCGGGTCAACACCGTCGCCTCGACCGGCAGGGCGACCTTGTTGCCCGTTTTCAAAACCTCTTCCAGTCCCTTGCCCCCCAGGGGAAAGACGGAGATCGAGGTCCCCGGCTCCTTCGCCCGTCTGTCGACGACGGCCAGCCCCAGGAGATACCCCTCGACATCGATGGAGCAACTGGTGACCTGGCCGATCAACTGCCCCCTGCGGTTGACCACCGGATCGCCAGTCTGTGGTCTCCGCACCCCCTTCTGATTGACACGGAAGCGAATCACCTCACGCGTGCGACCCTCTTCCTGCGCCAACAGTGCATCCCGCCCGATAAAGAATGGCTTGTGATACTTGACATAGCCAGGGAAGCCCGCTTCGACCGGCGAGATATCAAACGGGCCGGCAAGCTCGTGACCGTAGAGGGGCAGCCCTGCCTCGGTCCGTGTCGAGTCCCGAGCCGCCAGTCCCGCTGGCTTCACCCCCAGAGCTTGTCCAGCCTCCAGAATCCCATCCCACAATCTGGCCATATCGTCCGGGCTGACGAGGATCTCAAACCCCCACTCCTCTCCCGTGTAACCCGTTCGAGTGATCACCAGGGGGATGCCAGCCAGATCGCATTCGATCAGTTCGGTGCGGCGCACCCGAGCCAGGGCAGCTTTGATGATGGTATCGTTTGTCAATGCCTGCAGCGTGGCTAGAGATGCCGGTCCTTGCAGGGCAATGTCCCGCTTCTGCCGCTCTCCCGACGCCGGGTCCTTCAGATTCCGCAAAATGGCTTGGGCCTCGACCTGCACCCACGGACGATCCCGATCGATCATCACGCGACGCTCGTTCACTGCATTCAACCAGTCCCAGTCCTTGTCCTCATTCGACGCGTTGATCACCATCAGATAGCGCTCAGCCCCGAGGCGATAGACGATCCCGTCATCGATCACCTTTCCGTCCGGGTCGAGCAGATAGCCATAGCTGGACTGCCCATCCTCGATCCAGGCCACATAGTTGGAAAACACCGTGTCCAGAAAGGCCGTGGCGTGGGGTCCCGAGATCTCGAACACGCCCATATGCCCTACATCAAAGAGGCCCGCCGCCTGGCGAATCGCCTGATGTTCGTCGCTCACCGACGTGTACCAGACCGGCATCTCCCACCCGGCAAAGGGTATCACCTTCGCCCCCAAGCCCTTGTGGACCTCGTACAGGGGTGTGCGTTTGAGATCCGCCTCCGGCTCCTCCCAGCGCCACTCCTCCCTGTCTGCGCCTATGAGCCGCGCCTGTTCCGCCAGGTGGGCTTGCCCCACGAAATACGGTTTTGTCAGGTCAAAAGCCCCCGGCTGGGCGGCAAAGAGCGCGCTGGCAGAGGCGCCGCTCTCCGCGCCCCCATCCCGCCTTGTCTCCTGATCTGGCCCCTCGTCCACCTCCTCAACCACCACGGGGCCCTCCACCTTCCGGTACACGTCTCCCTCGTCGAACAGGATATACCCATCTGCCAGCCCCCTCAGCCAGGATGCCACCCGGACCGCACTCTCCGGTGCCGGCGTCAGCAGGTAACGGTCCTGCCCCCAATCGTTCGGCTCCTCTCGTACCACCACCACCTCGTCCATCAGCTCGCCGTGCCGGTCCAGCAGGTAGGTGACGATAGACTCGCCCACGGCGAGCTCGGCTACGTTCGCGGTAGCGACCTGCTGGATGAACTGGCGCACCCGCCAGCCCGTGACCCTCAGGCTGACCGGTTTTGAGCCAGGCTCCTCCGGTATGGTCGTGAAATGAGGGTAGTCGCTCTGTGTGTACTCAAAATCGATCCCAGCCTTCTCGGCCAGTGCCGCCACTCCACGCCGCACTTCTTCCAACACGCCCAACTCGATCTTGCCTCGCGGCAGGGTCCCGATCAGACCATTGTAGGCGAACGGGCGGATATTGGTCACGATCTGGTGGATCAATCCCGCCAGCGTGTCCATGTCCTCCTCGTCCAGTCCCCGTTGCGTGACCCACGGCGTGCCAAGACGGACACCCGTCGCCAACGCGGTCTCGGTGTCACCCGGTATCGTGTTCTTGTTCGCCACGATCCCGGCCAGGTCAAGGATCCGCACCGTGGGTTC
>CAYUIS010000138.1:0-5940 GCA_964444825.1 uncultured Anaerolineales bacterium | reverse complement strand
GCCCAGTCCGGTGCCCAGGAATAGGAGGTGTACCCCGCCACGATCACCTTTGGTCGATGCTCGTGCGCCATGTCACGGATGGCATCATAGTCGAGCCTCTTTGTCTTGGGATCGACGCCATAAGAGACCACCCGGTACCGTTGGCCGGAGATGTTGAACTCAGAACCGTGGGTCAGATGCCCGCCCTGGAAAAGATCCAATCCCATCAACGTGTCGCCCGGCTCCATCAACGCCCAGTACACGGCCAGGTTGGCTGCCGCGCCAGACAGCGGCTGCACGTTGACGTGGATGTGCTCGGGCAGGATCGAGCCATGAGCGAAAAGCTGCGCGCACCGCCGCTGGGCCAGACACTCGACAAAGTGGACATAGTCCACCCCTTTGTAAAAGCGCCGGTCGGCGTAACGACGGTAGAACGTGAGCTGCCACGCCATATCCCCTAACCGCTCCTCCGGATCCCGTGTCATACGCAGCGGTGGATATCCCTCCGCGTAGACATTCTGGAAGACGGAACCCAACGCCTGGCGGACAGCCTTGGGGGCGGAGGACTCGGAGGGGATCAGAATCAGCTTGCGCGCCTGGCGCTCCTCCTCCCGGCGAATAAGCTCGGCCACAAAGGGCGCAACTTTCTCCAGGTCATCTCGGACGAGGAAATCGGACGGGAATTCAGTGGCGGGTGGTTTTCCACGCATTTGCTATGCTCCTTGATAGAGGCTCAATTCAGAGTGTTTGTGGTTTTTTGACTCTTGCCTGTGTATTGTAGCACCGACGCAGAATGAGGGCAACATGCCTGGTGGTCCAATCGTCTTGGGCTTCTTCAGGTGGGATGCACCTGTTCAGATGGCCTCGGCTGGCCCCTCGATTCATCACATTTCCGATACCTGTTCATAATTCCTTCACAGGTTTGTGGCATACTGATGCACAAGTACAGAGAAGGTAGAACGGTATCCGGAGGTGAGAGAATGCAACAAGTGACACAGACATCAGGGAGGGGCAGCATGAGCGAGATTGCTCGAGTGCTATTCGGGATTGGCTTGTTCATCCTGGTGATTGGCCTCTGGGTCTCCCTCTGGGTCCCACCAACCCCTACCTTCTGACATAAACCTTAGGAGGTGACAAATGTCACAGAACTGGTTTTGGATCAGGGCGCTAGCGACGCTGTTTCTCATTGGCCTGTTGGCTGTGGGTGGATACGCCGTCTTTCAGACCGCGTGGTCCTCAGGCTACTCCGCAGGCCAACTCGCGACCGCTGGCGAAGAGAGCGCGACGGCCCCATCGGGGCCGGTCTATCCGCTCTGGCCCCACGGTTTCGCGCCCTACCGCCCCTTTGGTGGCGGACTCGTGGTGACGATTATCCTGGGCTTGGTCTTTATTGGTGTGATCAGCAAGCTGATACGCTTCGTCATCTGGGGTTCCGTCTGGCGGCACGCGATGGCTGGGCCGTGGTTCGCACACGGAGGCCATTGGCACCGCGCCGCCCGCCGGTATCCCAAGTACGGCCCCGCACCGCCGATGCCACCCTGGTGCTGGGGATGGGACGAAGCTGACGAAAAGAACGAAGAGACCGGCTCGCAAAAGGAGTAAAGCAGTCCAGCACCCTTTTTGCTGACCAGATTGGTCCAATCTCATGGTTTCTCCACAAATCGGAGGTGAAAACGTGGATTCACTAGTGTCCAGTTTCAGATTCAGAGGCATGTCCCTCTTCTTCAGACTGCGTGACTTGGTCCTGCCCCGGGTAGAGATCCTGAGCGAAGTGGGCATCAAACCAGGGGACAAGTTGCTCGACTATGGATGCGGGCCGGGAGGATACGTTCTCGCTGCCGCCGAATTGGTAGGTGAGTTCGGGAAGGTCTACGCCCTGGACATACATCCCCTCGCCATCAGACGCGTGCAAGAGATCGCGGCGAGAGAACATCTCGTCAATGTAGAGACCATCCACTCCGGCTGCAAGACGGGGCTGCCCAATGCCAGTTTGGACGTGGTCCTCCTCTACGACGTCTTCCACGCCCTGGACAATCCCCAGGTGATACTGGCGGAACTCCATCGAGTGCTAAAGCCAAGTGGGACCTTATCCTTCAGCGATCACCATATGACCGAGGATGAGATTATGTCAGGCGTCACGGATGGTCGATTTTTCCATCTGGGGGACAAGGGCAAACACACCTATAGCTTTGTCAAACACACCTGATGCAGCAGCCTAGCTGACGATTCGGTTAACCTTCCCGGTTCATTGTTATATCCGAATCTGCGAATACACTGCTCCACCACCGGCCTATTACAAGGCATACGGGAGGTGTCCGAGTAGAACATCGAATACCCGATCACTGATCCCTAATCCCTGACACCCGATCCCTGGGCAAAGAGGAGGCGCTCAAGTAAAACATTGAATACTGCGCCGGATTTGCATAATCGCGCTATTCGTGGTAAAAGATAGCTGATCTAGCGATATGAACGAAACGATCCTCGTCATCGACGACGAACCGAGAATAGTCAAACAGGCCCGGGACTATCTGGACAGGAGTGGCTTCCGTGTCCTTACGGCCGGCGACGGAAAGACGGCGCTGGCCGTGGCCCGGCACGAGCGGCCTGACCTGATCGTCCTCGACCTGAACCTGCCCGAGATGGACGGCCTCGATGTCTGCCGGGCGCTGCGGCGTGAATCCGACGTGCCGATCATCATGCTCACCGCCCGCGTCGAGGAGACCGACCGGCTCATCGGCCTGGAGTTGGGGGCCGATGACTATATCACCAAGCCCTTCTCGCCGCGCGAGCTGGTGGCCCGCGTGCGCGCCGTCCTCAGGCGCGTGCGGGGCGGCGTCCATCAGCCCGGTCTCGTACGTGTCGGCGACCTGGAGATCGACCTGCACGGCCACCGGGTCACCCGCGCTGGCGAAGTGATCCGCCTCACCTGCAGCGAGTTCAACCTGCTGGCCGTCCTGGCTCAATACCCAGGGCAGACCTTCACCCGGGCGCAGCTCCTGGACCGGCTT
The DNA here is from genome assembly GCA_964444825.1 of uncultured Anaerolineales bacterium. Lineage (GTDB taxonomy): Bacteria > Chloroflexota > Anaerolineae > B4-G1 > B4-G1 > CAYUIS01. The sequence continues at coordinate 2,953 of CAYUIS010000138.1, read as the reverse complement.
CACGGCGTGGCGTACTGGCTTTGACCGCAGCATAGATGCCCACATCAAGAGGTGGTTGACAGTATTCTCTCTCCCCCAAAGATGCCACTGACGGTCAACTCTCTCGTTTGATCGTCCCAAATACACCGGATTTTGAGGAACTCTAATAATAGCCGGCGTTTGGCATCAAAGTCCGTTTTGTCTAGCCCCTTGACAATCTTGTCTCTCAGTTTTCTTAGCTCCCGCTCGTCATCCTCCGAGAGCACACCCACACCGCCCAGACGCGCCTTCAAATCGGCTCTTTCAAGTTCACGTTTCTCCAACGCTCCTTCAATGCGCCGTTTCTTCTGCAAATACGTGTCTTTCGCGATACCACTCTCAAGATAGAGATCAAGAAGGTTCCCCAGCCTGTGGCGATCTCTTTCGTCCTGGATGTCCAACGCCGCAAGACTGTCTACCAATACCTTCTGAGCTCGCTTCGCCTCCTTGCGCTTGCGGTGCATCTGTCTGAAGAGCTCCTCCTCATCAAGCACGACCTCGCGGACATAGTCCCGCACCAGGGGTTCAATCTTGTCTTTCCGCGGACTTTGGCAGGTACAGCGCATTTCGTAGAATGATGGGTAATTGCGCCTGCATTTGTAGTACCCTATCCCGTAGGAATTCGTCCATCCTCCCATCCTTGAGCCGCACCGCGCACAAAAGACTATACTTCTCAGCAGGTACTGATGTTTGGTGGGCTTGAAGGCCCGCACCGTTTGTTCTCTGCAAACCGTTCCTGAGCCATCTCCCAGATGGTGCGGTCCAGAATGGGAGGCACTGGTACGGCTATGCAGTTCGGATGATCCTTCTCGCGCCTCCCTGATACTTGGCTGACCGTCGCGCCGTCACGCAGCGTAACCTTTCGCTTGCCATAGTGCCACATTCCCGCATACGTCTCGTTCCTCAGCATGTTGTTGACTGTGGAGCGACTCCACTCGCAGTACCCCCGCACCTTCTTCGCTCTTTTGCGCCCGTCTGTGTCGGTCAAGGTCGGTATCTTCATCTTCGTCAGTGGTTTGGCAATCGCGTATACCGAAATATACTCATAGACAAACCAGTGGAACATCTGTCGCACGACTTCTGCCTCATCGGGCACGATCTCCAACGTACAGCTTACCTGTCGTCCGTCAAGACATCGTGGAAACAGCATAGCACATTAACAAGCACATAACCATCAAAACATCGTGGAAACCAAGGTACGGACCTGAACAAACCTGGCGAAGGCTCCAGCGAACAGCTCGATCCAGAGATTCGACGGTGGCTGTGACTCGGAATCAACCCGGCGAGGCTGAACCTCTTCCTTGAGCGAGAAGATATGCTCGGCTAGACAACGACGCTCAAAGGCATCCGGGACTTGATCATAGATCCGCAATGTGGCGACATTGGTACAAAGCTCGAGAGTCGCCCACACGCCCTGGCTAGGTTCTGCTTCAGAGCAATACTGTCCGGATATGGAATACCCAGCAAGGCCGAGAGCTCAGACGACGACACAACTCAAGCTACAGCGGCGGCCCTCTGGTCAGCCGGTCAGACAACCATCGGGCGCCCACCATGCGCCGGTGATGGACAGGCGAAGCGGGAACCGGGTTCGAAAAGGCACCGGGCGCAGGGCGAGGGTGCTGCTTGAGGTGACAAGCAGCACTCCCACAGGCGCGCGAGCTGATGTTCAAGTTCAGAGTCGGCCCAAAGCCATCACGACATGGTAGCCGAATGGTCGAGCCAGGTAATTGCGCAAGGTAACGAGCCAGTGCTTGCTGATTTTCCAATAGCGATGCAGCTTTTCGCCCACCGTGGCCAGGAAGGTGTTGCCTCGCGCTCCGGCCAACCGCTCTGGGTCGATCATCAATCCGGCGATGGCTAATTGGTCGGTCTCACTCAAGAGAGAGGGGTCGGCAGACGACAAAGCTTCATAGCAGTCGACGCACTGCTGTTTGAGGCGCAATTCTAGCAGTGCAGTGATCAGTAGGGCGTAGAAGTGAATCGTGACGCCCTCCCTGGAATGACTGAGCAAGTGCAAGCCATTCAGCGAGCGCTTCAAGAACCTGAAAATCAGTTCCACTTGCCAACGGTAAGCGTACAACAAGATGATCTGGAAGGTGGTCAAGTCCAGCCGATTGGTCAGAATCAAGTACCGTTCCTGGCCCACGTAGAACGAGACCAAGCGATAGATGGGTCGGTCTTTGGCGTTGCTTAACCGCACGCGCTGGTCTGTGACGTGGGTGAAGATGTGTTGCACTGTGGTCGGCAAGTCGACGGGCGTGCGTTTCACCCGCTGGTACACCAGGTTGGACTTGGCGCGGACGACGAAGAAGGCCTGGGCAGCCACAATCGCTGCCAAGAGAGGGAAACTGAGGTATCCTCGATCAGCAATGTAGGTCACACCAGCCGCTAACATGTGGAGCAGCGCCTTCTTTTCGTTCGACTTGCCTGTATCAACCAAGAAATGGGCAGGGATCATGCGGTTGAGCTCGAAACACAGATGGAGACGAATCGCCTGATGGCGACTCGTGTACTCAGCCCACAGCATAGAGGCAATCGCTGGAAAGACCGATCCATCTATGCAGTACAACTTGCCCAGTGCATCCAGTTCGGGAATGGCCTTCCAGACCGTCGCCGCAAGCAGGAAGGACAGCAAACTGGCAAACCAGGCCACTGGAAAGCGTTGGAAGGCATCGAAAAAGGTCGCGTGTTTCACCTGCGGCAACCTCAACTCGGACGTTGCACTCAGGGTATCGGTCAGCAATTGACGCCCAGACTCGCAAGATTTGACGAAGTGATAGACCAACAAGCGCACGAACTGGGCGAAGCGCAACACCTCCCGATGGTGAGGCGGATGATCCTGTTCTTGTTGTGCCAGCGGTGCTTCAAGCGGCTGGAACAACGCGTCGAATGTGGTACAATGTTGTTCAGAGTCGTCTGGTTTGCTCATCATGCT
>CAYUIS010000137.1:10019-14736 GCA_964444825.1 uncultured Anaerolineales bacterium | reverse complement strand
GCCCTGTCCGCGTCGCTGGAACTGCAGGACATCCTGGACCAGGCCCTCTCCGGCACGGTGGACGCGCTGGGATTTGCCGGCGGCCTGGTCGCGCTGGCGGACGAGCGCACGGGGGAACTGGCGCTGTCCGACCACGTGGGTCTGCCCCCGGCCCTCGTCGAGCGGTTGCGGACGGACGGTATGGGCGGTACGTTGTGCGCTCTGGTGTACGAGGAAGCGAAACCCGTAATCCTGGAGGACCTGCACGAGGGTGCGCCGCTGGACGTCCAGGGGCTGTTGGAGATGGGGCTGCAGTCCTACGCCGGCGTGCCGATCTTTCACAAGGACCGCGCGCTGGGCACCCTGTGCCTGTTCCATACAGCGCCTTGCCCCATCACCGACAGCGACCACAGCCTGCTGACCACCATCGGCCAGCAGATCGGCATCGCGGTGGAGAACGCCCGCCTCTTCAGGGACGTCGTGCGAGAGCGAGAGGTGGCCCAGACCCTGCTCGACACCGCCGAGGCTCTGAGCACGACGCTCAGAGTCGACAAGCTCCTGGAACGGGTGCTGGACGAATTGCAGCGCGTGGTGCCGTATGACGCGGCTTCGATCAACATGGTGGATAGAACAGATCGCCCACGCCACGAAGGGCCGGGCGACGACGCGGGATTCATTTGGACCATCGCCTCCCGCGGCGCCCAGCACATCCCCTCCAAACGCTGCCCGTTGGACGAGCTTCCGCTGGTGCAGCGGGTCGTGCGCGAACGGGACCCGGTTATTGCACCGCATACGGTCGAGGAAGAGGGGCAGGAGGACGGCTCCTGGTTGGGTGCGCCGATGCTCTCCAAGGACCAGGTAGTCGGCGTGTTGATGGTGAGCTCCTCTCGCCCCAACGCATACGACGAGGCGTCGGCCCGCCTGGCCCACGCCTTTGCTCGCCAGGTCGCTCTAGCCATTGAGAACTCGCGCCTGTACGAGGAGACGCGGGCGCGACTGCGCGAGGTGGACCTGCTCTACAGCGTCACGGCGGCTTTCTCATCTACGCTGGCCATAGACCAGCTACTGCCCTACGCAGCCCGCAGCCTGTGCGAGATCCTGCACGGCACCAGCGTCGAGATCTACAGCCTGGACGAACAGGCTCGCGCCATCACGGTGACCGCCAATTACGTAACTTCCGAGGTGGCGGACAGGGAGCGGGCTTCGGTCCCAGGCCAGACCTACCAGTTGGCCGATCTTCCGCTCACGGCGGACGCCATAGAGTTGCTCCGCCCTACCCAGGTACAGGTGGATGATCCCGAGTCGCCCGCGGGCGAGCGGGCCGATCTGGAGACCCGCGGGGTGTGGGCGGGGCTGGCGCTGCCGATGGTGGCGCGGGGCCACCTGGTGGGCTTGGCCAAGGTGTGGGACTGCCAGGGTCCCCGTCGCTTTACACGGGGTGAGATAACGCTGGGCCAGACGGTGATCCATCAGGCAGCCATCGCGCTGGAGAACGCGCAGCTCTACGAGGAGATCGAGGAGCGCCGGATGTACGTGGAAAGCGTGCTGGCGGCTGCCCCGGATGCTATCGTGACGCTGGACGCCGACCATCGCATCGCGGAATGGAACCCGGGCGCGGAGCGGTTGTTCGGATACATCCGGCAGGAGGCAATTGGCCAGGATATCGACTCCCTGGTCACCGATCCCGATTCATACAAGCAGGCGGTCGATTTCACGCAGATGGCCATGGACGGGACCAGTATCCCGCCCATTGAGACCGTCCGCTATCGAAAGGACGGCTCTCCGGTTGACGTCATCGTGGCGGGCTCCCCGGTCCTGGCGAGGGACAAGTTCGTCGGCGCGGTTGCCGTCTACACGGACATCACCGAGCGCAGGCGGACCGAGGAAGCCCTGCGCAAGCTATCTCGCGCCGTCGAACAAAGTCCCGCCGCGATCATTATCACCGATCGCCAGGGGGATATCGAATACGTCAACCCCAAGTTCTTCGAGTCGACGGGATATGCACCGGAGGAAGTCATCGGCCAGAGGCCGCGTGTCCTTGAATCGGGTGAAACGTCACCGGAAACCCGTGATCAGCTATGGGAGACGATCGCGGCTGGCCGAGAGTGGCGCGGACAGTTCCACAACAGGAGAAAGGACGGCGAGCACTTTTGGGTATCCGCGTCGATCTCGCCCATCACCGATGCAGATGGGGAGATCACGCACTTTGTCAGCGTCCAGGAGGACATCACCGAGCTCAAGCGGGTGCAAGAGGCGTTGCAACAGGCCAAGGAGGCGGCTGAAGCCGCGAACCAGGCCAAGAGCACGTTCCTGGCCAACATGAGCCACGAACTCCGCACCCCGCTGAATGCCATCCTCGGCTTCGCCCAACTGATGGAGCGCAGTCCCACGCTTTCGGCGGAGCATAAGGAGAACGTGCAGATCATCGGCCGCAGTGGCGAACACCTGCTGGACCTGATCAACGACGTGCTGGATATGTCCAAGATCGAAGCGGGACGGATCACCCTCGATCCGGTCGAGTTTGACCTGCATCGCACCCTCGATAGCATCGAGGCTACGATAGCTGTGCGTGCTCAGGAAAAGGGGCTGCAAGTCCACTTTGATCGAGCGCCCGACGTGCCCCAGTTTGTGCGCACCGACGAGCGCAAACTGCGCCAGGTCCTTTTTAACCTGCTCGCCAACGCGGTCAAGTTCACGCAGGAAGGGAGCGTGACGCTGCGCGTCAGCAGCAAGGCGCGCGAACCAGGAAACGGGCAGGGAGAAGACGGTCCCCCCTCGCGCCACACCCTGCTCAGTTTTGAGGTCGAGGACACAGGGGTGGGCATCGCACCAGAGGAGATGGACAGCCTGTTCGAGCCCTTTGCGCAAACCGAAAGCGGGAAGCGATCCCAGGAGGGTACCGGGCTGGGTCTGCCCATCAGCCAGAAGTTCGTGGCCATGATGGGCGGTGATCTGACCTTCAGTAGCCAGGTTGGACACGGTACAACGTTCCGATTCGAGATCGAGCTTGAGCTGGCGGACCCGACCGACGTGGCGTCTGTGCAGCCCGCTCGCCGCGTGGTCGGTTTGGAGCCGGATCAACCGGGCTATCGCATCCTGGTCGTCGACGACCGCGTCGAGAACCGGCAACTGGTGCGCCAGATACTGGAACCGGTGGGTTTCACCGTCAGAGAGGCGGCGGATGGGAAAGAGGCGCTTGAGCTGCACGAGACTTGGCAGCCCCACCTGATCTGGATGGATATGCGCATGCCGGTTATGGACGGCTACGAAGCCACCCAACGCATCAAGGGAACCGTCCAGGGGCATGCCACGGTCATCATCGCCCTGACCGCCAGCGCGATGGAGGAAGATCGATCCCTCATCCTCTCGGCTGGGTGCGACGATTACATGCGCAAACCCTTCCACGAGATGGGCCTCTTCGACAAGCTGGCCCAGCACCTGGGTGTGCGCTACATCTATCAGGATGGGGACCAGCCTGCGGATCGGGAGGATGGCCAGGGGCAGGAACCGTTGACGCGGGAGGCCTTGGCCGCCTTGCCGGCCGATTGGATCGCCGAGCTGCACGACGCCGCCAGCCGGGCGCGGGGCGACCTGATACTGGGCCTTGTGGCCCAGATCGAGCAAGACCACCCCTCGCCGGCCAGAGCCCTGACCCAGTTGGTGGACGAGTTTCGATTCGACAGGATCATCGCTTTGATTGAGTGATTGGAGATTGGAGATTGCAGATTGCAGATTTGTGAGATTCGTCCATTCGTGCCATTCGTGATCTAGAGAGGGAAACAATGAGCGAAAGACAAGCCAATTCGTACAAGGCCAACATCATGATCGTTGACGACACGTTGCCCAATCTGCGCGTGCTGGCCAAGATGCTCACCGAGCAGGAATACCTGGTGCGGGGTATTCCGAGCGGCGCTATGGCCCTGATGGCCGCCGCGTCCGAACCCCCGGACCTGATCTTGCTCGATATCATGATGCCGGACATGGACGGCTACGAGGTCTGCCGGCGGCTGAAGGCAGACGAGCCAACCCGGGACATCCCGGTCATATTCATCAGCGCGCTCGACGAGGTGCTTGACAAGGTCAAGGCCTTTGCTGTGGGTGGGGTGGACTATATCACCAAGCCCTTCCAGATTGAGGAGGTGCAGGCCCGTGTAGCCACGCATCTTGCCCTACAGTCGCTGAGGCGGCAGCTTGAAGGCCAGGTGATCGCCTTGCAGCAGGCCAACGCCGAGCTGGACGCCTTTGCCCACACCGTGGCCCACGACCTCAAGGGGCCGGTGTCCAACGTCGTCGGCTTTGCCGAACTGCTGAGGAGTATGCGTACCAGCCTGTCAGATGAGGAAATGGACGAATACCTGGGCACCATCGCCCAGGTTGGATTCAAGATGCAGAGCATTATCGACGCGCTGTTGCTGCTGGCCGGTGTGCGCAAGATGGGGGAGCTAGAGACAGGGCCACTCGATATGGCCCGCATCGCGGACGACGTGCGGCAGCGGATGGTCTACATGATTGAGGAATACCAGGCCGAGCTCATCCTGCCCGAGACCTGGCCGGTGGCGCTGGGCTATGGCCCGTGGATCGAGGAGGTGTGGACCAACTATATCAGCAACGGGCTCAAGTACGGTGGAGAGCCTCCGCGGGTGGAACTGGGCTATTCGATTGGAGATCTGAGATCGCAGATTGGAGATTGGGGATTTGAGATTGCAGATCGGCGATCCTTCGGCTCCGCTCAGGACAA
>CAYUIS010000137.1:0-9919 GCA_964444825.1 uncultured Anaerolineales bacterium | reverse complement strand
CTTGCCAAGCGGGCCAGCCGAAGAATGAGTGCAAATCTAACACAGAGCCGCAGCATATCCGCTCCGAGCCCCGTCCCCGGGGCGAGGTCGAGGGGACGCGGACTGCGGGCGACGCGAGGTTTTCCTGGCGTCTCTGCGCCGAGATGCTCGGTCTTGTCAGTATCCGCTCCGAGCCCCGTCCCCGGGGCGAGGTCGAGGGGACGCGGACTGCGAGCGACGCGAGGTTTTCCTGGCGTCTCTGCGCCGAGATGCTCGGTTCTTTCAATAGCGTCAGATGAGGTGAAGCAATGACAGACGACGGCAAGAAAAAAGTCTTGAGAGTGCTCATAGCTGACGATTCGGCCCTGATGCGAGAGCGCCTGGCTGCTCTGCTCTTTGAGCTCAAAGATGTCGAACTGGTTGGGCAGGCCAGAGATGCTCATGAGGCGTTCGAGGCCATCCGGCTGCTCAAGCCGGACGTGGCAATCCTCGACGTCCGTATGCCCAAGGGCAACGGCATCACGGTGCTTGAGGCGCTCAAGGCCTGTGAGGTGTGCCCGGTGATCATCATGCTCACCGCCTTCCCCTACCCGCAGTATCGCGAAAAGTGCCTGGAAGCAGGGGCGGACTATTTCTTCGACAAAGCGACTGAATTCGATTCCGTCTCACAAACCGTCGAGCAGTTGAAAGCACGATTTGCAGATCGGTGATTTTGGGATGTTCTTTGAGACGAAAGAAGAGGCCATAGGATGGCTCGAAGCAGGTTGATCAACTGTCATCAGAACGGTTCCTGACAATGATCAGCAACTTTCCCGAATCGCCATCCAGGGAGTCAAGTGATATGGAAGACAGCCAAGTCAAGGTCCTGTTGATCGAGGATAATCCGGGCGACGCTCGCCTGATCCGCGAGATGCTGGCCGAGGCCGATCAACCAGGGTTCGACCTGGAGTGGGTCGACCGGATGTCGGCCGGGCTCGAACGGCTGGCTGGCGAGGAGATTGACGTAATCCTGACCGACCTCAATCTGCCAGACAGCCAGGGGCTCGACACGGTTGCCACGATGCGCAAGCACGCATCCGGGCTGCCCGTCGTGATGCTGACCAGCCTCGGCGACCAGTCGCTAGCCATCCATGCGATGCAGGCCGGCGCCCAGGACTATTTGGTCAAGGGCGAGACAAATAGCCACTCGCTGGTTCGCGCTCTGCGCTACGCCATCGAACGCAAGCAGGCCGAGGAAGCGCTGCGGGAGAGTAAGAGGTTACTGGATGCCACCGGCACGATGGGCAAGATTGGTGGCTGGGAGCACGACCTTACGACTGGAAAGGCAGTCTGGACGCAGGCCCTCTACCACATCATCGAAATACCCTTCGGCCAGGAGCCACCCGGCGTCGACGAACACCTCAGCTACTATCCCCCCGGGGATCGAAAGACCCTTGAGCAAGCATATGGCCAGGCCGTCAAAAATGGCACCCCCTTTGATCTTGAGCTACAGGTCCATACATCCAAGCAGAAGCATATCTGGTGTCGCGTCCAAGGCGAGCCGGTGTATGAGAACGGCAAATGCGTGGCGATGCGCGGCATCTTCCAGGACATCACCGAGCGCATACAGACGGAGCAGGACCTGCGTGAAAGTGAAGAACGTTACCGCAGCCTGTTTAACAATGCCACAGAGGGCATTCTTGTGGCTGAACTCGCGTCGAAACAATTCTATTATGCCAATCCTGCAATCTGTAGAATATTGGGCTATTCAGAAGATGAACTCCTTGGCATGAGTGTGCTGGATATTCATCCGAAAGAGTCGCTGGACCACGTCATATCGGAATTCGAGGCCCAGGCAAGAGGTGAAAAAGCACTGGCATCCGGAATACCCTGCCTGCGTAAGGATGGTGGAATCATTTATGCCGACATAAGTACCGGAAAAGTGGTCATCAGAGGTGTTGAATACAATGTCGGTTTGTTCACTGACATCAGCGAGCGGAAGCGGGCGGAGGAGGCGCTGCGGGATTCCTATGATAAGCTTGAGCAGCGCGTGGCCGAGCGCACCGCCGAGTTGCGCAAGTTGGTCAACGCGATGGCCGGGCGCGAGGTGCGCATGGCCGAGCTGAAGGACGCGATCCGCGAGCTGCGGGCGCAACTGGAGGAGGCCGGGCTGGAGCCCGTGGCAAATGATCCATTGCTGGAGCAGAGCTCGCGGCCAGGCACTGGGCCTGGCACGGTATAGCGCACGCAGGACAACAACCGGTCTTGAGCGGAGTCGAATGAGATATCGCACTGAGGAATGCAGTACTGCAAAAGTGACGCTGATGGCCGCTGTCATTCTGAACGTAGTGAAGAATCTCCCGATCCCAGCGGGACCATCCTTTACAAGGGTTAACGAAAGATGACGCTCAAGTACAAAATGCTGGTCCTATACACGGCTGTCGGCATTGTAATCCTATTAGGCTTAGGGATATGGCTGACCGCAAGGTTCCGACAGCAACGACTAGACGAACTCGACCAGGAACTCGCAAACCAACTGAAACTCGTGGACTTTATACTCACCAGCTTTATGACAGAGGTGGAGAGGGACATCGTGGCCCTGGCTGAGAATGAGTTGGTTCGAACACAAAACGACCGCGATTTCACCAGTTTTGTGAACGCCGACGAGGAGACTTTTGTATACGACGTGGATGAACTGGAGCAGCGCATCATTGACGTTTTTAACACCTTTCGCATCACGCATCCCTATGCGAACTCGGTCTATATGGGGCGAGAGAATGGAAGTTTCGTCCGCTCACACAGACGAGCCCAGCCAAGCCAGTATGATCCTCGAACCAGACCCTGGTATATCCTGGCCAAGGAGAACCCGGGAAAGGTGATGATGACTGAACCTTATCAATCAGTCACGACCTCGGATGTAAACATCGGCGTGGTGACCGCCCTCGTCGACGAGGACGATGACACGTATGGCGTCGTGGGAGCTGATATAACCCTTGTGAACCTGGCGGAGTATCTCTCCGGCTTTGAAGTTGGTCACCAAGGCCAGATCCTCCTCGTCGACGCAGCCGGGACCATCTTGGTAAGCAAGGTGGCAGAATTTCAATTTGAGCATATAGAGGCTCTGCTTGGCAGTGATGCGGAGTATCTGATGAGCAACGACCAGAGCGTTCTGGTCTTTACAAGGGAATCTGAATCAAGCTATCTCTTTTTCCACACATCGCCCGCCCTGGGGTGGAAGATAGCGATCGTGATTTCTGCTTCCGAGATCAGGAAAGAGATCGAGGGCGCTGTTCTTCCAGCACTCTCTGGACTTTTCCTGGCTTTGGCCCTGCTAAGCGCGCTGACATTCATCGGCTTGACCGCTGCTGTGGTCAGGCCATTGTCCCGTCTCAACGACGCAGCGCTCGAAATCACGCACACAGGAGATCTGCACCGAGAAGTCGCGATAGGGACCAAAGATGAGCTCGGCCATCTGGCCACATCCTTCAATCAGATGGTTATCAGTGTTCGACAGAGCCAGGAGACCTTGCGCCAGGAGCGCGATTTGGCCGAGGCATTACAGGATGTAACCACCGCCCTTACGGCCTCCCTGGATTCCGAGACCGTACTCGATCGGGTTTTGGAACAGGTTAGCCGGATCATTCCAAACGAGGCCTGTAATATCATGCTCATCGAGAATGAGCAGGCAAAGCCCGTGCGCTGGCTTGGATACGAGAGGTTTGGATCGGAGGGATACATCTCGAGTGTCGTTTTCTCCTTGTCAGAAACAGCTACCCTCAAACAGATGTTGTCAACCAAGGAGCCAATCATCATCTCCAACGTAGCAACTGATCCCGATTGGCAGCCCCTTCCAGAGATGAGCTGGTTGCGTTCATACGCCGCTGCTCCCATCGTCGTGCGTGATCAAGTGATTGGTTTTCTAAACGTGGATAGCTCCATCCCTGATTTCTTTCAACAACATCAGTTGGAGCCTTTGCGCGCCTTTGCAAGTCGCGCTGCCATAGCGATAGAAAATGCTCGCCTGTACCAACAGATTCGGGAATATGCCAACGAATTGGAGGCCCGCGTCGCCGTCGCCACCCAAGAGATCAGGCAGCGAGCCGACGAACTGGCAGCCCTGTACGAGATCGGCAAGGAGATCACCTCCACCCTTGAGCTGGACACCATGCTCCGCGCCATCGCCAATGAAGCCGTCCGGTTGGTGAGGGCCGACAAGAGTCTTATCCTGCTCGTTGATGCCGAGAAGGAGAGACTGACCAGCGCCGTAGGGCACGGCTACGCCCAGGCGCAACTGGACGAGCATACCTTCGAGGAGTTTCAGGATGGCATCAGCGGGTGGGTTCTGCGGGAAAAGGTCCCGACCCTCTCACTTGACGTCCAGACAGACGAACGGAACCGGGGTAAGGCATTAGCCAGCGCCAGGCAAAGTGGCGACCGGTCAGCGGCGGTTGCCCCGTTGCTCATTGAGGACGAGGTGATCGGGACGCTGACGGTGATCAACAGCCAGCAAGGCGGAAGCTTCCGGCCGGATGATCTAAACCTGGTGAGTATGCTGGCTGGTCAGGCGGCCATCGCGATTCAGAACGCGCAGCTCTACGAGGCCGCCCAGGAAGCGGACCATGTGAAGTCGGCCTTCCTGGCCTCCATGTCCCACGAACTGCGCACACCACTCAACTCGATTATTGGCTTCACCGGCATTATCCTGCAGGGTTTGGCCGGCCCACTCAACCCGGAGCAGGAGAAACAGCTCAGCATGGTGCGTGACAGCAGCCACCATTTGCTGGACCTCATCAACGACGTGCTGGATATCTCCAAGATCGAGGCGGGCCAGCTAGAGACCATCTGCGAGACGTTTGACATGCGTGAGGCGATCGCAAAAGTGGCGCGGACACTGACCCCTATGGCCGAGAGAAAAGGGCTGGGGCTAGTCGTCGAGGTATCGCCGCCGGTGGGCCAGATCAGCAGCGACCGGCGGCGGGTGGAGCAGATCCTCATCAACCTGGTCAACAACGCGATAAAGTTCACCGATCAAGGGGAGGTGCGCATTGAGTGTCAGATCAGCGGCAATTGGATGGTAACCCGCGTGGTAGATACGGGCATCGGCATCAAGCCAGACGATATAGGCAAGCTATTCGAACCATTCCGGCAGATTGACGCCGGGTTAGCCCGGCAGCGCGAAGGGACTGGACTGGGGTTGTCTATCTGTAGGAGACTGGTGGAGATGTTGGGCGGTACGGTCTCGGTCGAGAGCGAGTGGGGTGTAGGGAGCACGTTCGCCTTCACGCTTCCGATTTCCGATTTTCGATTGTCGAATCACCAATCGCAGATCGGAAATCAAGATCGGCAATCGAGAATCGGTATGGGATAGGGCTATGACAGAAAATCACAAATTGTCAAGCGACAATCAACAATCGGCAATCGAAAATCAAAAATCGAGAATCCTGGTCATCGAGGATAACGAACAGAACAGGTACCTGGTAACCTTCATGTTGGAAAAGCACGGGTACCGGGTTATCCAGGCGCGGGACGGCCGCGAGGGGATCGAGTTAGCAGAGCGGGTCAAGCCAACGCTGATCCTGCTGGACATCCAGTTACCGGGTATGGACGGCTACGCCGTGGCGCGGGAGCTGAGAAGCAACCCGGCGTTCGACGACGTCCCCATCGTGGCCGTGACCTCCTACGCTATGGTCGGCGACCGGGAGCAGATTCTGGCCGCTGGGTGCAATGGGTACATCGAGAAACCCATCAATCCGGAGACGTTCATAGACGACGTCAAGCAGCATTTGTAGGAGGCTCGACTTGCGGTTCCCGAACGGCGAATCGAAAATCAGAGGTTCGGTAGATCACAAAACGCTCCCGCCGGATTGTCAAATCCAGCGAAAAGTGGCGGATTGGGTAATCCACCACAAGCATTCTGTAAAGTGCGAAAGTTGGGGCGAGACCAACAGAGTTGAAAAAGCAAAGGCGGTGCACCATGAAACTACTTATCGTTGACGACAACGAGCAGAACCGGTACATGTTGCAGGTACTCCTGGAGGGCCACGGCTACCAGGTGGCCTCGGCCAGGGACGGGGCCGAGGCGCTGGAGGTGGCCCGGCGCGACCCGCCGGATATGATCATCTCCGACATCCTGATGCCGGTCATGGACGGCTTTGCCCTGTGCCGCGAGTGGAAAAAAGACACGGAGCTGAGGGCCATTCCCTTCGTCTTTTACACCGCCACGTACACCGATCCCAAGGACAAAGAGTTCGCCCTCAGCCTGGGGGCGGAGCGGTTCATCATCAAGCCACAGGAACCGGACGTGCTCATGGAGATGGTGCAGGGGGTTTTTGAGAACCGCGAGGCGGGCCGGCTGGTGGCGCTTCACGAGCCGGTGGAGGAGGAAGCGGTCTATTTCAAGAGGTACAACGAGGTCCTGATCCGCAAGCTGGAGGACAAACTGGTGCAGTTGGGGCAGGCCAACCAGGCCCTAGAGCGCGAAATCGCCGAGCGCAGGCAAGCGGAGGAGAAATTGATAACATACCGCGATCATCTTGAGGAGAAGGTCGGCGAGCGCACCGCCGAGCTACGGAAGATGGTCAACCTGATGGCCGGCCGGGAGGTGCGCATGGCCGAACTGAAGGGCGTGATCCGCAAGCTGCGCGCACAATTGGAGGAGGCCGAGCTGACGCCGGTGGCGGACGATCCGTTACTGGGAGACGAGAGCGCGCTTTTAGCGTGACAATTGGACACTGGTGAATTCTGCCGATCGGGTGTAATTGTTCTGGTTGAGACCACAAAGGGGAAAGCACCATGAAAAGACAAAAAGGAGGAGGCATCATTAAGAGGACAATAGTTGTTGCAGTTGTGCTAGGGATGTTCCTGTCAGCGGGCATTGGGGGTTGCGGGCCGACGCAAAAGCAAAGCGATGTCAAAGTTACACAGGAGGTGCTGCCAACAGCGACCTCGGCTCCGGCAGTCCCAGAGGAAAAGATTGTTCTGGAGATGATGTCCTGGTCTGAAAATCTGGTGGAATTGTACGAGGACGCTGCCCAGGCATTCGAGCAAGAATACCCAAACATCGAGTTGGAATTCATCACCATGCCGGAGGATGAGTATTATGAGGCGCGCCCTCTCCTTTTTGAGAGTGGACAGGCTCCTGACATTTTCTACCAATCGGGGGGAGCAACTGTACTCAGCGAGTTCCTGGAGAAAGGCTGGATCAGACCACTCCATCCTGATGGAACTGTGCCTCAAGAGTGGATCGAGCGCTGGCCTGATGGTTACTTCATTCCAGGAATAAACATATATGACAATGAGGTTTATTCATTTCACTTCACAAATATCAGGGTCAGCACTTGGGGATTCATGTTCTACAACAAGGAAGTGTTGGCACAGGCCGGGTTGGATCCAGAGCACCCCCCCGAAACGTGGAGCGAGTTGAAAGACGCCTGCAGGACAATCAGCAACCAATCGCTAGGTGCAGGCATTGCCATACCCTTGGCCCCCCCGGCAGATATTCGCCGGCTATGGACCGCAATCGCTGGATCGATTATGACGGATAAAACATTCGATTATCAGCAAGGGCGGTTCTGCATTGATGACGAACGGATGATCGCAGCGTATGATTACATCAGGAGTTTTTACGATGAAAGCCTGGTATTGCAGGGAGGGGACCCAGAGAACCCGTATCAGTATAACAAGGAATTTGCCAGACAGGCCCTGGCATCCGGGCAGGCAGCCTTTTATTTTGATGGGCATTTTGTTCTGGGCACCCTCAAAACTATGGGATTCGAGGATTTTGTCAATACCAATCTTGGCATTGCCGCTACGCCGTACCCAGACAATCGTCCTCGTGGCGCCCTGAGTAGCGGACTCAACAATAATAGCTATTGGGTTAGCAGCCAGACACAACATCCCGAGGAAGCCTGGCTTTTCATTGACTGGATGACGCAACCAGATGGTTTCTTTGGGCGAGAATTCGTTTCACGTGGTTATGGCTTCCTCCAATATGTTGACAATGCCCACTATGTGAGTGATCGAAATATGCTGAGGGTTATTGAAATTAGCCCTGCCCTGACGGTCATCTATCCCGAGCCTTTGGTCTTGAACCCTGAATTGGCTAAATCACAAGCCTTTATTAGTGCGGACCAAAGTGTTAATGTGCTAGCAATCGTCGGTGAAACCTTGCTCAGCGACGGTGATTTTAATGCCGTTGCCCATGACATGGCCCAAACACAGAACGACCTGTTTTTGCAAACCCTGGAAGAAGAACGGAACAGTGGGCTTGATGTGATTGTGGACGACTATACCTTTCCCGACTGGAAGCTTGACGAGGATTTCGATTATGAGAGTTACCAGCGCGATGCCGACTAATTCGTCGGGGAGGTAAAAGGAGCGGCAGAAGTCAGAGCCAGGCATATGAAAGAACCATTCTTCTCAAGCTTGATCTTTAAGGTTGGGCTGGTTATCATCGTCATAGAAATCGTTGTTCTGACCTCCACCGGGATCTACTACACCCGGCAGTTCAACGAAGCGGTGGACGCTCGCGTATACAGCCGCGTCGCGATCCCTGGCCAACTGATGACCAAGGGGATGTTGGAATATGAGGTGGTGAGGGACCGGGTCGAGATGACGGATCTGGCAGGCGACGACCTCGTCGAGGCTATGGTGATCGCGGTCACCGGGAAGGTCTTTTACTCCTTCCACACGGAGTACGAGGGCAGAGACGCGTCCCAAGTTCCTGGATTATCTTCAGAGTGGTTCTCACCTTCTGTGACGGAGAGTTTCATTCGAGAGGAAACCGATGGTGGAAACCGCTACGTAGTCAGCGTGACACCGATTCTTGCAGGCGAAACCAGGAAGCCCTATTACTTCTTCTACCTCAAGGTGTCCACCAACCAGGCGGCGCAAGAGAAACAGGACATAGCTGGTCTATTTCTGACCGGGGCGATCGCTTGTGTCTTTCTTACTTCCCTGGCTATTCTTCTCATCTTCAGAATCATGATCTCTAAGAGACTGTCTATGGCCTTGGATGGCATCAAGCGATTCGAATCCGGTGATCTTGACGCCAGGATTGAACTCGTAAAGTCCAACGATGAAATCGCCATTCTCCAACACGGGATTAACTCTATGGCCAGCAAACTCCAGGAAATCATCGCTAACCTGAAAACGGAGGTCGCCGAGCGGGTGCAGGCGGAGGAGGCGCTGAAAGAGTACGCGGAGCGGCTGGAGGAGATGGTGGAGGAGCGTACGGCCAGGCTGCAGCAAAGTGAGGAAAAGTCGAGAGCGCAGTACAAGGGTATCCCCGTCCCCACCTACACCTGGCAGAAGGTGGAGGAGGGCATTGTACTGGTCGACTATAACGACGCCGCCGAGGCGGTCACGCAGGGCGAGATCGCCGATTTCGTGGGGATCGAACTCGGAGAGATGTACCGGGATACGCCAGAGATACGGGAGGACATCTTGCGCTGCTTGGCCGAAAAGAACACCATCGAGCGGGAGATGCGCTATCGGTTCCAGTCTACGGGTGAGGAGAGGCATCTCGCAGTCAAGTACGCCTTTGTGCCTCCAGACCTAGTCCTGGTTCATACCGAAGATATCACTGAACGAGTCCAGGCAGAGGAAGAGCTCAGAAAACACGCCGCCGAACAGAAGCGCATGGTCAACCTGATGGCCGGCCGGGAGGTGCGCATGGCCGAGCTGAAGGGCGTGATCCGCAAGCTGCGCGCCCAATTGGAGGAGGCCGGGCTGGAGCCGGCGGCGAATGACCCGTTGCTGGCGGGAGATTCGTAGGCGAATGACAACGGCGAGCATAGAGCGGCGGACAGTGGTCAGTGATCACTGATGACTGACGAAAGGAAGATGAGGTTATGAGCAATCCCATCCGTGTCCTGTACGTGGACGACTATCCCTGCGACCGCGAGCTGGTGCGCGACGCCCTGGAACAGGAGCACGGCGGCTTCCAGGTGACCGAGGCCGC
>CAYUIS010000136.1:0-15148 GCA_964444825.1 uncultured Anaerolineales bacterium | reverse complement strand
GCTGACGTTGACCAGCGTGCGCCCGATGTTGATCACCTCGACCGGCAGTTCAAAGGGAACGTCGATGGTCGCCACCTCCACAGGGCGGAAGAAGCCGATCTGGAGGTGGGGCCTCCGATGCACCAGCAGGCTGATGCGCTGACTGTCGCTGTGGCGGGTGCCACGGGCATCGTCGTAGGCCAGCGCCACCGGCAGGCTGTAGACCCCGGGGTCTGCCGAGCCGTCCACCACCAGTTGCTGCACCAGTTCTACCGTGTCCCCAGCCGCTATGTATGGCACGAAGCGAACGTTGCTGGAGGCGATGGAGGCGAAAGGCTCCAGGTCGCTCCCTCCCTCACCACCCAGGGTCAGCGTCAGCCGCTGTGCCTCTCCGCCGCCGACGTTGCTCACCTCCAGCACCAGGGTGAACACGTCGCCCGGGGATAGAGGGTCGGGTTCACTGCTGTAGCGGGCGACGAGTAGCTGCGGCCGGTCCTCCAGGGCGGTGCTGACCTCCAGCCCGACGCTCTGGCGGGCGCTGTAGGAGCCGCCATAGTAATCGTCATAGTCTAGCGTTATCTCCAGATTGAGGCGACCTGCCTGCGTCACCTCTCCCAGAACCAATGGCAAAGTCACTGTCTCCACCTGATTGACTCTCACCGGATCTACCGCCACGACATTGCTCCCGCTGGCCGGCACGGCCAGGTCGGCTGAGGAAACGCCGACCAGCACGTCGGATGCCGAGCGGTCGCCCCGGTTAACCAGGCGCAGCGTCAGGCTGAAAGTGTCGCCGGGCCCCAGAACGTCGGGCTCGGTCTCCGCGTCCTCGATGACCAGCTGCGGTCGCCCGTGCCCGACGCCGATAACCTCGACGGCGACCGTCTGCGGGTACTCGAAATGGTTCCCCCCATAGTCATTGGCACTGAGGTTGATCTGCAGGTTATAGCTGCCGGAGGACAGGCCCCTGGGGACGCGCATGCGCTGGGTGACGACGGCGGTGTGGTTGATGTGCAGTCGCCACAGCAGGTGGCCCGTCTCGCCCACCGGGAGGAAAGTGCCGCCAGGGAAGGTGACTATTGTGTTCTCGCCGGCCCGGCTGCCTGTGTTGTAGACCTCGATCGAGACGATGAACTCACCCCCCACCACGGCGCGGCTGGGCTCGATGGAATAGTTGCGGATGGTGAGAACAGGGCGTCCTGGCACCGGTGTAGGTTGTGGAGCGGGGATGGGCGTGGGACCGGGCGTGGGCGTGGCAGCGACGAGTGTTAGCGCCGATGGCAGGCTTGCCGAGGTCCCAGCTTCGCTCACCTCCAGATCGTAGATGCCCACGGGGACACCAGGGGGAACCGCCGCCGTCAGTGCTGTGTCATTGACGTAGGTCGTATCCAGCAGTCCGAAGCCGACCAACCGGGCAACGGTGGCGGTCGTGAAGCTGTTGCCGTAGATGCTCAGCGTGCCGCCGTTCTGACTGACCAGTATGCCAGGTTCGACCCCCGTTAGCGCTAGTTGAGACGGCGGCATCGCGGCCGCGACAGCTACCAGCGTGAGCGTCGTGATCACGCCAGCGATCAGGGTGGCGGCGACAAGCAAAACGGTTCTGCGCATAGTTCCTCCACATAACAAGGTGACCTGAGCGTAAACTCAGGGCTGGTCGGGCGCGTCGGCAATTCTCCCGTCCAGCATATGGATGCACCGGCTGGTGAAATTGACTATCGACGGGTCGTGGGAGACGATGATGACGGTACGTGCCTGCTCTTGGTTGAGCCGCGCCAGGAGCGCCATCACCTCTGCGCCGGTGCGGCTATCCAGGTTCCCCGTCGGCTCGTCGGCCAGGATGATGGTGGGATCGTTGACCAGGGCACGGGCGATGACGACCCGTTGTTGCTCCCCGCCGGAGAGTTCCGTGGGCTTGTGTCCCATCCGGTCCGCCAGCCCTACCGCCTCCAGGAGATAGCGCGCCCTCTCGCGGCGCTGGGCTGGGGGGACGCGGCTAAAGAACATGGGAAATTCTACGTTTTGCAGCGCCGTCATCGTGGGGACGAGGCTAAAGGCCTGAAAGACAAAGCCCGCCTCTCGCCGGCGATACGCGGCCAGCCCATCCTCGTCGAGGGCGGTGAGATCCTGACCCTGCACCCGGATGCGGCCGGCAGTGGGGCGGTCGAGCCCTCCCAGCAGATGCAGCAAGGTGGACTTGCCCGATCCAGAGGGACCCATCACGCCCAGGAATTCCCCCGTCTCCACCGTCAGGCTCACCCCGTCCAGTGCGTGGACGGTCTGGTGACCCATCTGGAAATCCCGGCGCAGGTCCTGGGTGTAGATAACGTGCTCTTGTCCGGACACAATGCCTCGCTACGCCTCTCGCCTTCAGGGACCAGCCTCTTCGAATCCCGAGAACTGAAACTGCCTCAAAAGATGCCGGCCTGTTGGGCAAATAGGCCGCTGGCGAGTGTGGGGATCAGACTCAAGGCCGTCAGCAAGATCCACACGCCCAACGTGGTCAGTATGGCCTTGCGCCAGGGCAGGCGGGTGACTACCCTCACGCCGATCACCAGCAGGATCAGGTTCCAGAACAGAAAGAGGTCCACTCTGGATAGCAGGGTTACGAGGAGCATCTGGCCCAGGCTGGGTGGGGCGGCGACCACCTCGGCGATGGGGCGGCTCTCCTGTACCAGTCCAGACAGTCCCAGATTGGCGATCAGTTGGCCACTGAGCTGAATGTAGACTGTCTGAAGAGCGCCGCGCAGTGTGTGGGGGAGCCAGGTCCAAATCACCACGCGGAACATCTGGCCGAAGGTGCTGCGGCCGCCCAGCGCCATGCCCGTCAGGTAGAGCGCCCCGCCCCACGCCAGCCAGCTCACTATCTGCCCTACCACGCGGAGGACGGCGGGAAAGACGACGATAATGAGCGGAGAGGTCGCCATAGACTCCATCTGGGACTGTTGCTCGGCGGACAACTCCATCCCCTGCCGTTCCTCCAGTTGCTCCTGCGTAACCAGGAGAGCCTCGCGGGCCTGTTCTATGGAGATAGGCGCGCTGACCAGGATGGGCAGGACGAGCAGAAGCATGGCCAGCAGGGCCGGCACCCACCAGGCGCGGATCTCGTGCTCGCACAGGTGCTCCAACGTAGCGCGGGGTCGCACGGTTATCCCCCACAGCAGCCGGAGGATTCCCCATCGTTCCAATGCTGGCGCTTTTTCCTCGGCCATTGTTTACTCCTTCTTGCTCCAACGCTCCTTACAATGGTGGATTATACTTGCATCTTCAGTGGGCGGCAAGACAAGGTTCACAACACAGCAAACCAGCCTTTGACGGCCCCTCACACCGCATCGCCGCCGTCAATCCATATATCCCACTGGCTGACTGATATCCCTGCATCCGACTTGCGCCTCTTCCCGCGCGGCAACGTCGAGATCCCGATATTTTGTTGGTGGCTGGATATCCTGCCCGAGGCGGGGGCGTGCTCGTCGCCGAGTCCGACGGTGGCTCCACCGAGCCTATCCGTGCCGCCGCGAAGACGATGCCGTGGCGCTGTGCGGTCCTTGGCGACTCGCTTCCCTTCCCCGTTGAACCCGCAACCTATCTGGTTTGTATGATTATAGGACAGCGTATGTCGGCCAACGGAGGAGGTAGCCAAATGACACGCCCCTGGTTAATTCTGTTCAAGATTCTCGTGTTGGCCGTGTTCATCGCCGGTCTCGTTGCTTGCAGCGGCGGCAAACAGGAAAACGTTTCACCGCCGGAGATCACGGACGTACTCACTCCGACGTTGACGACTATGCCGCCCTCGCCCTCGCCCGCCCCGACGGAAACGCCGGACCCGAGCATCGGCACCCTGCTGCTCGTCTTTGGCGACCGGTTCATCCACGACATATATGCGGAGGTCAGGTCAGCGTTCGAGGAGGCGGGCTACCGTGTCGTTGTGGCCTCCCGGACGATGGGGCCGCTTCAAGGCAAAAACGTGAGCCTGGAGGTGGACGTTGACCTGCTTCTGCAGGACGTGCGGGTGGAGGCGTATGACGGGATTGTCTTCACCTGTGACAACGACGTCACCTTTGGCTCCGCCCGCGCCGAAACCGACCGCATCGCGCAGGAGGCGGTCACACAGGGAAAGGTATTGGCTGCCATTTGCAGCGGGCCGCGGGTGCTGGCCTACGCCGAGGTGGTCGAGGGCTTGCAGACGACGGGCGAACCCTCGCAGACCTGCGCGATGTTGGAGCAGAGCGGCGCTACCTGCACCGGGGCGGAGGTCGAGCGTGACGGCCTGATCATCACCGCGCGGGATCGTGACGCCAGCCACGCTTTTGCGCGGCAGGTTATCGAGGCTCTGCAAGAGCAATCCACCGCGCCATCTCCCCGTCCCGGCGATGAGGGGTTAATCGCCTTTGTCTCCACCCGCGACGGCAATGGCGAGATCTATGTCATGAACGCCGATGGCAGCAACCAGCGCCGGTTGACCAACTGGCGGCTATGGGATGGCTTTCCCGATTGGTCTCCTGACGGCATTCAGATCGTCTACTATTCCTACCTCAGTGACGAGAACTGGGTGATCAAGACGATGGACGCCGACGGCGACGAGCAGGGTTCGTCTTATGCGCGCCAGTTGACCGACAGCGGCGTCTGCGACGGCGCGCCCCACTGGTCACCCGACGGCGCCCGTATCACCTACGATTCAGGGGATTGCACGGGCGACCAGCGCGAGGTCTATGTCATGGACGCCGACGGCGGCAACCCGCGCAACCTGACGAACAATGAGACCGACGATATGCTGGCCGCCTGGTCCCCTGACAGCACCCAACTCGTCTTTTCCTCGGACCGGGATGGCAACTATGAGATCTATGTGATGGATGCCGACGGCGACGAACAGGGTGCGCGTCACGTGCGCCGGCTGACCGAAAACACCGCCGCCGACCACGCGCCAACCTGGTCGCCCGACGGAACCCAGATCGCCTTTTACTCCGAGCGGGATGGCAATGCAGAAGTCTATGTGATGGACGCCGATGGCGGCAACCCGCGCAACCTGACGAACAACCCCACCGAGGATTGGTTCCCTCGCTGGTCGCCCGATGGTAGCCAGATCACCTTCAGCTCCAGGCGCGATGGCAACCTGGACATCTATGTGATGAACGCCGACGGCAGTGACGTCCGTCGCCTGACAGACAGCCCCCGGGAGGACTTTAACTCTGTGTGGCAACCCCGACCGGCGAACGCTCAGGTGGACACCTGGGTGAAAACCTACGCCGGAGACCCGGTCTGGGCGGCCCTCGATGGGCTTGAGACCGCCGACGGTGGCTACCTCCTCGCCGGCTCAACCAACTACAGCCACCGCAATACCCGGCAGGAGGACGTGTACCTGGTCAAAACCGACCCCGCCGGCGAGGTCGTCTGGGCGAAAGCTTACGGAGGGGACGATTTTGACCGTGGGAACGCTGTGCTCCAGGCAAACGATGGAGGGTTTGTCGTTCTTGGAGAGACAGCATCCTCTGGCGCGGGCGACTGGGATATGCTCCTGCTCAAAGTCGACGCAGACGGGAACGAACTGTGGTCCAAGACCTTTGGCGGGTCCGCCCAGGAA
The DNA here is from genome assembly GCA_964444825.1 of uncultured Anaerolineales bacterium. Classification (GTDB taxonomy): domain Bacteria; phylum Chloroflexota; class Anaerolineae; order B4-G1; family B4-G1; genus CAYUIS01. The sequence continues at coordinate 9,597 of CAYUIS010000136.1, read as the reverse complement.
AGAGCCAGCGCCATTCAAATAACCGCCGACGGTGGATACATCCTCGCCGGCTCGACGAAATCCTCCGGCGCTGGCGGCAGTGATCTCTATCTGATCAAGACGGACGATCTGGGCAACGAGATCTGGTCACGGACGTATGGCGGCGAGCTTGACGAAGAGGCAAACGACGTGCGCCACACCTCGGACGGCGGCTTTTTCGTTCTGGCGCAAGCTTTAAGGAGCGCCAGGTTATATACAGATCAGGACCCTGACATCTTTCTGCTCAAAATCGATGGAACCGGGAACGAAATCTGGTCCCAGGTCTGGGAGGAGGAGAACTTGGAGGGCGGGCACGCCCTGCTGCCGACATCCGACGGCAACTATGTCATCGCCGGTATCACCAGTTCCGCGGGAAGTGAAAGCGACATTGACTTTTTGTTCCTCAAAATCGACGCCGCTGGCAATCTTGTCTGGGACAGGTCCATCGGCGACGCGAACGCGGTTGACTATGGCACGGATGTCATCGAGACGCCCGACGGCGGCTATCTTTTCACGGGGATGTTCAACGGCGGCGGCCAGGGGGCCATTCCACTGATCAAAACGGATGGGAGCGGTCAGGTCCTCTGGAACCGAAACCTGATTGCAGGGCAGGGTAACAAAGTGGGGCTTCGGGTTATTCCTACGCAGGATGGCGCTTATGTGATCGTCGGGAACACGGACGAGTACGGTCGTGGGTTTGAGACTGTCCTGATCAAGATAAAAGATGCAGGAAGTGGTACGGAGGAGGCGAGATGAAAAAGCTCGTTCCAATGGTGTTGCTGACGATGCCCCTTCTTCTGATGACGAACGGCTGTGGATCAGGTGCCGCCGGTCCTTCTCCATCCTTGCCTACAGAGGTGGTGCCGACGGACACACCCGTTCCGCCGACGCCGGCGCCCACCACCATACCGACAGAATCACCAACAGAATCGCCCGAGCCAATTGATACTGTCCCCCCGAAACGCCTGCGCGAGTGGGCAGACCTGAGACCCGGCCAAGGGCCGGTGTACAGCCAAGACTGGTCGCCAGATGGTCGCTGGCTCGTCACCGCCGACACCGATCAGATCAAGGTGTGGGACGTCGAATCTCGCCGGGAGGCGGGCGTGCTGGTGGGACACACCAACTTTGTGTGGGGATTGGCCTGGTCTCCCGATGGGAGTGTTCTAGCCTCGGCCAGCCAGGACGGGAGCGTGCGGTTGTGGGATGTGTCGACCTATACCGAAACGGCCGTCCTGGAAACCGACTGGTGGGTCTTTAGTGTGGCCTGGTCCCCCGATGGAAGCCAACTGGCGACAGGCAACAAGGCTGGAAAAGTCGAGATATGGGATGTGGCAACCGGAGAGTTGCTCAACTCTTGGCAGAGCGCCACCAGTTCGCTCATCATCAGCCTCGCCTGGTCGCTGGATGGGGAGACTATTGCATCCGGCGAGTGGGGAGGCGAGATCTATCTGTGGGATGTCCAAACGGGCCAGGTGCGTAACAAGCTGGCGGGATACACAGCAGACAGGTGCGATGTCAACGGCTTGGCCTGGTCACCGGATGGCAGCACGCTGGCCTCAGCGCACCAGGATGGGCAGGTGCGACTGTGGGACGTCGAGACGGGCCATATGGCGCGAGCGATTGAGGCGCACGCCGGCTGGGTCAGGGGTGTGGACTGGTCTCCCGGTGGGCATCTGCTTGCCTCGACAGGCGAGGACAAGCGTATCTGCTTGTGGGATCCGGAGACTGGACAGGAATACGCTGAGGAACACCACAACTACCTACCTGTCTGGAGTGTCTCCTGGTCGCCGGATGGGGAAAAAGTCGCCTCAGGCGCTGGGGGATACGAAGAGCCACACGTCGGCGCCACCATCGTGTGGGCGGTGCCCTAGGGTGTTTTGTGCAAGGAGGAGTAAAGTATGAACAGCAACAACAAACCCTTGGTCGTGATCCTGGTTGTCCTGGCAGTTTGTGTGCTGCTGGCCGGTGTGATGGTCCTGTTTGTCGCCGTGCGCCAGCCAAAGAACGTGGACCCTGCTGGGCCGAAGGCGAGTCTGGCCCTGCCCTTGACGCGGGATGAGCCAACCGGGGGATCGCGTATTGCCTACGTCACCGATCAATCGGACGAGGACGAGTTCTCTGCCATCTATGTGATGGATGCCGATGGCTTGAACCCGCAGCGCGTGGCTGGCTCAGAGGATGGTTTCTGCATCTTTCCTTCCTGGTCGCCCGATGGCCAAAAGATCGCCTATCTGGTACATACACCCGGGGAGGACGAAGAACTCTGGAATGGCAATGACATCTTTGAGATATGGGAGGCGCCGCTAGACGGCTCCGCGCACATCCGCATAAGCGACGCCATCCCCAGCATTAATGAGGCCCACCCTGTCACCTGGTCTCCCGACGGGGACCGCCTCGCCTTTTTAGCCCAGGTCGAGGACGACACAACCGACACCCTCTTTGTCATCTGGGCCGATGGTAGTGAGGTTCAGTACAGGATTCCGCTCGACTTTTGGGCAATCGAAATGATGGTATGGTCTCCTACCGGCGAAGAACTGCTCTTCATGCCCGAGACTGATACCACTAGAATGACCGTACACCTGATGTCTCTCGAGGATCAGCACGTCATTCCCATCTATGAGGTAGGAATGCTGGATTCGTGGGAATGGGGAGTGCCAATGGACTGGTCGCCGAATGGAACCGAGTTCGCCATCGCCAACCCTTTGGACCAGAAAGTCTTGATCATGGGCACAGACGGAGAGTTGCGCCAGGCTGCCCAGCTACCCAGTGGGTATCCGGTTGAGGTTGCCTGGTCGCCAAACGGCGCATACATCGCCGTTTCTGCCTCTGCAAGGTTGCTGGATGCCGGTGATGCATCAGACATGAAGATACACATCCTGGATGCAGAGACAGGAGAGCCTGCTGCCGTCTTTCACACGGAAGAGGGAATGATGATGACTCTACTCAACTGGTCATCAGACAGCAACCGCCTGCTGTTCAGCACGTTGTTCGAGACCCCGGAAGGCTGGTTGTCTGCAGATGGCATGTGGGTTTATGACATCACATCCGGCGCATTGGAGCAACTGGACACGGGCGGGGAGGACGATCAGGTAGATAAGATGGGGGTCTGGTCGCCGTGAGAGATCTGAAGGATTTCACCACGATGATCGGTGCTGGGTTTCATTGCAGCCGCTCGTCATAGGGTTGGATCTGTAAGCATATGTGGATGGAGCAAAAAGAGATGAGACTCCGGGTTTTCACCATACTCGTCCAACTGTCTGTGCTACTGGGAATCGCGGCGTGCGGTGGGAAACCGACACCTGTCGCGACGCCGGATCGTGTGACGCCGCCAGCAGTCGATGCTGCTGATGCTCAGGGGGCGACATCATCCCCCCCATCCACAACACCATCCCTGCCGTCCCCAACGCCATCCCCCCGGTCCCCAACACCATCCCCCTTTAACTGGCCCACCGCTACCCCTGATGAGCAGGGAATGAACGGAGGCTTGCTGGCGGGGGCGGTGGATATCATCAAAGAGCGCGATTACGACGTTGACTCCGTCACCGTCATCCGCAACGGCACCATCGTGCTGGATGAGTATTTCCCTCCTTTTGAGCCGGATTCAAAACACGTCATCCACTCCTGCACCAAGAGTATCGTCTCCACACTGATCGGCATCGCCATTGGGCAGGGCTATATCGAAGGCGTGGATCAACCTGTTCTCGACCTATTTGAGGGGCGAACGGCGGCAAACCTCGACGCGGACAAGGAGACGATGACGTTGGAGGATCTGTTGACCATGTCATCAGGGCTGGAGTGCCGGGATTCCTATCTGTATAACTGGCGCGGCCTGAACGAGATGCGGGGAAGTGACGATTGGGTTCAGTTCATGCTCGATCTGCCGATGGCCGAGCCGCCGGGAACCCGTTTCGAGTACTGCAACGGCGGCTCCTTTCTCCTTTCTGCCATCGTCCAGGAGACGACCGGTAAAAGCGCCCTGGCGTACGCTCAGGAGAATCTCTTCGAGCCGCTGGATATCACCGACGTGGATTGGCCTGCCAATCCAGATGGTATCACGATCGGGTGGGGGGATATGCACATCAAGCCCCACGATATGGCCAAGATCGGCTATCTCTACCTGAACGGCGGGCAGTGGGAGGGCGAGCAGGTGGTGCCGGCTGCCTGGGTCGAGGCTTCTACGCAGGCCCACATCACCGCCGGGACGCTTTCGGACGGATACGGGTATCAGTGGTGGGTGGATGATGGCGGTTACTATATGGCGCTGGGCTACGAGGGCCAGTTCATCTACGTGGTGCCTGAGAAGGACACGGTGGTGGTCTTTACCAGCGAGTTGAACGATAGCGACTTTTTTGTCCCAGAGACATTGCTGAACGAGTACATCATCCCGGCTGCCGAGTGAGAGACCAACCACGGTCAACAGACAGGAGGAGAATGGTGAGATTCAAAAGTCTGACGCTATCCGCCGTACTGATCGCACTGACTAGCCTTGTCAACGCGTGCGGGCCGGCCGCAACCCCTGTTCCTCCCACGGTCACCACCGTGACTGCGCCGTCGGAGACACCCGAGTTCCCCACGCCAGCTGCGACGTCAATACCTCCAACCGTGACCCCGATGCCTCCCACACCGACCGCAACTCCGGTGCCTCCTACGCCGACGGCGACCCCGGTACCGCCTCTCACGGGCAGCGGTGGCGGCCGGATCGTCTTTTCCTCCCGACGGGGCGAGGGCGATTATGAGGTCTATGTGATGAACGCTGACGGCACCGACAAGCGGCAGGTGACCAGGGACGGTTCTGAGAGCGAGGAGCCGGTCTGGTCGCCAGATGGCGCTCGGATCGCGTACAATCTCGACAACTATGCTGGTCATTCTGACATCTATGTCATCAACCCTGACGGCACCAACAAGCGACGGTTGACGACCGATGGGAATGCCGGTGGCCCCGCCTGGTCGCCCGATTCCACCCGGATCGCTTTCTCTCATCACGCGCGCAGTGACGATAGTGACTTGTATCTGATGAACACTGGCGGCTCCGAGCTGCAACAATTGACCCAGCTTGACAACGGTATGCAGGCTTTTAGTCCCTCGTGGTCGCCGGATGGAAAGTACATCGCCTGTGTCGTCGATCTCGACCCTGATCCCAGAGCTGAGGATTTGACAATTTGTGTGTTGAACGTCCAGGATGCATTGGAGAAAGGTGGAGCCAGCATAGCGGATCTGCAGCCATTGCCCCGGGCCGCCGAGCGTTTGAATGATCGGCCGGCCTGGTCGCCAGTGGGATCGTTGATCGCCTTCAGTGCCGTGGTAGGCTACCATCGAGATCTCTATGTAGTCAATGCCGATGGCACGGATCTGCGACAACTGACCGACACCCCTGAGCTGGACGAGTTTGCCCCGGCCTGGTCGCCGGATGGCACACAGATCGCTTTCCAGGCCAATCCTGATGCCCAATGGGACATCTATGTCATGAACGCCAACGGCACTGACCGGCGACGCCTGACAACCGATGTCGCCAACGATACCTCGCCTGACTGGACCCCCTGACCCGTCGGGGCAGGACAATTGGAATCGAATCGGATGCAAGCCGCTAACGGAGATGCACACTGCCAAAGCGAAATCAAGTGATCTTGGTAGCCCTGGTGGCCTTCACTTTGGTCTCTGGCTGTGGGCCGAGCAAACCTGCGATCATGCCTGCGCTTCCGAGGTCTCCTGATGGTTTGCAAATCGCCTTATATCTATGGGGTTTGCCCCGTTAACCAACGTAAGGAGAAAACTTGTGTTCAAATCCTTTACCAAAATCATCATTCTGATCACCCTGATCGCCCTTACCAGCGCGTGTGGGTCAGCCTTGACCACCGTGCCCCCCACAGCCACCACCTTGTCTCCCTCGCCAACGACCGTACCGCCAACCATCATACCGACCCCTGCGGCTGACGACCACTTGCCCGAGGGAGGCCAGGCGACCATCTCTGTGGACACGGCCGATCAGGTAGAACGCCTGCGTACCCTCAGTGGGCACAGCGATAGAGTGATGACCCTGGCCTTTTCGGGGGATGGTGTTTACGTCGCCTCGTCCAGTATGGATGGCACGATCAAACTGTGGGATGTGCAAAGCGGGCAAGTGGCACACAACTTTCAGAAGAGTGTGAACGAGGCGATTGTGAACGACATTGTCTTTTCTCCAGATGGGCGCCTGCTTGCTTCTGCGAACACCATCTGGGATGTGGAAAGCAGGCAAGTCATTCATACACTCGAGCGGAGGGGATTGGCCTCTGTGGCTTTCTCTCCCGACGGGTCAGCCCTCGCTGTTGCTCTTGTTACTCAACCAATCAAGCTGTGGAATGTCGCCAGCGGAGAAGTGTTGCGGGAACTTGAGGAGGGGACCGACAAGTTCAACATCGTCTTTTCACCGGATGGTGATCTCTTAGCCGCCGGTGGACTCGGTGGCAAGGTGAGATTGTGGGATGTAGCGAGTGGGCAAATCGCTGGTACGTTTGAGTATGGCGATGAAACTGGTGTACACGACGTGGCCTTTTCACCTGATGGAGGTCTTTTGGCTTCGGGTGGTACGGATTGTGAGCTGCGATTATGGGACATCGCCAGCGGAGAAACGATACATAGACTCAGCCTACGAGACGGGCTGTTCGGTTTAGCCTTTTCCCCGGACGGCACGATCCTGGCTTCTGCCGGCGGCGTCGGCGGAGTCAGCTTATGGGACGTCGTGAGCGGAAGGATGTTGCGCACTCTGCCCCACGACGATGAATTGATGGCGGTGGCTTTCTCACCAGATGGCACACTGTTGGCCTCCGGCGGCTACGATAACAAAGTATATCTGTGGGGCATACCCCGATAAAGCGAAAGTCACACCACTTCAAAGATAGGAGGAATCTGTCATGTCGAAGAAGTATGTCGGCACAATTGTATTGCTCTTTTTAGCGATTCTGATCGCTGGCTGTGGGTCGCCCGCAGCCACGACGCCGGTTCCACCGACCGAACCGCCGGTGACTGAACGTTCACCAACTGCTACTCCTGCGTCTGAGCTGGCGACCACTAGCGATACCTGGTTCAAGACCTATGGCGGAAGTCGGGATGACGTGTGCGACGATATCCTGCTTGCTGACGACGGAGGCTACTTTCTCGTCGGAACCGCAAATGTCGAATTCGAACCTGAGATGCAGGGGGACGTCTATCTGATCAGGACCGATGGCGCCGGGGACGTGTTGTGGGAAAAGACTTACGAGAAAAAGGGGTACCAGGGAGGTCTAACGATCTCTCGAACGAGCGATGGAGGGCTGCTTGTCTCGGGAGGGACGTTATCCTCCAGCACGAATGGGATGGACGTCTATCTGATGAAACTGGATCAGGACGGGAACGAGCTCTGGTTCAAGACGGTCGGTGGTCCCTTGGACGAGATGGCGGCAGCCCAGCAGATGGCTGATTGCAGCTTTTTGCTCGTGGGTAATATTGTGGACCCAGACGACTTTGTAGCCGATCCCGGCGCGGCCGGCTACGGTGGCTTTGAGGGCAGCAGCAACGTGTACCTGGCCAAGCTCGACGCCGAAGGGAACGAGCTCTGGTCCCACGCCTTTGGCGGCGAAGACAACGTCCTCGTTACCGGGGGCGTTCAGACGCCGGATGGCGGCGGCCTTCTCCTGGCGTCGATCCTGTACTATCCCGAAAGCGGCGACGATGTTCTGTTAATCAAAGTTGATGGGGAAGGCAACGAGGTCTGGTCTCGCACCTGGGAGGAGGGCTCAATTGGCGCCCGGGACCTTGTCCAGACCGCTGATGGCAACTATCTTATGACCGGCTCTTACTCGCCCAGCGACGGCGCGGACCCGAACGAGGATTTCCTGTTCGTCAAGATCGACCCCGAGGGGAACGAGCTTTGGACGAGCACCTTTGGCGACCCGGATATGATCGATTATGGCTCGGTGCTTGCCCAAACCCTGGACGGCGGTTTTGTCACTGCAGGGGAGCGGGTAACAGACCTGTACACGTGGGATGCGGACATTTCGTTGGTCAAAATTGATGAGGACGGGGAGTTGGTCTGGGAGCAGATCATTGAGACCGACGCCCACTGTATGTTTGGCACGATTCTCCAGCATCCAGATGGAGGATACGTCATCGCCGGGTCCGCCTTTAGCGGCCGCGCGTTCGATATCTTTATGATGAAGACGGACGCCGAGGGCAATGTGGAGAGAGGCTAGGCACAGAGTGGACAATCCTTTTTGTCCACTCAATAGATGGGTGGTCGGCGGTCCTGGCCTGCTTAAGTGGCATGTCGTTGCTCTGGTGATGATCCCGCTTTCAGTCGCCGCTTGTGGGGAAATCGAGACTACGGCGACCTCTGTACCGCCAGCCGATACTCCTGTTCCACCCACAGCCTCGGTGACACCCTCTCCTCGCTGGTCCGGCACGCGGCTCTCCTTTGAGCAGAGCGGGCAGGTTTTTCCATCTGTACCCACGTGGATGATCGGCCTGGCCGATCTGGATGCTGATGGCGATCTGGATGCGGTCTTTGCCAATGCACAGGGCGATGCCTCCCAGGTGTGGCTGAATGATGGGAGTGGTTTTTTCACCGATACAGGCCAGGAGTTGGGGGGATACGGCCATGGTATCGACGTGGGTGACGTGGACCGGGATGGTGACCCGGATGTGGTTATCAGCACGCATCGTGATTCCGCGGTGAGCCGCGTTTATCTGAATGACGGAAACGCCGTTTTCCAGGAGCTTGAGGAAGCATTCGATGCCAATATCGGGTTCAGTGTGAATCTGTTCGACCTGGATGGGGATGGCGATCTGGATGCTGTTGGTGAAGGCACAAGCGCGACCAATGTCTGTTTGAACGACGGCACAGGAGTCTTTGGTCCCAGCGAGGTCAGCCTTCCGTTGACCACCGTCTGGGGTGACCTGGATTCGGATGGCGAAGTGGATGTGTTGATCAAACAAGATGGTGTGGGATACTCGGTGCGATTGAACGGCGGCGATTTCAGCCAGCATTGGAGCCAAGCAGATACCGACGCAATGCTCATGGGCGATATGGCCCTGGCTGATGTGGATAGCGACGGCGATTTGGATGCGATCATCACCAACGGACATTTTCAGTCCACCAGCCACCCAGCCTTGGTCTTTATCAACGACGGGACGGGCCAGTTTACGGACAGCGGACAGCGGCTCAGCACGGTTCGGAATGCTGGGGCCAGCTTGGGTGATCTAGATGGTGACGGCGATCTCGACCTGGTGCTGACGGATCATATGGAACCGTGTCAACTCTGGTTGAATGACGGGAACGGTCAGTTTACGGACAGTGGCTTTCGGTTTGGAAATGACCAGTTCTACCGTCACGTCCATCTGGGCGACCTGGACGGGGATGGCGATTTGGACATTTTTCTTGCCACTTTTGGTATCAGAGATGGTCCAAACGAAATCTGGTTCAATACCTCGCCACAAGATTGGAGCCTAAATCCAGAGCAGGCGCATGATGGGTGGCAGACAGCGAGCCTAGATGAGGTTGGAATAGACGAAAAGAAGGTTCGCGAAGCAATCAATCGAATTAGCGATGATACCTACAAGAATATC
>CAYUIS010000135.1:0-15404 GCA_964444825.1 uncultured Anaerolineales bacterium | reverse complement strand
TGGCCAGACGACGCTGCTGGCACTGACCTTTATCAGCCGTGAGTTGGAGTATTGATAGATCCCTGTATGGGCAGAACCTTCTCCCAAACCCGAAGAGCCACACGGCAGACTATTTCCCTCGCGCTGCTGATTCTGGCGACAGGGGCCTCTTGCGCCGTCCCGTCGGCCACCACTCCTGCTTCTCGCACTCCCACCGGTACCACCGCGCCCAGGTCGACCCTCACTCCCAGCCGCACCTCTACCCCTACCCCTACCCCCGTGCCCACGTCAACTGCCACTCCCACTCCGACGTCCACTCCCACTCCGACACCTACCCCCACGCCTCCACCGACCAGCGTCCTGCTGGAACCTATGAACTACCAGCCACAGACCTACAACAACTGCGGCCCTGCCAGTATCGCCATCCTGCTGGGCTACTATGACCATTGGATCACCCAGCACACGGTCAATGAGCATGTGCCACCCGGCCCCTCGCCGTGCGCCATTGCTGACTATATGTTTCAGTACAATCTGATGGCGCGGGTTTATGCGGCCCCGCCATCCCGCGATCCCGTGCGGTACCTGCTGGCCAACGGCATCCCCGTCATCGCGAGCCAGCCGCTGGAAATCGGCAGCGACATCGGCCACTACCGCGTCATTCGGGGTTATGACGACGTCACGGGTGAGTTTATCTCGCACGACCCCCTACAGCGCAAAGGTCCCGACCTGCGCATTGGCTACAACGCCTTTATGGGGCTCTCAAGACACGGCGCTTTTGTCCCCGTCTACCCGCCAGAGAAGGACCCCTTGGTTCGATCGCTGATGAGAGAGATGGGCCTGCGGGAGATCGTATATTGCCCACCCTGACCTACCCCAGAAAGCCCGTCTAGTTAGGCGGCCCGGAACAAGTGGTTTCTTCAGAGGTGTACGCTGGCAGAAGCGCGAAGGCAGGACGTTATCATCCATAGGGGAAATCGATCATTATGGCAAAACATTCAAACTACGAAACCGGTCGGAGAACCTTTGTCGGGGCCACTGCAGTTGTATTGGTGCTGACCGTACCGTTTCTGGGCAGTTGTGCTAAGCCACTATCTAATCCAACGCCGACACTGGTTTCGCCTGCGTCGTCCACTCTCGCGCCGACCGCGACACCGGTGCCTCCGACGGAGACGCCGCTGCCCCCGACGCCGACGGCGGTTCCTCCCACAGCAACACCGCTCCCGCCAACGCCAACGCCAACCCCGCCATCCCCGCCGAGCGAGGCGGTCCTGGGAGACACCTGGCTTCGCCCTGCAGATCGTATGGTCATGGTCTATGTCCCGGCTGGCGAGTTCAAGATGGGATCGGTGGAAAGCGAACCGTGCGCCCACATTGACGAGCTTCCCCAGCACGCTGTCTACCTGGACAGCTTTTGGATCGACCAGACTGAGGTGACCAACGCCCAGTACCAGCGGTGCGTCGAGGCGGGGCTATGCGCACCGCCAGCTTGCGATTTGGGAGAGCCGACCTATAACGACACGACAAAAGGGGACCATCCGGTCACGTGTGTGAATTGGGATGAAGCGCGGACCTACTGTGAGTGGGCTGGCGGACGGTTGCCGACAGAGGCGCAGTGGGAAAAGGCCGCACGGGGGACCGACGAGCGGGGGTATCCCTGGGGGAACGAGTTTGACGAGAAGCGGTGCAATTCGGGCGAATCGGACATCGGGGAAACGACTCCGGTGAAAAGCTACAGCCCCGAGGGAGATAGCCCTTACGGGGCGGCCGATATGGCGGGGAACGCCTATGAGTGGGTGACCGACTGGTATGACATCGGTTATTATGCCGTCTCGTCGTCCGAGAACCCCGCAGGCCCCAAGGGAGGAAAGGGTCGAGGGTTGCGCGGGGGCAACTGGTACGGAGATCACTGTAATGCCCGCACCAGCTACAGGTACTATGACATTCAGCACGGTCGCAGCAACGGCGTTGGGTTTCGATGTGTGGTGACTAGATCGGTTCCTGACTCGACGCTAAGGGAGCACCCAACTGAAGCACCTGTCGAGTCGCCAGCGGTCGTGTTGACCGAGGAACCGAGATCGGAAGAGCTCTCCCTTGGCGATATCCATACCCGTCCCACCGACGGGATGGTGATGGTCAGTGTGCCAGCGGGCGAGTTTCGGATGGGTACCGATGCCGACGAGTTGAGATATGCACGGGATCTGTGCAAGGAGTATTGCGGCGAGTTCGCGCTTGTCACTTGTCTTCGGCCAGAGTCATTCGGGAATGAGCAACCAGCACATACCGTCGCCTTGGATGCGTTCTGGATCGATCGGACCGAGGTAACCAACGGGCAGTACCGCCAATGCGTGCAGGCAGGGAGCTGCGATCCGCCAGTGGAGAGTGGTTCGTTCACGCGCGATTCCTACTATGACGACAGCGATTACGACGACTATCCTGTCATCTGGGTCAGGTGGGATCAAGCGGCGGACTATTGTGCCTGGGCTGGCGGGCGGCTGCCGACAGAGGCGGAGTGGGAGTATGCAGCGCGCGGGCCGGGAGGACTGATGTTCCCCTGGGGGGAGACCTTTGATGGAACGCGCTTGAACTATTGCGACGTGGACTGTGAAGGTGTCAACGACGAGACGACCGACGATGGTTACCCAGATACCGCGCCGGTGGGGAGCTTCCCGGCTGGCGTGAGTTGGTGCGGCGCGCTGGATATGGCGGGCAACGTGCGGGAGTGGGTGGCCGATTGGTTTGTGGACTATTCCTCTGGGCGGCAGATGAACCCGACCGGTCCATCTGAGGGTGATTCCCGGATACCGCGAGGCGGCTCGTGGTACGATACGCCCGACGATGTACGCAGCGCCAATCGTGGTGAGAACAGTCCCGATTATACGCGCCACAAGGTGGGTTTCCGCTGCGTCAAAAGTGCCGAATGAGCACGACAGGCAGCAGGGAAACTGAGAAACGAAAGGAGCCAGCACAATGAAGTCCTTGACAGTCAAGATGCTTGTATTTCTCAATGTTGCTCTCGTCATTATGTCGCTCGTGGCCTGCCGATCGGCTGCGCCGACGAGCACACCGATCCCAACCCGTGTTGCACCGCATCCATCGGATGTCACCTGGGAGGATCGCACACTCTTCCGCGAGGGGCTCATCGACGGAGCACAGGAGGTGCTCGACCGCTTGCCAGGTGCGAGCGTGTACCACATTGACCTCGAAATCTCGCAAGACCTCCTGCTCCTGGAAGGCCGTGAGGAGGTCCGCTACACCAACCGGGAGGACGAGCCCCTCGACGCGGTCTACTTCCGCCTGTATCCCAACGTAGCCGGTGGCAGGGTGGCCGTGTCTGCGGTCAAGGTGGATGGCCAGGACGTAGAACCTGCCTACGAATTCGAGGATAGTGGGCTGCGTGTGCCGCTGCCGGTGATCTTGCAGCCCGGCGAGCAGATCGTCATCGAGATGGACTTTGCGGTGGAAGTGGCCCGCGAGATGGCCGGCAACTATGGCCTGTTTGGCTATTTTGACAAAGTGTTGGTATTGGACAAGTTCTACCCGGTGATTCCGGTCTATGACGATGAGGGATGGAACGTAGAGGTGGTACCGCCCAACGGTGACCTGAGCTACTTTGACGCCAGCTTTTACCTGGTGCGCGTGACCGGGCCAGCCGACCTGACGGTTGTCGCTTCGGGGGCGGAGGTCGGCCGCGAGTACAAGGGGGAAGAGCAGGTGCTGACCTTTGCCGCTGGTCCTGTGCGCGATTTCTACCTCGCTGCCAGCGACAACTACACGGTGGTCAGCGAGACGGTGGGAGAGACCCAGGTCAACAGCTACGCCTTCACGGAGCGAGGCGAGGGTGCTGAGCTGGCGCTTGAGTTTGGGGTGGGCTCCTTGAGGAGCTACAACGAGCGGTTCGGCACCTACCCGTACACCGAATTCGATATCGTGGGCACGCCGATGCAGGCGCTGGGCATAGAGTATCCGGGCATCGTGGGCATCGCCCTGGCGCTTTATGATCCGGATGCAGAGGTTTGGGGGTTGCCCTCCCAGGTCATGATCGAGTCGGTGGTGGCGCACGAGGTTGCGCACCAGTGGTTCTACAACGTCGTCGGGAACGATCAGGTGGACGAACCCTGGCTCGATGAGGCGGTGGTGCAATACGCCACCTACCTCTACTATGTCGATGCCTACGGTGAACGCGCGGCCGAGGGTTTCCGCGATTCCTGGGTGGGACGCTGGGATTCCGTTGACCGGGCCGATGTGCCGATTGGACTGCCCTCGGGAGCCTATGCGGAGGACGAATATGGTGCGATCGTCTATGGTCGGGGGCCGCTGTTCGTCGAGGCTCTGGCGGAGGAGATGGGTCAGGAGGTGTTTGACGAGTTCCTGCGCGACTACTATGAGTCTCACCAGTGGGGGATTGGCACCGCTGATACGTTCCGGCAACTTGCCGAAGGGCATTGCCAGTGTGACCTGACTGCTCTGTTTGAGGAATGGGTCTATGAGAAGGCGGAGGCCGTCACCTCGACGTCCTCTCTTGAATCGTCTGACGTTGAATCATCTGGCGGTAGCAAGGTCGATGGCTGGGCCGTCCTGGCCCAGAAGGACGACTACAGCGATGTGGAAATGACCGACCTGCCGGTGGACCATATCGGTATCACCACAATGCGCCGGGTGCTCGAGGACGCCGGTTGGGAACCGAACCACATCCGCGACCTGCGCGAGTTTGACCGAGAGAGCCTGCAGCACGACCTGGATTGGCTGGCCGAAAACGCCGACGAGGACGACGTCGTTTTCCTGTACGTAGCCGCCCACGGCAGATACCTGAGAGACGTGCTGGACTGGGACCAGTTCTTTGCCGGTGAGTGGGAGCAGATCCCCAGCCACCGACGCCTGCTGGTCATCGATTCGTGCCAGGCCGCCAACTACACTGGCGTGATCTCGGGCGACGCATCGCCCTATCTCTCCATCGCCGCCGTGGCTGGGGATGAGTACGGCTGGAGTGGCCTCGAAGAAGAGGGGTTGCCCATTATCGGAGGGGTGTTCACGCACTACTTTGGCGAGGCCTTTGGCGACCCCAACGCTGACACCGACGAAAACGGTCTCATCTCCGTCCAGGAAGCTGCGCTGATGGCCGAGGGGCAACAGCGCAGCTATATGCACGACGTGGTCTTTGGGGTGCCAGAGTTTGTCGAGATGTATCACAGGGGGGGTAGTTTCCCCGATCAGGATCCGACCTTTCCCGATGTGGTCATAGATGACGCCATCGGCGAGCCGCTGTACCTGATCCTGGACGCGTATCCCTGACCCGTTCGAGTAACGAGGAAATGCCCGTGTCTGCCGGTTGCAGGGTGGTGGTCGCTGCGGCGATTGGACTGACCCTGGCCGCATCCTGTCTAGGGACCGAACCTCTGGCGACCCCTGTGCCACGGACGCCGACCCGAGTTCCATCCACGCCGACGGACACGCCCTCGCCGAGCCCCACAGCGACGGCAACGTCGACTCCCACACCTGTGCCCACCTCCACACCCACTTTGACACCCACGCCGACGTCTGTCCCCACCTCCTTGCCGGGGGCGGTCCTGCTGGAGCCTGTGAACCATCAGCAGCAGACGCTCAACAACTGCGGCCCCGCCAGCGTCGCCATCCTACTTGGCTACTATGATCACTGGGTCATCCAGCGCGAGGTCGCTGAGGAATCTGCGCACGTATCCTATCCGTGTTTTGCCCCGTACTATGTCTCCAGGTACGGATTGATGGCGCGGGTCTATCGCTTCCCGGTGGATCGTGAGCTCAGGCTGCAGACGGTCCGCCTGATGCTGGCCAACGATATTCCAGTGTTGGTTGTGCAACAGTTGTCACGCGGGTCTGATGTCAGTCACTGGCGCGTCATTCAAGGGTATGACGACGCGGCCAATGAGTTTGTGTCGGATGACCCACTGCTTGGGGCTGATTATCGCATATCTTATGATATGTTTGTCGAATTGCTAGGTGGCAGCGCGGCAGGCTTTGTTGTGCCAGTTTACCCACCAGAGATGGACCCACTTGTACAATCCATTATGCGAGAGACGTGTGCACGCCGCTGGACAAACTGGGAGGGGATGTCGTGCGGTGAACTAGAGTGGCAATAGTCTATGATAGCTCGTCATTCCGAGCAGAGCGAGGAATCTCGTCGTGGGGATTCCTGTTCGACGGGAGATTCTTCGCTACGCTCAGAATGACGGATTGTCAAATTTGACTTGACCAGGTATTGGCTGCGGAAAACGGCAAAGGGCTATTGGGTGCCTAACCAGGCAAACAGACGGCGAATCCTGGCTTGCCAAGACAATATCCAGATCGTGCGAGAGGCCTGTTGGGCAATGTTGAGATCCCCCAAACGAGGGCTGTAGGTCGAGGTCTCATACTCGGCCAGCAATTGTTGCACAGGGTCTGTTGCCTCTGGCAGCAGGCTGGTCAGGGCCACGGCGCGTTCGATCGGGGTGTGGGCAGCGGCGGGAGGAGCCCCCAGGCGAGCCAGGGCCTGGTTCAGCTCCAGATAAGCACGCTCCAACGGAGACAGGGTCGCGCGGCGGACCCGCAGGCGCAGCGCCTTGGGAGGCTCCAGGCCCAACCGGCGTATTCCCGCCTCCAACTGAACGACGAGGGGGGCTGAACCACGCCGTTGGCGTACACGCCAGACCAGAGCACTCAGGAGCACGATCAGCGCCGGCGGAACCAGCCAGACAGCTCTGGTCCTCCAAGCGCCCGCGGGTTCAGTATCGGCAGACTCGGAAAGGCTCTCGTCGGCCTCCAAGAGCCTGTTCAGCCGCTCCTCGAGGTTCTCATCATTGATGAATCCCCCGCCGTATAGCGCGCCGGGCCTCAGCGCCGAGCTGGCGTCCGACTGATCCAGACCCAGAGGCCGGTTGAGGGGTGGCTCCGAGACCGTGGGCTCAAATTCGATCCAGCCCAGGCCAGGAAAATAGACCTCAGGCCAGGCGTGGGCATTGTTCCGGCGCACGACGTAGACGTTGCTGCCACTCTCACGCTCGCCCTGGGCGAAGCCAACTGCCAGGCGGGCAGGGATCCCCAGGGATCGCAACATCAGGACTTCTGCCGAGGCATAGTAGTTGCAGTAACCCTCCCGCAGATCAAAGAGAAACCAGTCCACCGGATCCTGACCGTAGGGGCGTTGGGAGGGTACGGTTTCGCGATAGGTGATGTGGGTGCGCAGATAGGTGGTGATGGCAGCAGCGATGTCATAGGGGTTATCCAGGTCAAGGGCGATCTCGCGAGCCAACTCGCGGGTGCGGCGGGTGATGTTGGAGGGAAGCTGCAGATAACGGTCGGCGACCCACTTGGGATAGTCGGTGCCAGCCTCGCGGAGTTGAGCAATGGTGACGGTGCTGAGAGAGGAGCGAACTCGATAGGTATCGTGAGCGCGCACGTATGGGCTGGCACGTAGGACAGCCAGGTCGGCCGTGCCATCGGTGTTGTAGGCTATGTCAGCCTCGACGTAGCGGTTGACCCACAGCGGCTGAGAGGGGACGTAGAGGGTCGAGATGGGAGCAAAAGTGGTGGCGGTAAAGACGGCCGTCCAGCGTTCCTCGATCTCTGGAAAAGTCAGGCTGGGCCGCCTGGGCGCTATGGGCATCGTGATAGTGAAAGCGGTGGTGTTCCAATGGCTGTCGGCGTATTGGTCATAGACATAGGCGCGCCAGTAGTAGCGAACCGGCATAGGAGGATCGGGCTGTGCCTCGACAGCCATGACCACCTCGTCCGTATGTTTCACGCCGCCGCCCAAGTAAAGGCTCTCGGCAAACAGCGAGTAGGTCACGCCGACGTTGCCGCGCAGGGAGGCAAATGCATTGTCTATATAGTCCCCCACAGTGTCCAAGGGACGGGTGATGCGCTGCCAGGTATGCTGGGCAGCGGAGAGAGCAGAGGCCAGCGTCGGCATGGTCCACGCCAATACGACAAACAGGAGCGTGATTTGCAGAACCACACGGGTGACATCCAGCCCGATATACGGGGGCAGGAGGACGCGGTTCTCTTTCCAACGGGCGCGGTGGCGAAGGTAGATCAGCCGGGCCACCAGCAGGAGAGTGAAGAACAGGTACGCGGCCAGGTACCAGGCCCGACGGGGCAGCAGAGGATCGCTGAGTTGGATAAAGAGCACCGCCACACCAACGGGCAGCGTCGCTCGCCAAGGGTGACCGTACCGAGTTACGGTGTAACCGGCGTGCACGCTCAATATCCACGAGAGGCTGCTCATCAGGAACAGAAAGAACAGGGGATCTTCTACAGCCTCCTGCCGCACCAATTGCCCCAGGGCGAGCCACAGTCGACTGGCAAGGATGGCCAGACGTTCGATCCACAGGACGGCATCTTTTACCGTGAGGGCCAGTTGCCAGGGAACGGCGAACAGCCCATACATCAGCGCGAACCACGTGACCAGACGGGGAGCAAACACACTCTGGCCCAGGGCCAGGCCGGCCACGACCCCCAGCAAGGCCAGGAGTTGGGCCATACCCAGATTCTCACCCCAATGGGTTGCGACCAAGCGGTTGGCGGCACTCAGCAGGGCGCCGAGCAACAATAGGGCAGCGAACAGATCCCACCATCTATCGGACGCAGACGAACGCAGATTTTGATTGGTTTTTGTCATACTTGTTGTTTTTCAAGCCAGTGCAGAGATCCCTTCCGGGAATTATCGAATTGCTTACCCATTTCCATTCGATTCATACTCTCGCCATGCTAAACTAAACCCGGAGCTCAGTGCAGCTCCGACATCAGCGCCATTCGCCACCACACGCACCGGTGCACCGAGCTCTGTGATGGTCTCTGCCAGAGCCCTCGTCCCAGGTGGACCACCAAACGAGGCAGCGTCGAGCAGGACGACCACCGGGCGCAAACTCAGCCGCACCAGGTGATCCACGGTCACGGCCACCTCCTCCTGAGGGGAGGGGGTGATCAAGATCACCGTGCTACCACGGGGCAGGTGTTGGGCCTGGGCCGATACGAGCGCTGAGATGGGCAGATTCCCCTCCGCGTGCAACAGCGCCATCGCTTCCAGGATTTTACCCAGTTGCCGCCCACCCCGATCAGGGGGCAACACGCTGGGTGAGTGCGATTGGCCACAACTCACCAGCCCTGTCGCACGCCCATTCTGCAGGAAATAGCGCGCCAGCGAGGCGGCAATGGTCACCGCGTACTCCTCCGTGGAGGGGGGCAACATCACCTCTGTGAGGGGACGCCACAGCGCATCCACAGCCACGTCTGGAGGAGAGTAGGGCAACTTGGACTGCACCACCCGCGCGGCGTCCACAAAGATCCAGACCTCGGCCCGGGGGTCGAGCTCAAACTCTTTGACGATCAGACGCTCCCGGCGTGCCGTGCTCACCCAGTGGATACGATTCAGGGGATCGCCGGGGGCATAGTCCCGGACCCCCGCCGCATTGGGAGTGACCTGATGTGTGCGACGGCGCAGGGCCTCTCCGCCTGGCAGTAGCCCGGGTGGACCGGGAAAGGCGAGCACGTCTACCATCATAGGATATACGAGCAGGGTGCCGCCCGATGGCTTTGTGCGGCTGACCGGGAACAGGCCAAAGGGGTCGCCCGAGGTCAACTCGGTAGGCCCCAAGGGGAAAACGCCCCGTTGCACCAGGCGGGTACGGGCCAAATAGGTCCGCCGCTGCTTCTTTCCCAGCAAGGTGAACACCCGCGACCCCCGCGACCCCGGCAGGACAGACTGGTCGCTAACCTCGACCAGCAGATGGGGCAGGCGGCTGTTGTTCTGAAGCTCAAACCGCTCCTGAAAGACGTCCCCCATCTGGGCGTGCCGGATGTTTGCCTGCCGTTGCACCTGTACCCCTCGCAGCGCCAGCGCAGACCAGACCCAACTGCCCACCAATACAAACCCCCACAGATAACTCAGGCGGGAGTAGATGGGCAAGCCGGTCGCGGCCAGAGCCAGCAGGCTCAGGCCAAGCAGCACCAGCACCACGCGCCGTGAGGCGACCATGATCACTCCCTGCTGGTCACATCCCCACCGGGCACCGGCATGGCGTCCACAACTTCCTGGACGATCCGCTCGGCGTTCACGTCCCGCAGGCGCGCTGCCGGGCCCGGAATCACCCGATGGGCCAGGGCCGGCAACGCCAGGGCCTTGACGTCGTCCGGCAGCACATAGTCCCGCCCGAGGATACTCGCCCGCGCCTGTCCGGCCCTGTACAGCGCCAGGCTGCCTCGCGGACTGGCGCCCAGGTATGCCTCCTGATGCTGCCTGGTCTCCCGCGTCAGCTCCACCATGTATCGCTTGACGGGCGGCGCCACATACACCGCTTTGACCGCCTCCTGGACCTCGGTCAGCTCCTTGACCGTGGCCACCTGCTCCAGATCTTGTATCGGGTGGCGGAATTGCTGCCGCTCCAGGATGTCGATCTCTTCCTCCACCAGTCCGGGATAACCCAGGCGAACACGCAGCAGGAAGCGGTCCAACTGCGCTTCGGGAAGCGGGAACGTACCCTCGTACTCGATCGGGTTCTGCGTAGCGAGCACCATGAACGGTCGCGGCAGGGGATGGGTGACCCCGTCCACTGTGACCTGACGCTCCTCCATAGCTTCCAGCAGGGCGGCCTGTGTCTTTGGCGTGGCGCGGTTGATCTCGTCGGAGAGGACCACCTGGGCCATTATCGGCCCTGGCCGGAACTCGAACTGGCGGCTGACCTGGTTAAAGATCGAGACGCCGGTCACATCGCTGGGCAGCATGTCGGGCGTGAACTGGATACGACTGAACGAACATCCCAGCGAACGGGCCAGGCTGCGAGCCAGCACCGTCTTGCCGACCCCGGGGACATCCTCTATCAGCAGATGTCCCTGGCAGAGCAAGCCGACCACGGCCAACTCTACCGAATCCCGCTTGCCGACGATCACCCGCTCAATGTTTGTTATCACACGCTCTGCAAAGGCTTGAATTTGAGACATAGACAACTCCATAGCTGAATTCAGGATTCCGTAGCCTGCACGCTAAGCACAGGTTGAGCAATAGACTCCAACATATCTACCCACCAGGCAGGTAGAAGGTTCACATCGTACGTGTTCACAACCCAAAGTCAGTAGATCACAAAGCGCTCCCGCTGGACCGCCAAATTCAGCGAAAAGCGGCGGATCTGGCAACCGGCCCATCCGTATCATACCTGGTTTGAGTGGATTGAGCAACTGTGTCCTGGAGTGGGGCGATTGCATTTGGTTGACCACGGCTCTGAGCCCCCGTCCTCGGAGGCGCCTTGCGCGACGAGAATCCGCTGTTGCAGCTCGATTTCGTGAAGGCCGCCCTCGAGGACGAGGGCTAGGAGCGCTAAGTACCTATCCTAGAATTGCTCTAGCCCCCGTCCCCGGGGGCGGGCGGGGGACGAGGGCTAGGAGCGCTAAATGCGATAGCCCTGCGTTCTAGAGAGCGCGTCATACGGCTGCGTGATCTTGCTTGGTTGCTGGTTGGTCTTTGCAGGAGCAAGTCGAGGGCTTACCTTAGAATTTGCAAAAGGTTGCTAAAGTCATCCGTCCATACTGGCACACGGGCGGGGATGGGAGGCCGCTGCGCGGCACGGGCCGCAATGACCGGCAGGTCCAGGAAATCGCGCTCGCGCGTCAGCAACATCCAGACAGAGTCATAACTCTGGATACGATCCCCTCTATCCTCGATCAGGGCCGTGCTCAGGTTGAACTCATCGGCCAATCGATAGACCTCCAGAGCGAGGTCAAAGTAGCGGTTGGAGACGTGTATGGCCATGATACCGTCCTGCTCGAGGTGTTTCAGATAGATCCCAAAGGCCTCCTTAGTGAGCAGGTGGATCGGCACGGCATCGCCACTGAAGGCATCCAGCACCAGCAGGTCAAAGTTCTGAGGGCCATCACTTGCCAGCTCGCGTTCGAGCGAGACGCGCGCGTCACCAGGGATGACGTGAACGTCGGCTTTCGAGTCCGCGAGAAAGGAGAAATAACCGCCCTCTCCTTCAGCGATGCGGATGACATCAGGGTTGATTTCGTAGAAGCGAAAGACATCCCCGGGCTGCCCATAGCTGGCTAAAACACCGATCCCCAGCCCCAGGGCGCCCACCCGTAATTCGCCCGGACGGGCTGGATGGTTCAGGATAGACAGCCCAACCCCGCTGCTCTCTGCGTAGAACGTCGTTGGCAAGATGCGCAGAACCTGATCGGTGAATTGGAAGCCGTGTACGGTCGTGCCGTGGGTGAGCTGGTGGGCGTGGATCTTGGGCTGATCGGCGCGGATCTCCCAAACCCGCGACACGCCGTAGAAACTGCGCGTTGCAAATAGCGTCTCTGACGATATGGTCCGCATAATCAGAACTGTGCAGACACCTAGCCCTAGGGTGGCGATGGACAGATCCCAGGCGATAGGCCCTGGCCCTCGGCGCTTTCGCATGCCCTGCTGGCTGGGTCTGTCCCGTCGCCGGCGCTCGCGCCCTTTGCGCCGCGCCTGCGCGCTCGGCGTTGATGCGGGCTGCGCTGCTGTCCTCTCAAGCTGTAGGATGATGACCACAAGTGCCCCGCAAGCAACCAATCCCCACTGCAGCTCCCAGAGACCGGTTGAGAATAGAAGAGGTGCCAGCAGGTTCACATAGATCCCACCTACCGCTCCCCCCAGGGCGACCATCAGGTAGAACGAAGGCAGAAAGCGTGGATGAGGGCGCAGCTTGAACAGCTCGGTGTGGCAGATCATGCAGCAGATGAACAAGAGCAGCGCGTAAACGATGATCTGAACCGTGATGCTGAACGGAGGCCATTTCACCAGCATCCACAGACTTGCAAAGCTGACGACAAAGAAGGCGTACACGTATATGCGGCGGGAGTAGCCGTGCCCACCGGAGAATGCCAGGATAAAGGTCAGCAGATAGATCGTCAGAGGTATGATCCATAAGAAGGGTACGACGGCCACCTCCTGGGTGATCTGGCTGGTCACAGAGACCAGCATAGTCGAGGCGCACGCGGCTAATCCAATCCACAGGAGGTGCACACCTAGCTTGGGTCGTTGATCCTCACCCGGCTGACTGTCTCTACTTCCCGGTACGTCGTCGGCTCCCACCCGTCGATAGGTTCTTAGCGCCAGGTAGGCCGCGCCAAAAACAAAGACGACGTATCCGGCCGACCAGACATAGGCTTGCGTCCGCAAGGTCAGGAGAGGTTCAAACAGGATGGGGTAGCTGATCAGGGCCAGCAGCGACCCGATGTTGGACAGTGCATATAGGCGATAGGGTGTCTGACCTCGCTCGTCACGGTTGAACCAGGCCTGCATCAGGGTGCTGTTGGATGAAAGCAGAAAGTAGGGCACAGCCACAGAGACCGCCAGAACCCTGAGGATGGACCAGATAGGCCAATCGTTGTCCTGCGGCCGCCAGCTTATGCCTGGGGTGAGGGGTGATCGCCACGACAGCGCTGCAACCAGCAACAAAACGAGCGATATGCCGAGCAAGACCAGATGCACGATCCCCTGCAGACGGTCACGCAAGCGCCCAAGCAACCAATAGGCATAGGCGTATCCGCAGGTCAAGAGGGCCTGGAAGAACAGCAAAACCGTGGACCATACGGTTGGCGTCCCGCCAAACCACGGCAGGATGAACTTGCCCATCATCGGTTGGATCTGAAAGATCAGGAAGGCAGAGAGAAGGATGCAAAAGGCATAGGTGTATGGCATGATTTCCCCCATGGCAAGGACCGGATGGGATGCTCACTCGGACCCGCATCCATTACAAATGGGTGTGACTAAACGTGGTTGGTGTCATTCTGAGCGAAGCGAAGAATCTCTTGCATTGGGCGTGGAGACCCTTCGCTCAGGGTGACAGATCGATCAACTGACTTTAGTCACACCATTACAAATCGGCTGAGCTGCCGGACCGGTTCTGCAGAGTCTACCACTTTTTGAGGGTATCGACAAACATGAGCATCCGCCAGAAGAGACTCGGTAGATCCAACATCGCTCCAACGGGATTGCCAGATCCGTGGTAATCTCCAACACTATTGCCAACAAGGCAAAAAAGGTTCAAAGCCAGTAGACCCTAAAGGTTTTCACAAGGTGATTGTTTTGGAAGAGATCTCGCAGCCGCCAGGTATTTCATTGCAAAGACCTTATGCCAAACCTTTAGGGTCTGTAACCAAGAAAGAAAAGTGGGCGGCGGCGCATGTGCACCGCCACCCACCGGTTCGACCACGCCCGTTTCCGGGTGCTAAAGGTGTGTTACTGGGTTCCCCGCAGCCGTGGGTCCAAGGCGTCGCGCAACCCATCGCCCAAAAAGTTAAAGGCGAACATAGTGAGGGACAGCGCTATAGCAGGGAGGATGGCCTGGTGTGGATAGGTACGAATTGCCAGCGACCCATCGGCGATCATCGAACCCCAGCTCGGTGTCGGCGGGTTCACCCCCAGGCCGATAAAACTCAGGAACGCCTCGAACGAGATATACTGGGGGATGGCCAGCGTCACGTTGATCACCAGGGGGCCGAGGACGTTGGGCAGGAGGTGGCGAAAGATGATACGCGAATTGCCGGCCCCCATCGCCCGCGCCGCCAGGGAGAACTCTTGCTCCCGCAACGTGAGCACCTGGCCCCGTGCCAGCCGGGCCGTCCCCATCCAGGCGGTGATGCCGATGCCGATGAAGATAAACAGCATACCGCCAAAACGGCGATCGATGGCGTTCAGCGTATGGGCCAAAGTGCCCGGTTCGCTCTCGGCGAAGGAGGAGCGGAAAAAGGCCATCATCAGGATGATCAGCAGCATGGTGGGGAAGGCGTACATAATGTCCACAATACGCATCAGGAGGTTGTCCACCCGCCCGCCAAAGTAGCCCGAGATCAAGCCGTATACGGTGCCCACCAGCAGGGCGATGATCGGCCCCACGTAGGCCACCGACAGGGATATCTGGGTGCCGTAAATCAGACGGCTCAACAGATCCCGCCCCACGTAGTCAGAGCCCACCGGGAACGTGTCGCTGATCCTGGCGTAGGGCTTTATCGTGGGAAACAGGGAAGTTATCCAGGCAGGCACAACCTCCGTCTGCATCCGATCCTGCTCGGAATAGGAAAACGGCGCAATCTGTGCCGCAAAAATCGCAGTCAGAGTCAGCAGGATGACCAATGCGCCCCCGAATATGGCCGCTTTATTGCGACCCAACCGGTACAGGGCATCACTCCACAGGCTGGCCGTCCTGCGTCGCTCAGGCACTGCTGTCTCTGCAACCGTCATCTGTCACCTCCGAATAAACTGATGCGTAAACCGGCAAACGTCGCCAGTTACGTATTACGTCCCACGCCGATCAATCGTACCGGATCCGGGGATCCAGCCACGCATACGTGACGTCCACGATCACGTTGGCGAACACCAGAAAGATGGCATAAAGCAGAATGGTCCCCATGATGACCGGGTAATCCCGGTTGGTGATGCTGGTGATAAA
>CAYUIS010000134.1:0-15427 GCA_964444825.1 uncultured Anaerolineales bacterium | reverse complement strand
TTTATTCGTGAGGCAACGATACTCTTTCGGTACACTTTATAGTGAGTCAATTCGGTGATTTGACACCTAGCTGCAATTGTGTTATCATCCAGCGCGTCCGAACTAGACATTTCACGCACATAGGGAGGTAGACCGAATCGCAAAGAAAAGAAGGGAAAATCCTGACGCGCGAGAAAAGTATCGGGTCAATCACGAGATCCGGGCACCGCAAGTCAGGCTGATCGATGCTGATGGCACTCACGTGGGCATAGTGCCCCTATCCGAGGCACTAGCAACTGCCCAGGCCAACGATATGGACGTGGTCGAACTGTCACCCGCTGCGGACCCCCCTGTCGTTCGTGTAATGGACTATGGGAAGTTCCTGTATCGACAGGCCAAGCAGGATCGGGAGGCACGCAAGGCCCAGAAGCAGGTCGAAGTCAAAGAGATCCGTCTACGCCCCAAAACGACCGATCATCACACGTCCTTCAAAGTCCGTGATGCCCGACGATG
Organism: uncultured Anaerolineales bacterium; assembly: GCA_964444825.1. Lineage (GTDB taxonomy): Bacteria > Chloroflexota > Anaerolineae > B4-G1 > B4-G1 > CAYUIS01. Next base: position 14,935 of record CAYUIS010000134.1, on the reverse strand, counting down.
GCTGGAAGAAGGAATGAAGGTCAAAGTCCGCGTTCGCTTCCGGGGTCGTGAGGTTACCTATCCTGAGATCGCCGTCGAGCAACTGATGGAGATAGCCGAAGAGCTGTCGGACGTATCGGTGATAGAGCAACAGCCGAACCGGGAGGGACGTACGATGCTGATGATCCTTGGTCCGGCTAAGAACTAGCTGTTGGGGGTAAAGAATGCCAAAAATCAAGACACACAAGTCTACGTCAAAGCGGTTCCACCGTACCAAAGGCGGCAAAGGAAAGTTGATGCGCACCAAGCAGGGTAAATCCCACCTGCGCCGCAAAGCGAGCAAACGGGCAAAGCGCCTTTTCGATGAAACGATCGCGGTAGATTCGAAGGGGACCGAACGTCGCGTCAGCGGTCTAGCGCCATATCTAAAGAAAAAGGGGAACTAGTGTCGTGAGAGTCAAAGGGGGAACCAGGACGCGCTATCGCCACAAAAAGATCCTGCGCCAGACCAAGGGCTACTACGCCACGCGCCACAAGCTATTCCGTCGGGCTAACGAAGCATGGATGAAGGCCCAGTGGTACACATATCGTGACCGGCGGAATCGACGGCGAGATCTACGACGGTTGTGGATTACGCGCATCAATGCAGCGGCACGGCAGAATGGACTTTCCTACAACCGCTTCATCCACGGCATCAAGCTGGCCGGGGTAGCGCTGGACCGCAAAGTCCTAGCCGATATCGCCGTGCGAGATGCAACCGCATTTGCAGAGTTGGCCGAGGTAGCAAAGGACACGCTGTAGACCGGGGATACCAGCAACGTAATCAACGAGCGGGGACCAATTGGTCCCCGCTCTTGATGTCCCCACGCCTGTATCCCACACGGTCCAGAGTCATCACGCTCCCAGTCGTATGCTCAGCCCCGAGTGCCGCTCCCGCACCTTGTCGTTGCGCACGGCAATTCCGATGGCCCGCCGCGTCCCCACCAACACGACGAGACGCTTGGCCCGTGTGATAGCAGTGTAGAGTAGGTTACGCATCAACATAAGATAATGCTGAGTCTGAACAGGCACCACCACCGCCGGGTACTCTGCACCCTGTGACTTGTGAACCGACACGGCGAAGGCGTGCACCAACTCGTCGGCCTCGCCCCAGTCGTAGACCACCGGACGGCCATCTATCGCCACCGTCAGCGTCTGCTTCACAGAGTCTATACCCGTCACCCGACCAATGTCGCCATTGAACACGTCGAGATCATAGTTGTTGGTCGTCTGCATCAACTTGTCACCCAGGCGAAATACCCGCCCAGCCAGTCTCCGTTCCGGTTTGTGCTCGGAGGCAGGATTGAGCGCCTCCTGCAGGCGAGCGTTAAGATTGGCGACCCCGCACGCGCCCCGGTACATCGGCGCCAGAACCTGCACGTCATCCACGGGATGCAGACCGAACCTGCGTGGAATCCGGCGCTGCACAATGTCCACCAGCAATTCGGCGGCCTCCTGAGGGTCCTGCTTGGAGAAAAAAAAGAAGTCTTCGAACTGGTTCAGAATAGGCATCTGCCCCTGATTGACCCGGTGAGCGTTGATGACGATCCCGCTGCCGGCAGCCTGGCGAAAGATGGTGCTCAAACGTACGACAGCAGCCAGGTCCGACGCGATGACGTCACGCAGAAAATCGCCTGCACCGACCGAGGGGAGTTGATCTACGTCACCGACAAAAAGTACGTGGGTGGCCGGGTCCACTGCCTTGAGCAGATGGTTGGTCAGGAGAAGGTCCAGCATCGATGCCTCGTCGACCACGAGGCAGTCGATATCTAGGGGCTTTTCCTCGTTGTGACGGAATCCCTCCCGCGGTGTGTATTTCAGCATCCGGTGCACCGTCTGAGCGTTCCGCTCCGTGGCCTCGGAGAGACGTTTGGCGGCACGCCCGGTGGGTGCACAGAGAGCATACCGGCAATCCTTGGCCTCCAGGGCCGCGATAATCGTACGGATGGTGACCGTCTTGCCGGTCCCGGGGCCACCGGTGAGCACCACCACCTTGTGAGTGAGCGCAGCCTGCACCGCCTGACGCTGCTGGGACGAGAGCTCAACGGCGGAGCCACGTGTAACCTGGGCCAGCAGCGTGTCCCAGTTCGCGCTGCGAAAAGCGTGCAGACGACTGGTGGGGCTGTTTGTCAATTCCCGCAGCCGGCGGGTGACACCGATTTCGCCATAATAGAACGGCGCCAGGTAGACCGCCTGCTCTTCCCGTACTTGAGGGGCTGCCGACGTTTCACCTTGACCCACATCGCCGCCAGGATAGACCAATGTCTCTCGATGTACGATCTCCCCGGCATCCAGATCCTCGATGGCCGCCCTGACCAGATCAGGGGGAACGTCGAGCAGGCGGATCGCTTCATCCACCAGTCTATCCTCAGGCGCGTATACGTGTCCCTCGTCCGCCAGTTGACCCAGCACGTAAGCCACGCCAGCCTGAACCCGGGAGGGGGCATCAGAGGGGAGGCCCAGGTCACGGGCGATCTTGTCTGCGGTCTTGAAACCCACCCCCCAGATGTCGCGGGCTAGCCGATAGGGGTCCTCCTGCACAACGCCTAGAGCATCGTCACCGTAGGCCTTGTAAATCTTGACCGCGAGGCCCGTGGTGACCCCGTGACCCTGCAGGAACATCATCACCTCGCGGATCTGCTTCTGCTCCTCCCACGCCCTGGCGACAGCGTCTGCCCGCTTGGGCCCCACGCCCAGCGCTTCCCGTAGCCGACGCGGTTCCTCGTCAAGCACGCGGAGGGTATCGGCTCCAAAGCGCTGCACGATCCGGGTCGCAGTGACTGGCCCCACCCCTTTGACCAAGCCAGATCCCAGGTACTTTTTGATACCCTCGACGGTGGCGGGGAGAACCTGCTCGCACCGCTCGGCCTTGAACTGGCGACCGTATTGCTGGTGGGTCGTCCAGGTGCCATCCAGGCGAAGGCTCTCCCCAGGGTTGACCTCAGGCAGATTGCCGACAACGGTCACCAGGTCCAGTCTGCCGGCAATGCTTAGCCGGATGACAGAGTAGCCGGTCTCTTCGCTGTAGTATGTGACACGCTCGACGGTGCCCTGGAGTTGATCCATCATTGAACAGATGATAGCAGAAACAACGATGAGTGACAAATCACGGTGACCGTTGATTTAGCCCTCACACCCATCAGGTGGTATAATATGGGCGAACCAGGCGCAAGCTGGGCAAGCGCACGGAACATAGGCATGTGGGGCATGGGATGGGACCCAAGCATCCGTGGTTCAAGGGCAGAGAATGGAAGACCTGAACGACTTGCTGCGTAAAGGTATCGCCGCCGCAAAAGCGGGCCAGCGCGAACAGGCTCGGGATCACCTCATGCGCGTTGTCGAGCAGGACGAGGAGAATACAGTGGCTTGGCTATGGCTGAGCGGCCTGGTCGAGAGCTGGGAAGATCGGGAGGTCTGCCTGGAGAACGTGCTCTCCCTTGACCCGGACAATGAAGCTGCACGCAAGGGCCTGGACCGATTGCGACAGCAGTCCACAGCTCAATGGCTGCACGAGGGCATTGCCGCCGCAAAGGCAGGCCAACGCGAGCAGGCCCGCGACCTCTTGATGCGCGTCGTGGAACAGGATGCCGAGAACGTCACAGCCTGGCTGTGGTTGAGTGGCCTGGTGGACGACATGGATGAGCGTCAGGGTTGTCTGGAGAATGTCTTGTCCCTCGACCCCAGTAACGACGCCGCCCGCCGGGGCCTGGCCCGCTTGGAGGAGAAGAGACGAGCTCAACAAGCCCAGCCCGCACCTGCGCCAGAGTCGCCCGTAGTGGCGCGCACCAGAATCCCCGCCTCGCCGGCGGCCGCCATGCTGCGCGAGGACTATGCCAGTCGGATCCCGCCGCCGGAACCAGAGCCGGAGCCACCTCCCCCTCTCGCCGAGGACGCCGACTTTGACAACAAATATCTATGTCCCTACTGCGCTATCCTCACCGAACCGGAAGACCGCAAATGCAAGGCCTGCGGTCACGATCTGTGGGTCAAGTTCCGGGCGCGAGAGAAGCACTCTACCACCTTGTGGATTCTGATCGGGTTCCAGATCTTTAGCACCTTCCAACTGGCGGCGATTCCTGTTCTAGTGCTTGGTTACGTCTTGGTCAGGGTGGCGATGGACTATCCGGGCCAAACGGGCATTTCCGAACCCCTGCCGCTGCTCAACGCCTATCTGGGGCTTCCCACTACCTTGTCGCCCGTGATCGTCGACGCTGCTCTCGACCTCGTGCCACGCATAGTCTTCTATCTGTCGATTATACCATTCCTGCTGTCGGGTGCTGTGCTGGCAGCATTGTTCTTGCGCTGGAAGCCGGTCTACTATTTGTTCTTGGCCGACGCAGTGTTCGAGCTAGCCGCCGCTTTCTGGGCGCTGATCGTGGGTGGGAATATGATGTTTGGTGGGATTGGTCTGGGTTTTGCTCTGTTGCGTATTCTGCTGGTGTTCCAGATTGAGGAGGACTTTCAGTGGGAGAGGCGACGGCTTGTCCTAGGCGCCGACCGAGGGCTGGCCGGCGGTCCCGACTTTTTGATCCGGGGAGATTTCTACGCCAAGCAGAAAATGTGGGGGATGGCCGCCCTTCACCTGCAACGAGCGATAAGCTGGATGCCCCACGACGTGAGTTCCCGCACAGCACTGACCGCTGCATACCTGAGGCTCAAGCGATATGACCAGGCCACCCGTTTGCTGGCAGAGATCCGCAGTATGGCCCCGGGCGACCCCCAGGCGGACAAACTGCAGGCCCTGCTGGACGAGATGCGCGCAACCGAAGCGACGGAGAGCGCAGTCGGCACACGTCTAAGCGCATGAGGCCCATTCGCGAGGATTTCGCCGCTGAACTCGCCCCCCACTGGCGGCGGTACGTCGTGGGCACGGGTGCGCTCGAGCCCTCCAGCTCTACCCTCCGTTTCGTCATAACCGACACCTCCTCGCAAAAATACTCAGATGCCCAGATTGACGATTACCAAGGCCTGCCCCGGCGTCGTTTCCTTTGGCGCCCGCCGCTAAAGCTGACGGTGCGCGCCCGCTTCTCCCACCCCTCAGGCCAACTCAAGGGTACGGCGGGTTTTGGCTTCTGGAACGATCCCTTCCTGATGACCGGGGCGCGGATGCCCGCACTACCTCGCGCCATCTGGTTCTTTTATGGATCGCCACCCTCGAATATCAAGTTGGATATGGACACATCGGGCCGCGGCTGGAAGGCCGCCGCCGTGGACGCCCTGCGCCCCCTTGCCATACTGCTGGCCCCTCTCGCACCCCCAGCGGTACTGCTGATGAACCTCCCCTTTCTCTATCGCACCCTGTGGCCGCCTATCCAGCGGGCGATCAACGTGCGAGAGGCCACAGTTGGGGAGGATATGACCAGGTGGCACACGTACGTATTGGAATGGGGTAAGCAGCGAGCACGCTTCAGTGTGGACGGGGAGCCGGTGCTGGCCGATGCCCCCTCACCCTGCGGGCCATTGGGCTTTGTGATGTGGCTGGACAACCAGTATATGGTGGCGACACCGTGGGGGCAGTTTCGCTGGGGCCTGCTGGACGCACCTGGACAACAGTGGATGCAGGTCGACTCGCTGGCGATTGAGCCTGGGCCGGAAAAGTTGGAAGAGATGCCTAGTCTCGAATCACAACCTCCAACTCCAGACGACCTAGGTTAAGCTTGTCTCCATCCTCGATAACGTGAAGCAGATAAGGGCTCAGACGCTCACCATTCAGATAGGTGCCGTTTGCACTCCCAACGTCCTCAACCAAATATGTCGAGCCTCGCTGATGAATCTTGCAGTGACGACGGGATACGCCATCTCCCGGCCTTACTTCAGCGGTGAGGTCCACGTCCGGAATGATCCTGTGGGCCGCATCGAGACGCCCAACGTGCACCTCGGAGGCAGCCGGCAATTGAATCTGGCAACCGCTCGCAACGGCCTTGAGGCGCAGTGGAATCGGGGGGGCTACACCTGGCGCCTCCCCAGGTTCATGAGCCCACGGACTGGCCTTTGTTTCGGGCAGCTCCTCTTCAGGTAGAGGATCAGTCTGTAAAGTCCCTCCCGTGATCAGGTACACCCCGCACTCGCTACAGAACAGAGTGCCGGGACGATGCTGGCGGCCACAAGCTGGACATTCGATCATGGGTTTCTCTCTCCGAGCGAATGAGGCCAGACCGTTTGCAGATCATGTCAGGCAGTTGGGGATAGCGGTTGGGTGATCCTACCACCACGTTAGGAAAAAGGTCCGTGTCTGACCTGCCACATCGCCAATTCTTGCTTCCACGTCAATCACCACGTTCTCTCCTGGTGTTACGGACAGCAAATTGAACGTGCGTGCAGTAAAGCCCTCCTCATCGGTGGGCACACATGGATGCGCTTCTTCGCCTGACTCGTCGTAGTGGACCGTGACAACCACCACCGCTTCTGGGACTGGCTGGTGCCGCTGATCAGTCACATAGACAAAGACGGTCTGTTGACCATCCTGACCGGTGGTGATATGGCGCACCGAGGCGTCGAGCTCTAGCTCTGTGATCCTGTCCACGCGCTCTGACGAATCATCGAACGCTTCATAGTCCCCAGGGATACCAATGCGCTCGGCGTAGACCTCCCCCAGGTTCGTCAGGCGCATCCTCGGGCCAGAGGGGTCCTCGGGGTGCCACTCCATACGCGCACGCTGAAAGTACTGTACGACATAACCATCCCGGTACATGAACTCGGAACGTGGATAGCCAAAGATGAACAATCCACCGTGCTCGTCAAAATAGCGTAGAAACGCGTGGGATACGATGTGACCAGTCTCTGAATAGTAACGACGTAGGCTGGTGTTGAAGGCGGGGATTTGATCCTCCGGGAGTGAAGGAAACTCGTAACCGAGTTCATCTCCCAGCAAACCCAGTTGCACCCGATACCGTTCTGGGTTATGGGGACGCCATTCCAGCCGGGCGCGTTGAAAGTACTGAACTCTCAGACCGAGCACAGGGTCGTCGAATGCTTCGGTCAAGGGATAGCCAAATATCTCAAGCTCTCCCCACGTCTCAAAGAACTCGAGAAAGTCATCGCAGACATGATAACCAGTCTCGGCGAAATACTGGCAGTTTCCATCCGGGGGCTGCGAATTAACCGTGGATACACCAGCGACAAGGGCAATGACCACCCATATTATGATCTCCAGGGATGAGATCACACGCCTCACTGCCGTCGCTCCTGTGTTCCTGCGGTCTTGTCGGAATGCTGACTCTTGTACATCAATCTAGGCTGTGACACACGCTCACCACGGGCCTTCCGCGCTATCACCTTCATTATACCACAAATCTTGGCTTTTGTCTGTAGAAAGCTGGCCTTTTTGGCTTTTCACGCCGAGTATCCAGTTCAGCCCACCACCGCGCTCTGAGGCTGTGTTGGCTCGGGAGAAGCGCCACGCCGCTGGCGGAGCAGCAGCCACATAGCTCCCAGGCCCAACAGCGTCACAATGGCGCCAATCAACCCACCAAGCACGGGAACAGACCGGACCAGAATGTACAAGGCCACGCCCAGTGTCAACGCCAAGATCGCCCGCTCGGCATGCTGAGGTAAGAACCGCTGTAGAATCAGCCTGCCCACCAGGTGAGCCACGACCAGCTTGCTTCCGTATATCATGGAGAGCATAAACAACCCAAACGCCAGGGATAGACCGGAGAATCCGATACCGAACGTCGCGCCCGCCAGTCCGCCAAGGGTGACGACGCCGAGAAGAATCCCAACGATAAAAACCAGGCCAGCCAGCACGACAGCGCCCACGAACCCGAGAATCAACACCACGATCCCCCACCCGGCTGCGGGGAGCGGTTTGGACCGCGCCGTATCAGCCAACTGCTTCAGCACCCCTGGGAGTCGCCACGCGGCCAAAGCACCCAACACCAGCAATGTAGCAAGCTCTCTCACCCGGGCCAGCAACCATTGACCGGCAAGCTGCCCAAAACTCACAGACACTTCAGGCTTCACAGGGGGCTCGTGGACAACCCCACCAAGGGGCACTGCGCCAATCGTGCCCCCCTGCTCAACCTCGCTGGAATAAACCAACGCACCACCGATCTCGGCGCTTTCCGACACCCGCAGCCCTGCGTCCACTGCTTGCGGCATGCCGGGCCAATAGGGGCCACCGACCATCCCCTCTCCTGGTGCACCTACCTTGGCCCTCACATCCCCACCAACGCTCCCCCCAAGCTCCAACGCCGTGACCTCTGCCTGGACATCCCGTTCAGTCTGCCCCCGGAGCAGTGCCTGATAACCGCTTGCTATCACATCCCGCCCAATCATCGAACCCGGCTCTGCCTCCATGCCAAAGCCGGTAAAGAATACGTTGCGACCAATGACGGTCGCTGGCTCCAGGACAAGGGACCTGCCCAGGAAGAAAACGGTATCCTTGATCGCACCGTTAATCCAGAGCGACTGCCCGCAAAAAGCTAGGTTGCCGTCCACCTGACCATCGACCGTCGCCTCAGCGCTGAATACGAGCAGATCTCCATTTATCCTGCCATTGACTGTAATACTGCCACCCGAGACCAGCAGGTTGCCGTTTACCGTACCGTCCACGACGACCGCCTCGGCATTCATGATCACGTCGTCGTCAATCACCTCGTCGGCCCCAATGACGCCGTCATCGTCAAACTCGACGGCTCGAGCCACTGGGGCGAGACTCAACACACTGACCAGCGTTAGGCCAAGCAGAGCGGTCAGCATCAGTCGAAGTCGATGTGCAGACGGTCTCTCCATTTGTATCTCTCCTCAAGATGGTGATGGTGGGTTGGTAGACCGGCAGATTGGCGACCAATCTACCAGCCTCCGACCTACCGATCTTCTACGTCACCCAAAGCCTCCACCAACGTTCCTACGGTGGGGTATCGGTCCTCTGGATCCTTGGCCAGCGCGCGCAGAATTGCGATCGCGACGTTCTCGGGCAGATCCTCCACAATCGTTCGCGGGTCAGGGGCTGGCTGTTGCAGGTGGCCCAGCATCACGGCGCCAGGGTTGTCACCCTGGAAAGGCAGCTCCCCCGTGAGCATCTCATACAGCATCACCCCCAGGGCATATGTATCAGCGCGGCCATCCACTTTGCGAGCACCTCTGACCTGCTCGGGAGCCATATAGTCTAGTGTCCCCATCACCATGCCCGTCTTGGTCACACCGGTGTCGTGGGTCCTGATCTTGGCAATGCCAAAGTCCGTGAGGATAGCGCTGAAATCACCGGATTCTTCGCCAGGTTGCCCAGAGGGTGTCAAACCCGGCAGCATAACGTTGGAAGGCTTGACGTCGCGGTGTATGATGCCTTGGGCGTGCGCATAATCCAGAGCGCTGGCCATATTGCGCGCAATCGGACACACGTGCGCCAAGGGCATCCGCCCGACCTCGCGGATATATCGAGCCAGGTCGACACCCTCGATAAACTCCATCACCATATAATAGGTGCCCTCTACGTCGCCAAAGTCGAATACCTGCACGATGTTTGGATGTCTGAGTATGGCGACAGCCTGGGCCTCGCGCTCGAACCGCTCACGGAAGTCGGGTTCATCAGCCAGGTTGGTAGACAGGATCTTGATGGCTACCATACGCTCGAGGCGCGGGTGACGCCCCTTGTAGACCTCCGCCATGCCACCCCGGCCCAAAAGCTCCAGCACCTCGTACGTTCCCACGCGCGTTCCAGGCGTCAGATCCCTTGCTCCCCGAGCGCCAGGTAGCGGAGGGCTCTGACTGGCGACGAAGGAGGATGAAAGAAAGCTCTCCCACGCCTGGGATGGGTATCGATAGGCCCCTTCTTCTTGGATCAACAAGCATTTCTGGACCAGGTCACGCAGCAGCCCGCGGAGCGTGGTGTCGGTGGAGGCGCGGGAAGTGGCGTTAACCAACTGGCGCAGTGTGTTCTGCTCCTGAGGCAAGAGGTTCAGCCAATAGTATTGAAAATGGGGGTTCAGCTCCAGCATAGCCCGCTGCTCGATCTCAACCTGATTGGATTCGTCGAGATCAGCGTCCTCGAGCACCTCCAAGGCGTGGAAACAGGCCACCTGCAGAGCCAACGGGTGCCCGCCCACCAGCGAGTAGACATAATCCTCCGCAGCAGAGGAGAAGGATCCGCCCGCCATGCGAGCGGGTTCGCGAATCAACTCACGGGCCTCCTCTTCGGGCATCAGTCCCAAGAACATGGGGGCGAAAATGTTAAAGAATGGGCTGGACAAGATCTCTTGCGACTTGCCAGAATACGTAAGCTGAATCAGTGGACGGGCCGAACCGGTGACAAAGGCAAGTTTGTAACGCCCGGCAGCAGACCGCAGGGCGTTGAAGAAATTGACGTCCAGGCGCGAGTTGGTACTCAGCCGCTCAAACTCATCGAGGATCAGGACCACCCGCAGGCCACGCCGATTGAGCCTGCGGATGGCTCCTTCGAACGATAGGCGCGAGGGTTTGTCAATCGCCCGCTCAAGGGCTGGCTCTGGAGGCAGGTCGCGACTGTCGAGCGCCACCTCGATCTCTCCAGCGAACTGGCTCAGGATCTCCTCATGTCCACTTTCGCCCAGCACCTCACAGTCCAGATAAACGAAAAGCATGTCTTCCCCCAGCCCAAGTTCGGGCCACACCTCCTGCCGCATCAGGTGAAACATCAGGGAGGTCTTGCCGATCTTGCGTGGACCAACCACAGAGATAGACTGGTTGCCGCGTAGGAAGGCCGCGATTTCGTTGAGTTCGTGGATACGGCCGTGGAACATATCGGGATCGTTTATAGGGCCGCGAAAGACATAGGGGTTATCCATTACCGTACCTCATTCGTTCTCCAAGCGCACTGCGCCCCGCGCTGCGCCGACCACTTCCTCCACAACTCGGGTCAGCGATCGATATTTCTCGACCCACAGCCCCAACAGACCTAGCCGCCACCGATAGGTTTCGCCCACAACGGGATCCGCATCGCTGGTCGCTGTCAGGATGTTGCGCAGTGTCAGGTAGTGTAATCCATCGCCGATCACTCGCCTTTCCAGGTTCACGCCCCTCTCGGCCAGGTAATCCACGACCTGAACCAGCGTGACACGACCGGTGAGGGGCGTCATTCGGCTCAGAGCTGCCAGTATCAGTCGCTGCTCTGGGGTCGCTTCCATCCACAGGTAGATAAAGTGAGCCTCGCCGGAGGACAATATCTCGTCCAGGGCGGCATTCACCTCCGAGATCGTGATATAGTTCCGCTCCGTCTTGTTATGTCGATTCACCAGACTGTGACACAAGAGCTGAAGGAAATAGGGATGGCCCGCTGTGACTCGCCAGATCTTGTCCAGCGCCAGATCGTCGTAACGCATCCCATATTCTGCGACAGGCTCCTGGATCAGCCGCAACGCTTCCGGTGGCTCTAGGAAGGCGATCTGACGGTATAGGCTGATGTTAAAGAGGACGTTCCAATAATCAGAGGCCAACTCCTCTAAACGATGAGTGCCGCAAAAGATCACGCTCAAGTTGTCAGAATGCTGGATCAGGTGGCGCAGGAAACCAAAGATCGAAGGATCCAGGTTACGACGGTCCACCGCTGACTCCAACTCCTCGAACTCGTCGAACATGATCAGCAGATGCCGATCCCCGATCGTCTGGCGCACGCGTCCCAGAAAGACGCGTTCAAAGGACGTGGCCGGGCTGTCAACAAAGTCCTCATATTGCGGGAGATCGATACCAAAGCCGCGATCTTCCAGAGCAAAAGCGATTTCAGTGGACAAGGCGAGAAAAAAGTTGGGCAGGCCAGGATCAAGACCCAGAGCCTGACCGTCGAGGTAGATCGGCAGATAATCGTCACCCAAGCGGACGGGCAATTGCTTAAGAAGCGAGGTCTTGCCAGTCCGTCGCTGGCCGATCAGCACCAGGTTGTTGCGATGGAGGGCAGCCAGGTTCTCTTGAATGAACCCTATCACATCCTCCCGACCGAAGAACAGAGACGAGCCAGCCTCCAACGGTGTGCCGACCACGTATGGGTTGGGAATGAACTGAAACTCTCTCTCTCCAGCCAGGAGCCGAACGACGTCGGCAAAGTTCTCCACCTGGTCGGAGCCGCGGGGATCAGCATAGGCAATAACAAAACGAGCCCGGAATCGATCTACCCCATCCGGCAGGTGCGGTCGCACGCGCAGTTCCACACGTACTTCCTCACCCGGAGCGATCTGGTCAATCTGGGCACTCTCAACCAACATCGTGTATTCCGGCTTGGGCACCAGGGTGACCCTGACATTGAGCGCCGCACCACGTCCCTCATTGCGCAAGGTCAGAACCAGAGGCACCACGTCCTCCTGCCACGTATGGCGCGTAAGGAGGCAGCACACGATCTCGGCGCGGGTCTGGAGCTCGCTGATAGCGCCGGTGATGACCATTAACCAGCTTTCGGCGATGCGCTGCACGACTGGACGGTCGGCACTGCCCAACTCTGTCCGGGCCAGATGCTCCACCCGTCTCAGCCGCTCGACAGCGCTAGCCAGATAGGAAAGTTTGTCCTGGGATGTGTCCATGCGCTCAAAGGCGTACAGGGCCTCTGCCACAGGACGCAGCCTGAATAGAGCCTGGGTCAAGGTCTGAAAGGGCTCGTACATGGTCGTGCTTGCTGTCTGCCCAACCTCTGCCGCTACCTCTCGCTGACCACCCTCCAAAGAAGGCAAGAGTTGCGTGATCCGGCCGACAGAGTTGGCTTGCAGGGCCGTCTGGCTTAACCGGTAGGCGGCCAGAGCCTCAGCAGCGTAGCGCAAACCCCTAGCCTGGGGCCGCTGATCCTCCTTGAACCGACCTTCGGGATCCCACTGGCAGACGTATTGCAGGCCCTCAACCGGGTAGTCTTCTAGTTGACCCGTGAGCGTACGCAGGCCGACAGGCAACATCTCAGGCTCGACTCGGCTGGTGAGAAGGTAGTTGAATCCCTCGGCGAGGCGGGCAATCGGCTCAACCCTCATACCATCGAGGACTCGGGGGAGGTTGTCAATCAGGCTAGCCGAGTTCGGATCCTGTCCCGACGCCTGGGCCAAACGGTGAAGCTCGATCAGCGCGGCCTCTGGTTCGAACAGCAATTCCTGGGCGAATGTCTCTGCCCGTCCCAGAGGTGAGTTCCGGTACGCCTCCAGGCGATGCTCGACTTCTTCCCTGCGCCGGGCTTCGCCTTCCTTCTCTTGAATCAATTGGGCCACACGAATGGCGGTGCCAGCTTGGTCGGCTAGGCCCATCAGCAGGGCACGGTCTTCGCGCGAATAGGTCTGACCGGAGAGGCGAGGGCCAAGGGCCAGTACCCCAACCAGGTCGCTACCTTCCGTCCGTGGTGCGATCAGCGGTACGAGCATTGAAAAAGTGTTGTCTCTGGGTTGAGAGACAGTACGGCCTTCGAGAAGCGAGTCGAGTGAACTGGAGCCCAACGACAACTCGATCTCTTTGTCAGAGTCAGGCGGCAGGTTGTGTGTCTTGGCCTGTTGAAACGCTCCATCCGGGTTGAGTAGGTAGACCGCACCGTGCGTGATATGCAGCAGATCGGTCGTGCGGACCACGAGCACGCGCAGCAGTTCTGGTAGATCGATGATGGTGCGCACTTCACGCGAGAAGGTGGTGATTGCCCGCCGAAAGTCTACCCTCTCCCTATAGAAAAGGCGGTCAATAGCGCTCTGAAGACGACGACTCAGCAGGCGCACCAGAGACGCGCTCACCAGCGTGGCGATGACGATCGCCACGTCGGACTGCTGTCCAGTGAGTGCGCGGAACAGCCGCTGAAACACGAATACGCCACCGAGATAAATGATTGTCACTCCCCCTGTCAGTATGCCGTATACCAACGTGCTCTTGATGATGGGGTCGATGTCCCACAATCGACGACGCAAGATAGAGACGCTGATGGACAACGGCGCCAGGATCAGGAGCAACCCGGATACGGGTTCACCGATCAGGTAGAAGAGCGTTCTGGGAAAGCCAGGCTGGCGGAGGGTCGGGATCAGGAGGAGCGGGATCTGAAACCCAAAGTACCCCACAACACCGGCGGTCAGGCCAAACACGACCCACTTGGTCTGCTGCCGCTGAACTGGGCTGGAGACGTGGGTGTAACGGTAGATCTGAGCAAACACGCCGCTGCCAAACCAGCTCAACATGACTACCAACAGACTGGAGACGCGCAGATAGTACCGCAATGTGCTGAGAGCCTCAATGGCTGGCCAAACCAGAAAGGACAGATACCGGAGCACGAGAGGTAATTCTCCCCTGTCAACGGACACAGCAGGAAAGACAGCCCAAGCCACTAACCATCCAACCCACAGGAAAGCGACGGGACGTGTCCAGTGGGGTACGAACCGCCCGTCCGGGAAGAGGTAGAAGACAAAAAGGATCAACCCCACGCCAAGACCCTGCACAAGGTCAACCGGCCATTGCCACGTGGCTCGCTTCGAAACCAGCGCCTCCAAGGTGGGGAGGCTGGCGACTCCGATTGTCAGCAGCGCCGTGGAGACCAGGATAGCCATCCAGTCATCTGATTTGCGCTGAAAGATCGCCACGGCAGCGAGAAAGTACACCAATACCTGAACGGTGTCGATCGCAATTCCGTACACAGCGTAAGGCTCGACAGGGCGACCGATCTGTGCGTAATAGGCCAGTACCGAGGCGAAAAAGATGCCTAGAGTCAGGATGGCAAGGACTACCCAAACCACCTGTACAAGACGAAAGAGAGGACCACGCAGGGGAGGGCGCGATTCTTGTTCAGGGTTCACGGTAATGCTCACGGTCCTTCCTCACAAAGCGCGCCCAGGGTGTGCTTTAAACCCTAATCATAATACGTCGGAGAGGTTGTTCTGGTGTACCATCAAGGCCGTTGGTGGCGAGGCCCTCTGGGTATCTGTTTCGATCAGAAACCTTTCACATTTGAACCACGAAGGGCTCCCTATGTCTGAGTATAGCCTAGGCTGTACAGAAGTCAAGCACA
>CAYUIS010000133.1:0-15492 GCA_964444825.1 uncultured Anaerolineales bacterium | reverse complement strand
CCAAAGCTGAGGCCGCACATACTATATCACGAATACACCGGCAGAGCAAGGGCGCTATCGACACCGAGAGGTCGTTTCCCAGGCGTCCGGGCTGGGTCCTGGTCCCTGCTCAAGGCCCTCGCTAGCTTTGCCAGTTGTGCAAAGTTGCGCTCAGTCTGGCGGCCCGGAGCCGTGAATCAGCTCGGCCAAGCGGTGAAGCAGTGTACCAGCCTGCCGCTGTCGCAGCCATAATCCCGGCACCCAGGCAGGTGGCCTCGGTCGTGGTCGAGCGTGCGACGGGTATGCCGCAAACATCGGCCACGATCTGAGGCCAGAGGTCGCTGTGGCTTCCGCCACCCAGCGCCACATATTCACTTCTGTATTGTCTAGCGTGTGAAGAGCGCGACGCTCTCAATGTGATAGGTCTGAGGGAACATGTCCACCGGCTGCACCTCGTTCAGGCGGTAGCCAGCATGGATCAGACGCTTGGCATCTCGCGCCAGCGTCGCGGGGTCGCAGGAAACATAGACGAGGCGAGCAGGGTGGTGTTTTACCAGCGCGTCGAGTGCAAAACGATCCACACCGGCGCGAGGTGGATCGATCACGGCGGCGTCGATCGGAACATCTAGATCGGGGAGGACGGCCTCGACCGGCCCCTCGATGATGTCCACGTTATCCTGCTCGCTAGTGTTCTCCAGCAGGTCGGCGACGGCTGCAGGGTCGAGTTCGACACCGATGACGAGCCCAGCCTGCTCAGCCAGATGGGTGGTGAACAGTCCCACGCCACAGTATGCGTCCAGTACCACCTGGTCTGCACGCGGGTCGACGTAATCCAGCACCAGCCGCACCAACTGCGCGGCCTGGGCAGTGTTCACCTGGAAGAAGGAGGGGGCGGAGATGCGGTAGACGTGGTCAGTTACGCTCTCGGTGATGTGGTTCTTGCCGATGAGGTTGGCGTGGATGCCGTCAGAGAGCAAGAGGACGCAGGAGACTGGCAGGTCTAGCTCCAGACCTGGCGGTAGGTCATCGACCATCTCAAAGATGAGCATCAGATCGCCGGTCTCGATACCCGCGCGCAGGGACAGCCGTTGGAGTTCGGGGAGATCGAGGTCAGGGTCGAGGGCGGCGTACAGATCGGCCAGCAGAGGGTGAAGGACGAGACATTCCTCTATCACGACGATCTGTCGATCCTGATCGCCCGTTGCCTTTTCCCCTGCGGCAGCGTGAAACCCGAGACCCCCATCCGGTGCCGGGTGGAGCTGGATGTGATTACGATATGCCCAGCCCGAGTCGTCCGCTAACGTGGGGCGGACGATGGGATCGTTGATATTGCCAATGCGGGTAAGCTGATCGACTACGATCTTGGACTTGATGCGGGTCTGTGTTTCATAGTTGATGTGCTGCCACTGACAGCCACCGCAACCCACGCCGCCACCAGCGGAGTGACCAAAGTAGGGGCAGGGTGGGTCAACCCGGTCGGGGGAAGGGTCCAGGACTTGCACCGGGCGGCCAAAGGCATACCGGCCCTTATCCTGGGTAATCTCGCAGCGTACCGTCTCGCCGGGCAGCGCGTAGGGGACAAAGATCACGCGTCCCTCGTGCCGACCCAGCGCCGCGCCGCCGTGGGCCATGTCCGTCAGTTGGAGGTCGAATGATCCCATCACACTGTGCCACCGCGCCGCTCGTTCAACCTAGCTTCCAGCCGTAGCCCCTCCTCCACCAACCGCATACTGGGGACGCGCTTGTGTTTGTCCTTCTCCAACATGCGGCAGATCAGCTCCACCAGGGTGGGGGACAGACCAGGGCGGCGCTGACCCAGGTTGGGTACGGGTTGGGTGAGGATAGCGATGGCCGTCTCGTTGACGGTCTGGCCGATGAAGGGGTGGCTGCCAGTCAGCATTTCGTACAGCATCACACCAAGCGCCCAGATGTCGGTCCGTGGATCCAGCCTCTCGCCGTCGCATGCCTCGGGGCTAAAGTAATTGACGGTGCCTATCCTCATACCCGTGTCGGTCAGGCCAACGTGCCCTGCGACCTGCGCTACCCCAAAGTCGGTCAAACGGGGGAGGCCGGTTTCTGCCAGTAGCACGTTGGCTGGCTTCAGATCCCGATGAGTGATCCCCTGGCTATGGGCGTGGGTCAGAGCATCAGCCAGACCAATGGCTATTTCGAGTGCGTGACCGACGGGCAGGGCTCCCTGCTCCTCCAATAGATCGCGCAGGGACCTGCCGGCGACGTATTCCATAACCAGGTACTGGCAGCCGCCATCCTCGACTGCATCTACCATCTTTACGATGTTGGGGTGCTTCAATTGGCCTAACGCTTCTCCTTCCCGGATGAATCGGGCGATGATGTCAGGGTGGTCGGCCACGAGGTCAGGTCTAAGGGCTTTGATGGCGACGGTCTCCCCTGTCTGGGTATCGGTTCCCCGGTAGATGCTGCCCATACTGCCCTGCGAGAGTAAATCTGCTTCCGCGTCGTCGATCACAAAGCGGCTGGCGATAACCCACTGTCCGGTCACGGTTTTCCTTCCCTTATCCTGAATTGTCGATCACTGCCACAATTATACCGTTGTATGCTATCCTCAGCAATTCTAGTTGGCGGGACGCCCCTCACCCTCTACCTATCCCTACCCGGAGTTGGCTACCAGCACGGTGAAGGTGGCGACAAACCAGTGGATCAGGAATGGGTAGATGAACGAACGAGTACGCCACGCAACGTAGCCAAAGGCGCTCCCCCCAAAGATACAGCTCAGCGTCTCCAATTCAGGCTTGCCCAAATGAGCGATGGCGAAAGGGACAGCCTGAAGGACGATAGCATAGGGACCGCAGGCAGGATACAGCGCAAAGAGCAGGAAACCACGGAACAGAAACTCCCAGCCAAAAAGATCGAGAGCGGTATCCAGGGGAATTGGAATCGCGGGATCGACGCGCAGAGCATAATAACCCCGAAAATCCTTTGTGCGGGCCACGAACATCAACACCACTGCCATCCCCACGCAGCCCACCGCCGTTAGCGCCATGCCTGCCTTCCAGTCGCCGATCTGGAACCCGTATTTGGCAGGCGATTCGCGGTAGATGATCAGGATGATCAGCAGAGGCACACCCAGATAAAAGAGCATGCGGTCATACGATTTGTGGGCCAGGACGTGGTGATAGTGTTCGACCGTTATCGTCAGCGTGGAGGCGATGATGGTAGTCACGATCCTCCAGTCCATCCCTAGTTCTTTGAGACGCATGGTTATATCCTCTCGGCAGCCAAAGATACCGTCGTTAGTACGGTAGATACAGGCGGTGTCCCTTGGGGCCGAAAAGCGCCACCAAGGTGCTCCAATCGCGCGCTATCTCCAGTGCCCAGTTCGCGAGACACAATCCGATGAGCAAGGCGGCCAACCTGTGCTGAAAGGGACGAGATGAACGCCACGGCCGTTCGATCAATCCATAGGCGGCCAGGATGCCCATAATCGGCAACAGCGGAACGTGGAAGCGGGCTTCGGCCATAATGAGCATATGCATACCAGTATAGTAGGCTAGCAGCGCGACGACGAGGAGCTTGCGTTCCCCAAGCGGCCCGCAGACCATCCCTGCAACAGCGGCGGGCAGCAGCACGACGAGGGGGCCGCAGATGATCAGAAAGACCAGCCCTAGCAGCCAAGCAGGCCATTGACCCAGGAGGCGGTTGGCATAGAAATAGATCAGCGCCCGGCTATCTAATCCCCATAGGTGGCCCGCCTTGCGTACCATAAGGTAAGGTACTCGCCATGGATCGCTACGCACAAAAGCCCAAAAGGCCTCGGCGCCCTGTGCGTTCCGCTCAACGTCATCGAGGATGGGGAGCAGATCGAGGGAGATGCCGTATTGAAAGGTACCTGTCGACTGAGGATGATAGCCTATGTAGAGGTTGTAACCCAGTGAAGTCTCGATCCAGGTCAGTTGCCCGTGGAGGAGTGTGTTGCGCACTGCCCACGGCACGGTGAGCGTCAGGAAGGCGAGACCCAGCAGAACCGCGTTACGCAGCCCAGTTCGCTTCTCTCGGGCTGTCCACCAGATCCACAGTCCCGCCACTGGCACGAAACCGGCGACAATCGATCGAGTGAGTGCCGCCAGTCCGAGCACGAACCCAGCTACGAGATAGCCGTGTGGCCGTTCTCTCTCAACTGCCCGGAGTGTCAGGATCAATGCCAGGATCAGGAGCGGGACAAAGAGGTTCTCACTTGCCAATGCCAGGGGGTAGACGATCAGGAGCGGGAATACGGCGATGATGATGGCTGCCCAGCGTGCTGTTCGCTGGTCATAGCCAATCTGGCGCGCCAGGGTCCAACTGAGGGGCGCCAGAGTTGCGCCTAGCAATGCCTGGGCCAGCCGAGCGCCCAGAAAACGACGTGTTCCGACACCGCAAAGCCCATAGATCAACGCCAGGAAGGCGGGGTATCCGGGTGCTCTAAAGCTCGTCAGCACGCCACGGGGGTCATAATCCGCCGGTTTCTCGATTGGTATATATCGCCGGATCAGTGCCAGGTCTTTTTCCGCGTACCAGCGGTACCCGTTTCCGGCGACGATCGAGCGAGCCAGCGTGTCGTACTGGAACATGTCATCGAGGGCAATGGGCCAGTCGTAGGTGTATAGCACGGGTATGAGCCGCAGGGTCAAGGCCAGCAGGAAGACGAGAAGAGGAGCCGAACGCTGGCCGAATCTCTTGGACAGGAGCCTGCGTGAGGAAAGGGTCGCAGATTCCGGGGCGCGAACGTCGTTCTCCAGTCGGAAGCACACATTCGCCAGAGGGCTGTGCCAGCGTCCCACCAACCATCTAGAGAGGGGGCCTTGCAGCAGGGGGCGATGTCTCATTGAACCTGAGCTTTACCGCTCTCCCCGCACTTCGGCATCGAACCGCTCATAGAAATCGACCATAGTTTCGTGGCGCTCTCTCGCAATCGATCGTCCGGTTGGCGTGAATAGCCGATCTTTGAGGCGGGAAAGCTTGACCACAAACTCGTGCACGGGCGTGTGGTCGCGGGGGTGATCGCCCTCCTCTAGCCAGCGGGCCATATCCACGCTATCGATAGGAGCCCACAACCGCTGGCCGTGCGCGCCCCCGTAGGCAAAGGCGCGCGCCACCCCTACTGCGCCGATGGCGTCCAGTTTGTCGGCGTCGAAAAGCACCTGGGCCTCCAGGGTAGCCGGTTGTGGGTCGGTGCGAAAGCGATGGGCAGCAATCGCTTGGGCGACGGCCTCTATCCTGGCGGGTGGGTGGCCGTCAAGGATCTCTCGCGCCCGCTGGGCTGCGAAGGCAGCGTGATCCAGCCCCTCAGCCTCGGCCCCCTCTCTTCCGACGTCGTGCAGCAGGGCGGCTGCACGCACGATCCCTAGGTCCGCCCCCTCGGCCTGCCCGATACGTTCAGCCAATGCCAGCACCCGAAGTACATGGTCAAAGTCGTGTACGGCGTCAGCTTCTCTATAGTGGCTCTTGGCTTCGGCGATAGTGATCATATGTCTCCAATGGTCTGTGGTCTGCAGAGCGGCTCGGGCTCAGCCGGCAGTCTGCTATGTACTTGTTCAAAAACAACTCCGTGCTTCTACGGCTGTTTTGCGTCTGATTCCTGTGCCAAAGTGCGAAGTTATTAATGAACAAGTGCTATGTCCTCTGGCTTCTTCCCTGTAGGCGGCAACTGCCCGTGTTTCCCTGTCTTCCAAGGCATAATCGGCGTTTTTTTCAAATTGGCCGTATAGCTTTTGCAGGTCGCGGGGTCTGCTGCGGGAGAACTAGGCGATCTTGTCACTAACGTCGCGGAGGCGTTGGCCCAGAACATTGATCAACTCTATGCCTAGATCGGGATATTGGCGGACGAGCGCGACCAAGGGCTCACGGCGCAGTCGCAGGATCATCGTATCCTGGATGGCTCGCGCCGCTACCGAGCGGGGACTGTTGTCAAATAGCGACATCTCGCCAAAACAGGCGTGCGGGCTGATTGTCGCCAGGTGGACGACAGAGTCCTTGTCTTGACCTTCCTGCTCGATCGACACGCTTCCGCTGACGACAACATACATTGCACCGCCTGGATCACCCTGGTTGGATATCACCGCGTCCTGTGGGAACAGCTCTTCCTCGCAGATGGTCGCCAATACCTTGAGGCGATCCACCGTCATCCCCTGGAAAAAGGTTGCCTCTTTCAGAAAGATGATTCTTTCGATGGTTGAAAGCACCGTCTCCTCCTCTGACGTACCATCGGTCACGTGTACGCCGGCAATCATCCGTTTGGCAGCACGCGCCGCAATCCGCACGTCGGCTACCGGGTCGTCCAGAGCCGCCTCCAGCATAGCCTCGATTTCTTCAAGGCCCAAGACAGACGGAGCCTGTGGGATCGGCTGGTCGCGTATATCAGCCTCCCGGTCTGGCGGGGACGCCTTGTCCTCTGGGACATCCAGCAGCCTGTCGAGCAGACCCGCCGCTTGATCCCCACGTGCCCGCCGCTCTCCCTCAGTGCCCGATCGGGGAGGTGGTTCATCGGGTACGTCCACCAGCATGTCGAGGATGTCTCCCGCTCGTGCAAGGTCCGGTGGACGCGCCAGGCTTGCGCCTGGCTTGAGAGGGGGTTCCTTGGACGTGTGCGCCAGCTTGTCAAAGAGCGCTGCCGTCTGAGCACTCAGTGGTCTCCGCTTCCCTCCCTGCTCGATGCTGCCTGGGGCTGATAGCGCCCTATCTGAGAGCGTGGCCCCCATTTCGCCCAGCGCAAAGACCATAATCGTCCGTGACCAAGGGTCGTCTGGGTCGGTGGCAAGGGCGCGGATAACACTGGCCGCGTCGGAGGGTGGCAGATCCCAGGCTTTGACACCGGCTTTTGCCGCGCCTGCCGGCGTAAGCTGGTGGCCCAACTCGGCAATGACCTCTACGGTCTCCTGCTCGTGTATGGCGGCGAGCAAACGGAAAATCTCGCTGGTCAGTTCATCGTTTTGTTCGCTGAGCATACGCCGGAGGACGGATATGCTTCCATAGTTTTCGTAGGGTAGTAGCGCCTCCATTCGACCGTAGTTACGATAGACCGAACGCACGTTATCATTGACGCGCAACGAAATGTGTGCTTCAAACTGCTCTTGATCGATACGGCTCAGGACGATCGTGGCCATCTTTCGCTGTTGTGGATCACTCGAATCCAGAGATGGGGACAGGATAGGAATGATTGGCCTGCCGATGGCGACCAGGGCTTGTATCGCTGCCTCTCGGATCTGTGAACTGGGGTCGGTCAGGAATCGGGCGAGGGTTTGATGCGTATCTGGTGTGTCGATACGTCCCAGAATCGTGACGGCGGCTTGGCGTACTCTCTCCACCGGGTCTTGGAGCAGGCCATCCAGTTGCTCGGCGATCGGTGTAACGATAGGCTCCGGGACCGGGCCGTGGAACAGGGACTCGACGGCGACAGCCGCTTCCAGCCGGACCTGATCGGCGGGGTCCACCAGGTACTGGGCCAGGGTGCGGATTAGGCGCACATCCCCCACTTGCCCCAGAACGCGGACCCCCCGCGCACGCCGGTACGCGTCCTCATCGCTCAGGAGTTGGGCCAGTGCTTGGGACGCTGTGGCTGGGTAGAGGAAATCGCCCGATCGAATCAGAGAGTGGATGACGTGCGCACGCACTTCGATGTCGGGATCGTGCAGCAGCTCGAGGGCCGTATCAAGATACTGCTCGCTGTCAGAGCCAGCCCACTGTTCCAGCCCGGCAATGGCCGAGCGTCGAACGCGTGCGTCCGGGTCAGACACTGACCTGGCATAGAGTCGGCCAGCCGCATCCCCGCGTACGCCGGCGGCTGCGAGGATGTCGATGATCGTTGAGCGGACGTGTGGTGTTCCTTCTCTGGTAGCTTTCTCAAGGATAGGGACTGCCTGGTCTCCGCCCACCTCGGCGATGATCCTGGCCATAAAGATCGTATAGTCACTGCTGGTGCTTTGCTCCAGCTTCTGCGTCAACCAGTTGAGCGTGACCGAATCGGGGATGGATAGATCTGATGGCGCGGACAGCAGGAAGGAAAAGTCCTCCTGTTCCAGCATCGTGGCCAGGGCCTGGGTATACTGCTGGCGGATGAGGAACGTACTGGCTGCATAGAAAACGGCTGCTACGCCAATAAGGGCTGGCAACAACCATCCTCCAGGCACAGCCTGCGATAATAGCAGCAGTCCTCCGCCGATCAACGATCCCACGGGGCCAACCAGCCCGGCGATAAAGGCGCGGGCACGTCGCTTGACGCGCAGCGGTACGGCGTTGACCAGCGAATTGTCTATTGGGTTGCGAAACACGGTGCGGAATATCTTGATGTCCAGATAGCCCAAACCCGCAGTGACGACCTGAGGCCAGAGGATGAGCGACCCACAGAAAACAAGTGTGCCGATTGGAAAGATCAGGTTGGCGTTCCCGAGCCCCATCTGGCCAACCAGGTGGCTGAACGCGAAAAGCTGGAAGGGCAGCAGAATCAGGCTGCTCCACGAACTCCACCGCCCCAAGAACCCCGACAGTTCCTGCTCGGACGCGAAATTCCCTGGCCGGACAAATACTTCGCTCACGCGGTATTCGACGAGCGCAAACAGCAGCATCATCAGCAATGTGGCCGGGGCCAGCCAGCGCAGATAGGGTGATTGAGAGACGACCTGATAGCCTTCACGGATATTCTGCCTGAAAGAGGTGCGCCGAGTCCTGCTGCTCCCTGGGAAACTGGTGGGTACCTCAGAGGGAGCATCTCGGTTCTCGCTCGATAAACGAGGCATCAGCAGTGCGAGAAGAGCCACGATCAGGAGCGTACACATCCAGATGAGGACGATGCCGCTGGATGAAAAGGCCAGGTTGAGAAGTGACACGGTCTGGCCGGAGATAATGACCGCTACTTGGGATGCGGTTACCAGTATGGGGACAATCCGCTTGGCCGCGCGTATGTCGTAAAAGCTGTTGACGTA
The DNA here is from genome assembly GCA_964444825.1 of uncultured Anaerolineales bacterium. GTDB lineage: Bacteria > Chloroflexota > Anaerolineae > B4-G1 > B4-G1 > CAYUIS01. The sequence continues at coordinate 6,577 of CAYUIS010000133.1, read as the reverse complement.
GGGCCACCACTGGAGGTTGAACATCTGCCGCACGACCAGAGAGAGCACGTACAGGAGTGGGTAGGCGAGGTTGGACACGTCTAGGCCTAGCAGAGCCCAACCGGCGCCGATGGCCAGGATACTGACGATGGAGATGGAGATGAGTAGCCTGTCGTCCTTGATGCGGTCGACGAAGGGCGTGTAGACGGCGATAGCGATGATGGAAACGATGGCGTTAAGGATCAACACCTGGGGCAAGCTCTCGTAGCCCACTTTGAACAGGAATGACGCCTGGACGGTCAGTTCGCCCCACGTGATGCCCACGATGAACAGAAAAGTCATCCCACATAGGAGCAATAGTCGGGGCCATTCGTCTGTTCTGACGTTCAATAGGCGGCTGAGATGTCGTGTCATAGGTGAATCGCTTGAACAGATCCACGCTTAGCGTTGTGTGAACCCCCGTTGATCACATTGGAGGGTTCTGTTCCTGGAGCTTTGACGGTTTATAGTATATCCCAATTTCACGGCAGCGCAAAAGCTGTACGCGCCACGCATCGGTCCGCCTACGTAAAGGACGCAACGCCAGGTAGAGGCTTGTGCTGCTATTCATGGACTTTTGCGCGAGGGAGCCGATATGGAGCAGATCGTGCGTATCGTCACCGACAGCAGTAGGGCAAACAGGTGCTGTGCTTGGCGGTCACCGGAAGGCACGATGACATGTTCAACGCCGCGCGCCTGGCGGCGCAACGGTGCGGGTCTTTGACTCGTTCTCGCTTTCCCTGGGCCGTAGCGTTCTTCTATGCGCTCTTTCCCGGCACCACCCGGCGTTCGCTGCCATCCAGTAGCCGTTTGATGTTGGGTCGCAGTGCCCAGAGAGTGACCGCAGAAGTCATCAGCCCGTGAGCGACGTAGGCCCAAGGCCCAAGGCCGAGGATAGCCCGCACGGCAAACACAAGAGGTAGCACCAACGTGATCGTTATCGATCCCAGGGAAGCCTTGCCGGTGACCATGCTTACACCCATTAGCGTGGGTACCGTGATCAGCCCGCTCACGGGCCACAGGGCCAGCGCCCCACCGATAGATGCTCCGGTCCCCGCACCACCCCGAAAGCCAAGGAACAGTGAGTAGTTGTGGCCCACCACGGCCGCTGCGCCTGCCAAGGCGAGCAGCAGTGATGGTCCATGAAGCCAGCGGGCAACGAGCACCGCCAGGGTCGCCTTTGATGCATCGCCCAGCCCGGTGAACACGGCTGCCATCCATCCTGCCGCCCGCAGGACGTTGGTGCCTCCGGTCCGGCCGCTGCCCACCTGGCGCACATCTATGCCCCGGAACCAACGGACGACCAGGATGCCGACCGGTATGGATCCTAGCAGATAGGCAACCGGTAGGGCGACGACCCACTGCCATACCTCACTTTGCATTGTCTTGATCTCCTGTTGTCAAGTGACCCGGGCGAGGTCGGCGAAAGCAACGTTTCTCCGGACTATAATCTGCTCGTTAAAACACCTTCGAGACTGGCAGTTACGCCACTGATCTCCATAGGTGCGATGCACCTGGCTACTCTCGGTGCGTTGCACCTGGCTCTAAAAACGATTGCCCCGGAAAGACTGGTTGACGCCCGCTCTGTTTTCGTGTATGATGAGATCAGCACGGGTGCTCAGGTTGGTGGTCCCGTGCTTCCTCTCACAAGCCAACGGACCATATGAGGGCGGCAAGGAGGACGTGTAATGCCCGCAGTTGTGGTGGTAGGTGCTCAATGGGGAGATGAAGGAAAGGGACGGGTGGTCGATTGGTTGGCCCGTGACGTGCAACTCGTCGCCCGCTACAACGGCGGCGACAATGCAGGTCACACGGTGGTCGCTCAGGGGCGCAAGCTCGGACTGCACCTGGTGCCCTCGGGGATCCTTCATGCAGACGCTACTTGTCTGATTGGCGCGGGGGTAGTGATCAACCCACAGCGCTTGACAGCGGAGATGGACGGGTTGGCAGCGCTTGGTGTGGATGTGGGACCCTCAAGGCTAAAAGTAAGCGCAGCCGCCCACCTGATTCTGCCTACACACCGGGCCCTCGACGGGGCCCGCGAGTCGTCGCGGGGTCAAGAGGCCCTGGGGACGACAAAGCGCGGCATTGGTCCTGCCTATGCTGACAAGGCCTCTCGCGTCGGCCTGCGCGCCGGCGATATGGTCCGTCCGGAGCAGTTCGCTGAGGACGTGGCGGACATCGTGCGGGTTCACAATCGCCGCCTGGAGGAGGCATATGACATCGAGCCCCTGTCACCAGAGGAAATCGCTGCCGAGTACTATGCCTACGCCCAGCGGCTGGCCCCCCACGTGATCGACGGGTCCGCCCTGGTGGGAGATATGTTGGCGGCTGGCCAGACGGTACTTTGCGAGGGCGCTCAGGGGCTGTTGCTGGACATCGATCACGGCACCTACCCCTACGTCACCAGTTCCTCGACGGTGGCTGGTGGTGCGCTGACGGGGCTTGGTTTTGGGCCGAGGTACGTCTCACGCGTCGTGGGCGTCGCCAAGGCATACACCACCCGGGTGGGCGCAGGGCCGTTCCCGACGGAATTGCTGGATCAGGTGGGCGAGCGCATACGGGACGTCGGTGGGGAGTATGGGACGACGACGGGGCGACCTCGCCGCTGTGGCTGGCTTGACCTTGTCATCCTGCGCTATGCCGCTCGGGTCAACGGGCTGGACGAACTGGCCTTTACCAAACTGGACGTCCTGAGCGGGCTGGAGACGCTCAAAGTGGCGGTGGCCTACGAGCGGGGCGCGGAGCGCGTCGAGACCTTTCCGGCCGAATTCGGCATTGAATCGCTGGCTGAGTGGCGACCGGTCTATGAGGAGCTGCCCGGTTGGTCCGAGGACATCACGGGGGCCCGCAGCCTGGGCGACCTACCGGTGGCCGCCCGAGAGTACGTGGCTCGGGTTGAAGAGCACGTGGGTGTACCGATAACGCTCGTCGGCGTGGGACCCGGGCGCGAGCAGGCAATCGTCTAGCCAGCAGAGATCACTGGATCTGCCCCTCGCAGGCTGTGCGCCACAGGATTTCTGATATCCGCTGGGCGGCGTCAGGTCGGGCCAGTGCCCGAGCCCGGGTGGCCATCTCTGCCAGTTTGGGGTTGCCAGGTCTCATCAGGTCTTTTACGGCCTCCGCCACTCGCCTGGGTGTTGGCGCCCATATACCAGCGCCGCCATGTACGACATAGTCCACGTTAGGACGCTCCTGGCCTGGCAACGCGCCACTCAACACCATCGGCAGGCCCATCACCAGAGCCTCGCTGATAGTGCTGGGGCCGGCTTTGGTCACCAGCAGATCCGCTGCTCGCATCCACTCGGGCATATTGCGCACAAATCCCTCGACGCGCACAGGCAAGGGCCATGATTCGGCGGACAGCTTGGCCCGCAGTGGTTCGTTGCGCCCCGCGATGATGACCAACTGTGCCTCCAGGCCGCTGTTCGCCACGGCTCTGCACAGACGGTGCACCGGTCCCATACCCTCGGCGCCACTCACCACAAGCACCACGGGTAGGTCGATCTCCAATCCCAACCGACGCCGTACGGCCGCCTGGTCCTCCTGAGCGGTCTGGACGACGCGAGGGCTCACGGGAAGTCCTGTTTCTACGATGCGGTCTTTAGGCACGCCATAGGCCAGCGCACGCTGGCGCACTTCATTCGTCGGGATCAGACAGCAATTGACGTCTGGTGCGATCCAGAAAGCGTGGGCGGTGGCCAGGTCGGTCACGAGGGTGATCAGGGGGGGCTTGATCTCGGTCTCGTCCATCGCGCGCAGCGCGCCGTGGACAAAGGCGGGGTGAAAGCTGACCAAAACGTCGTCCGGGTAGTCTCGGACAAGCTGGCGGAGGCAGGGCCCAACCCACGGCCAGAAGACACGCGTGAACAACTCGATGCGGCGGGGTCCGTCGAGCAGGTGGTATCCAGCCGCCCATAGCCATCCGTTCAGCCTCACCAGATAGGGGTAGATATCGCTTGCCCGGTTGAGGGGCCAGGGTGCGTAGGCCTGGAAGACGTCCACCATCTCCACCTCGATCTGGTCGTCGTGCAGGTCCTGTAGAGCCTGGGCCACCGCCGAGGCCGAGCTGCGGTGTCCTCCCCCTGTATCGGATAACAAAAACACTAATCGTCTAGTATCCTTGTTCATCGCCCAGTACCGCCTTTACCCGCTTCTCGAATCGCCTAACCTAAACTGTGCACCCTCGCTGCCGTCCAAGACGCCTTCTATCTTGACATCTCCGTTGGCCCACACTTCCACCCTGTCAACGAGTGCCCTAACATAGATCTGTCGCTCTTTCAGTATCGCTGTCTGTTGCTCTTTGGGTAGGGCTCTCAACTCCTTGGGCGGCAGATCGATTTCGGGCAGTCTGGCCTGTAGCGCGGTCATTAACTCAGTAACGTAGTCTAGCCCGGCCTCTATGCTGTCTTGGTTGTCCCTTAGTTCCTGAAGCCGCGCAAGTTCAGATTCCCAGTAGTTGCGGTTATCCTCAGTCTCATCTATGAGTATGTCATACTCCTTTTCGTCCATTCTACCACGCGCAATCTGTCTATGCAATCTCAACCGCGCCTGGTCCACCTCGGCCAGCTTTTGGCGAGCTTGGGCGATGTCGCCATCAACGCTCTCCCCCTGGGCCTGTAATCTGGCCTGACAGCCCAAAACGTAAGACCGGATAAGATCAGGTCGCTTTATGCCATTGTCTACAAGTTGCCGCCACACCTCCCAATCGAGGGTGGGTCCGTAGCGGTCACAAGGTCTCGGGTGGGGTTCATCAGGGTAGTAGTGTGGGCTGTTACATCGGTACACGTGAACGGGGTCCTTACGCGGGTAGCGCTGCCCGTTCCTATAGATCCAACGCATGCAGGATACACTCATCGACGCTCCGCAATGTCCACAGTACACCAGTCTTTGTAACAGGTATATCCCTTTGGCGTTGCGCGTGGACAGTTCTTGGTTGCGGCCCATTCGTGCCTGGTTGCGTTGCCACAAGTCGCGGTCTATGATCGCGGGTATGTCTATGCTCCTAGTCGTGCCATCGCCAAAGTTCCAGGTCGCAATCCCAGTATAGTCCTCAGCCCGCAGGATTGTACAAATCAGGGTAGGATGCCAGTCGTGTCTACGCTTCTGAGTGCCTTTTTGCTCACGGTCGTTGTGCACCAGGCGCAGTCGAATATCCGTAAGCGTAACACCGGCGTCATACATCCTGTGGATCTCCCGCACGATCTCGGCCTCTCGTTCTTCTGTCTCGATAATACGTCCGCGCGGTCCTTTGCGGGTCTTGTAGCCTAAACGTTGGTACGCACCAGGCCAGTAACCTTGCTCCAGGGTAGCAACTTTACCCATCCTGACACGCTCAGCCCGGCGCTTGTTCTCCTCCCTCCAGATGGTAGCTTTGATTGAGAGAGTGAAACGGTCAATCACCGCACCCGTTGCGTCCCTGACCTCGATCTTGGGCCGACCATTGCGTTGTACATCCCCGATGTCCAAGGCATCCTCCAGGACTACGGCCACACGGGGATGCCTCACAAGTCGATCATCACGCCAGCACAAGACAGCGTCGGCCTCGCCAGCTTTGACAACCTTAAGCATTGCCAGGAATTGGGGACGATCTGCCCGTTCTCCTGATGGGTTTACCACCTTGCCTTTCTTAGGCGATTGCGTTGCTCTGTAATACTCCCGGTCCACGAACTCAGCGACAATATGCCAGCCGTTGCGAGCGCACAGCTCCCGCATATCGGCTAGCTGCTGGTCGATGCTGACCTTGTCGTCGCTGTCCTGGAGCTTTGGGTCACTTACTCTTGCGTAGAGTGCTATGTTCATTTTGGCTTCTCCTATTGGCCTTGTTTTGCTTCTGCTGTCTGCCCCTCACTGTGAGGGTGGGGGCAGACAACAGAATAAATCGGTCTCACTTCGCTGGTCCGTATCGTGTGCCCTTGTTTCGCCCATTTTTGAGCAACAACCTGCGGTCAACGAGATCGGCCAGGTCCAGCCTCAACGTCTCAGAGCTGACCTCGGGGCAAAGTTCCTGGAGCTCCCCGTTGGTGATGCTGCCGTACTGCCGAACGTGACCCAGCGCTTGGGTCTGTCTCTCGTTAAGCCGAGCGTAAGGACTAGGCACAGGGCGGCTCTCCAGGATCTCCGCCAGTGCTCGCTCACCATCAGATCCCAGGATCGTGGCCCGCTCTTCCTCTGTAAGGGCCAGGGCGTTGCAGGCATCAGCCAAGATGACGACTGTCGGTACCTCCAGCGCCGTCCATCGCTCGGGTGCCATATCAACCTCCAACCTTTCTCGAAAGCGTCGGAGCCGACTCACTACAGCCTGATGGTGTGCCGCAGCGATCCATCGCTCTAGTGTCTGCCGCAGACTCGGCCTCGTTCGTATCAGTTTCATCGTGTTGATCGTCTCGAAGTGACTATTCATTGCACTGTCCTCCTAGTGTGTTATACTGGAGGTGGAGGTCCCCGCTGGCCCACAAACCGTAGGGGGCCTCCACCTGGTGCCCCGGCTAGGCCGGGGCGCTACCTTTATGAACTGTGTTCTCTACCGTCCAATCCATCACCTCCCTCTAGAATCTCT
>CAYUIS010000132.1:0-15753 GCA_964444825.1 uncultured Anaerolineales bacterium | reverse complement strand
GGCCCGCAAGGGACTTTCACCCTCTAGTTACACGACATGCCTGGCACACAACAAGATACGGCGCACCTGACGAGGTGCGCCGTATCCCTGTTGGTCCGGCTATCCTGCCTTGAGGTGATGCCGGACCGAGTGATCAGAATAACTATCCATAGGCACCACCTCCTCCTCTAGAGATAGCTCCATTATGCCGTGAAATCGCTCAGTTGTCAAATCGTCCAGCAATTCTCAATATGGACCTCTTGCCCGAAAAGATCGGCGCAACTGAGCCGGAAATGGGCCGATTTCGGCGTATCTGGCCAGCTTTTCGGGCGAAAGCGGACAAACCGTCGGCTTTCTGCCTCATATTGAGAATTGCTGCAAATCGTCGGTCCAGTCGCTCCAGGGCCGTTGTGGTCGTTTTTACGGTGTTGGAGGGAAGGACATGCATCACGAGCAAGTTAGGATAAACGTAATTGGCGTCTGTAATGAAATGCGATATACTTGGGCCATGACAATTGATCCCCCCGTTCCCCGCGCGCTCATCATCGGCGCTGGGATTGCCGGTATGCAGGCTGCCCTGGACATAGCCAATGCGGGCTACGATGTTGTTATGGTGGAGCGATTGCCATCCATCGGCGGACGCATGGCGCAGCTTTCAGAGACCTTTCCCACGCTTGACTGTGCCCAGTGTATCCTCACGCCTCGCACCGTCGAGGTGGGCCATCACGAGCACATCCACCTGCGCACCTACTCCGAGGTCGAGTCGATTGAGGGAGAGATGGGTGATTTCCGCGTGCGTATCCGCCGTCACGCCGCCTACGTGGATTGGGACAAGTGCACGGGTTGCGGCTTCTGCCAGGAGAAATGTCCCCGCAAGGTCGATTCCGATTTCGAGCGGAACATGGGGAAACGCAAAGCGATCTACACCCTCTCCCCCCAGGCGGTGCCCAACAAGCCGGTGATCGACCGCGAGAACTGCACCTTTTTCCAGCGGGGCAAGTGCAAGGTCTGTGAGCGGTACTGCCCGGTGGGTGCGATCGACTATGAGCAGGAGGATGTGGTCTTTGAGGAACGGGTGGGCGCCATCATCGTGGCCACCGGCTACGATCTCTATGGCCTGGAGCATATGCCAGAGTATGGCGGCGGCAAGATCCCGGACGTGATCGACGGCTTGGCCTTTGAGCGGTTGCTTTCCGCCTCTGGTCCCACCGCCGGCAAAATGAAGCGTCCCTCCGACGGGAAGGAACCTCAGGAGCTTGTCTTTATTCAATGTGCCGGTTCCCGCGACCCTGAGAAGCACCTGTCCTACTGCTCAAAGGTCTGTTGTATGTACGTGGCCAAGCAGGCCACGCTCTACCGCCACCGGGTTCACCACGGGCAGGCGTATATCTTTTACATTGACATCCGTGCTGCGGGCAAACGGTACGACGAGTTCACCCAGCGGGCGATGGAGGACGAGCGGGTGATCTATTTGCGGGGCAAAGTCTCCCGCGTCTTCCGTCAGGACGGCAAGGTGATGGTGTGGGGGGCCGACACGTTGAGCGGCCAACAGGTGCAGATAGCGGCTGATATGGTGGTGGTGGCACCCGCGCTGCTGCCCCGTCCTGCGACAAACCCGTTGGCCGAGATGCTGGGATTGCAGCAGGATGCGCACGGCTGGTTACTTCCCCGCGAGTTGAACATCCATCCAGTAGAAACCACCCGGCCCGGCATCTTTTTGGCTGGCACCGGCATCGGGCCGATGGATATCCCGGAGACGGTCTCTCACGCCAGCGGCGCGGCAGCCCAGGCGCTCAAGCTCTTCTCACAATGGCGCGCTGCGGGCGAGGGGGAGCGGTAGAATGGCCCGTATCGGCGTCTTTGTCTGCCACTGCGGGCTCAATATCGCCAGCACAGTCGATGTGGAGCAGGTGGCCAACGCGCTGCGCGACTATCCCGGCGTTGCCTTTGCCACCGATTACAAGTACATGTGCTCCGATCCCGGCCAGGAGCTGATTCAGCAGGCCATCAGCGAGCACGATCTGGATGGTGTGGTCGTCGCTGCGTGCTCCCCCGCGATGCACGAGACCACCTTCCGTAAGGCCGCTGCTTCCGTCGGGCTTAATGCCTACCAGGTAGAGATCGCCAACATCCGCGAGCAGATCTCCTGGCCGCATCAGAAGGAACCGGAGGAGGCCACCCGCAAGGCCATTGTGACGGTCCAGTCCCTGGTGGAAAAAGCGCGCTATGACGAGCCACTATCGCCGTTCACGCTGCCCCTCGTCAAGCGGGCGTTGGTGATCGGAGGCGGCATCGCCGGGCTGACCGCAGCCCTGGATATCGCCGATGCCGGGCACCCGGTGATCCTCGTTGAGCGGTCCGAGACACTGGGCGGGCGGATGGCCCAGATCTCTCGCCTTTACCTCAACTTTGACGATAGCCAGAATCTGCTGCAGGAGCGTGTCCAGGCTGTCGAGCAGCATCCCTTGATCGATGTGCTGACTGGTGCACAGGTGACGGGGTTTGCGGGCTATGTAGGAAATTTCACGGTGGATGTCTCTGGTGTCCAGTCAGGTTCTACCAACCTGGAGCCCGAGCCCCAGAGCTTTGAGGTGGGCAGTGTGGTGCTCGCCACTGGCTTTGATCTATATTCGCAGGAGAGACTGCCCGAGTACGGCGGCGGCCGGTACCCCGACGTGGTGGATGGCCTCCAGTTCGAGGCGATGCTCAAGGCGGGCGAGATCCGCTGCCCCTCAGATGGCAGCGTGCCTCGGGAGGTCGTCTGGATACAGTGCGCGGGTTCCCGCGATCCGATTCTCCACCAGCCTTATTGCTCCAAAATCTGCTGCATGTACGTCGCCAAGCAGGCCAGCGCCTACCGCCAGATGGTTCCAGAAGGACAGGCCTATGTCTTTTACATCGACATCCGCTCTCAGGGCCGTGGCTACGACGAGTTTGTCCAACAAGCCATAGAGGAGTTGCGGGTCGTGTATTTGCGCGGCAAGGTGTCCAGGATTATCGAGCGAGACGGTCGCTTGGAGGTCTGGGGCGCTGATACACTCAGCGGGCAGGCTGTGCGTGTGGAGGCTGACCTGGTGGTGCTGGCGATGGCGGCCGTGCCCAGCGCCGGTAGCGACGACCTGACCCGCTTGATGCGCGTCGCCACCGACGAGAATGGCTTCCTGGCCGAGGCCCATCCCAAGCTGCGCCCCGTCGAGAGCACCACCGCTGGCGTCTTTTTGGCTGGCGCGGCCCAGTTTCCCAAGGACATCCCAGAGACCGTGGCGCAGGCCTCGGGTGCGGCGGCCAAGGTGCTGCAGCTCTTTGCCCAGCGGGAGATGGTGGCTGAGCCGACCATCGCGGTCGTGGACGAGGAGCTGTGCGCTGGCTGTGGGCGCTGCGTGGCGGCCTGCCCCTATGACGCCCGGGCGCTACACCCGTGGAGGGAAGTGGCGACGGTCAACGCGGCCCTGTGCCAAAGCTGCGGGGCCTGTGCCGTGGCCTGCCGGAACAAGGCGACCGTCATCCGCAACCTCAGCCTTGGGCAGGTGCTGGCTATGGTCGAGGCGATGCTGGCATAGGCCGGCCTACCCCCGGGTTGGAACTGATCCCCACCTCCGATGGCCCCAGCGTGGGTAAGTTGCGCTGGCCCGTGCGTCTGAAGGGCATTCGAGGGAACAGCGCCTGGCTATTTGTGTTCGAGTTCTTTGGTTGCCGAGCTAGCTCAGAATGGAGTTGTCTGACGCCTCGGTCGCCGCCAACAGTTCGACAGTCCAAGACCGCCCCATTACTGCACGGATTGGGGGCAGCCAAATCTCGGGGAATCGTCTAGATGACATTGCCGCAAGTCTTTCTGATCGCCGTGGTTGCTATTCCTTTGGCGTTGGTCAGTCTGGATCGTCTGCGGATCGATGTGGCTGCCTTACTAATGACTGTTGCGTTGGGCACCGCGCAGTATCTGGGTATGGGTATCCTGGGAGCGGCCCATACATCCCGCGACGCAATCAGAGCAATTTCAGGTCTGAGCCAGCCGGCTGTCCTGACGTTGCTGTGTCTCTTCATCATCACGCGCGGCCTGGACAAATCGGGCGTGACGCGCTGGATCGCCCAGTATCTACTCAAGATCGGCGGCCGTTCGGAATCGCACTTGATCGCGCTGTTCGCAGCCACGACCGCGCTGTTGTCATTGGTGATGAATAATCTGGCTGCTGGGGCGCTGGTTCTGCCCAGCGCCATGGAGGTCTCTCGCCGCACTGGCATAAAGCCCAGCAAGTTGCTCATTCCAGTAGCCTATGGCAGCCTGCTGGGGGGAACGGCGACGTATTTTTCGACGGCCAACATCATCGTCAGCAATCTGCTAGCAGCGACAAATCCGCCCCAACCTCCGCTGCACATCCTAGCCTTCGCGCCAACCGGCGGCCTGATCGCTGTTGCTGGCATTGTCTTTCTCGCCCTTTTCGGCCAGCGGTGGCTGCCGGATCGTGATCCTGCGCCCGAACGGATGATGGTCCGGCCCACCGGTGGTGATCTGGAAGGCTATTATCGACTAGACGAGCGTCTATGGGAAGCGCGGGTGCTGCCCGAATCGCCGTTTGCCGGCAAGCCTTTGTCTGAGAGCCGAATCGGTGAGCGGTTCGGCCTGACAGTCGCTGGCGTGTGGCAGGGGCATCAGGCAATCTTTGCCCCATCACCGGAGCAGGTTATTCTGCCAGGCGATATCCTGCTGATCGTCGGTCGACAGGATCGAGTGAGTGCGCTGAGTGAAGCGGGCTTAAAGATCGGTCGAGAGGATTCGAATGAGCATATCAGCGAACACGGCGTGTCGTTCATTGAGGTTATGCCGTCGCCGCATTCGCGGGCCCTGGGGCGCAGTTTACGCGAGCTGGAGTTCCGTACCAAATATCGATTTACGGCGTTGGCGCTCTTTCGCGGTGGGAAAAGTTATCGCACCGACGTGGGGAACTTTCCTCTGATACTGGGCGACTCACTGCTGATGATTGGATCGGGCAGCCGTCTGAAGCGCCTGCGAGACAATCCAGACTTTATCGTTCTGGAGCCCGATCTCAGCGATCAACCTGTGCACCGTGCTCATGCCACCTTGACAATCGGCGTTCTTGCGGCGGCAATCGCCGCATCAATCTTGGGCTTGCCGGTTTACCTGGCAATGTTGGCGGGAGCGATGCTACTGATACTGACAAGGGTGCTGGATATGGAAGAGGCCTACCAGGCTGTTGAATGGCAGGCGATTATGTTGATCGCCGGCATGTATTCGGTCAGTCTGGCGATGGTCAACACCGGCCTGGCTCAAATGATCGGTGACTGGATGCTTTCCCTTGTCACGCCGCTTGGCCCGTTGGGCCTGGCGGGCGGCGCATATGTACTGACCTCGCTACTTACGCAGGTGATGGGGGGGCAGGTTACTGTCCTGGTCACAGGGCCTATCACCATTAGCGCGGCGATCAGTCTACACACCGATCCACAGGCCGTCGCCGTCGCGACAGCGATTGGCTGTTCGGCCTCATTCTTCACACCCATCGCTCACCCAGTCAACATCCTGATGATCGCCCCGGCCAACTATCAGTTCCGCGACTTTTTTCACATCGGCTGGCGGCTGACGATTGTGTGTTTCATCGTGTTGATCATCGGACTGATCCTGTTCTGGAGACTATAGATCATCTCCCACCAAACCCGTGTTGGCCCCGCAGCTTTGTGGATAGCTCACGCAATAGGCCCAGTACGCGTTCGGCCAGGGGTTCGGTGAGTACGCCGCCAGCCCCACAACTGGGGGTGATCAGCGCCCGGCGCAGCAACAACTCCCGGTCGAAGCCCTTGCTTACCAACCGTTCCACGCCCTCCTCAAAGCGGGCCACCAGCGAGGGCAGCGTCTCGGTCGCGGCGGCCTCCAGATCGAGCGTGGGGACGATACCATGCCCCATCACACCCCCTCGCTCCAGGAAGGCGTGCAGCTCCGCCGGGTAGAGCGTGATGGCCTGCATATGGTCGTAGGCGTCAAAGTCGAGGACGTCCAGGTCGGTCTCCATCAGCAGCGACCAGTCGGTGTTAGCCTCGCAGTGGATGCCGGCCAATCCGCCCCGCTCGTGGATCGCCGCAGCGACCTCGTTGATATCTCCCATCACGTCCTCGCGGCTGATGGTGATAAAGGTCTGCGAGCCAAAGCCCAGGAGTGACGGTTCGTCGAGAAAGATCATCACCCGCCGGTCAAAGTGGTTCAACTGCTCCATCTGCCACACGGCCTTCATCGTCGCCATTTTGACGACCATATCGCGCAGTTGGTCGTCATAGTACGAGCAACGGCCATTCTGGTCGAGCAGGTTGGTACCCAGCGTGAAGGGGCCGGTGACCTGGCCCTTGAGGAGCACCACCTGTGGCGTCATCCGTTGCGGTAACTGGAGCAGGAACTCTCCGAATCCCGGCGCATACTTGGGTGAGAGACCAAAGGTTTCGAGCGCGTCGGCATCCCCTTCCTCGGTCACGGCCAGGTAGCGAGCGTAAAAGTCGGTCAGTTGATCGACAAAGTCCGGTGCGTCGGTATCAAAGGTGAGCTTTTCCTCCTCCTTATCCTCCACCAGCCCTGGCATCCCCTCGGTGAACTGGACCATCATGTTCTCGTGAAACACCCGTCTGGGGAACTGGACCCAGGAGGGGATCTCTGGCGTGCTCTCGAACGTCAGGCGGGTCCCGAGCGCCACGTCGGTGTGAGGCAGGCTGCCGACGGTGGACGCCAGGCAGCACGGCTCGAAGAGGGGGGCAGATGTGTCTGTGTTGTCCATCCCGTCAGATCCTCCTCACGGTCAGAGGTCCAAAAACCCGGTTTCTGACAGAAACCGGGTTTTTTCAAGAGGGCCTGTCCTTAGGCCAACCCGGCCTGAGCTTTGAGCGTCTCGACCTTGTCAAGCCGCTCCCACGGCGCATCGATGTCGTCGCGGCCAAAGTGGCCATAGGCTGCGGTAGCTCTGTAGATCGGACGCCGCAGGTCCAGATCGCGAATGATGGCCCCCGGGCGTAGATCAAAGTTCGCCTTGACCAGCGCGATGATCTCTTCGTCCGGAATCTTGCCGGTGCCAAACGTCTCGACCGCGATGCTCGTCGGCTGAGCCACGCCGATGGCGTAGCTGACCTGAACCTCTAGCCGTTCGGCGAGCCCGGCCGCAACCAGGTTCTTGGCAATGTAGCGCGCCATATACGTCGCCGAGCGGTCCACCTTCGTGGGGTCCTTGCCCGAAAAGCATCCACCACCGTGCCGGGCTACGCCGCCGTAGGTGTCCACGATGATCTTTCGCCCGGTCAGGCCGGCATCCCCTTGGGGACCGCCGGTGACGAACCGGCCTGTGGGGTTGACCAGATATCGCGTATCGTCGTCGAGTAGCTCGGCCGGGATGATGGCCTTGATCACGTGTTTGATGACGTCCGCCTCAATCTGCCCGTGGGATATCTTGGGGTGATGCTGGGTAGAAACGACCACCGTGTCCACGCGCACCGGTTTGCCGTAGCTGTACTCGACGGTCACCTGGCTCTTGCCGTCGGGTCGAAGGTAAGAAAGGGTGCCGTCCTTACGCACCTCGGCCAGCCGCCGGCACAGCTTGTGCGCCAGCGAGATCGATACGGGCATATACTCGGGGGTCTCGCTGCACGCAAAGCCGATCATCATCCCCTGGTCGCCCGCGCCAAGGGCCTCGATTCTATCGTCCTCGCTCATCTCGCCCCTTTTGGATTCAAGCGCTTCATCTACGCCCAGCGCAATGTCGGCGCTCTGTTCCTTGATCGAGACGATAACGCCACACGTTTCTCCATCGAATCCATACTTGGCCCGGGTGTACCCGATGTCGAGGACGGTCTGCCGGGCAATGTCGGCGATCTCGACATAGGTTTCCGTCGTGATCTCGCCGGTGACGAACACCAGCCCCGTGGTGACCGCACAGTCGCAGGCCACGCGGGCGTTGGGGTCATCGCGGATGATGGCATCCAGCACGGCGTCCGAGATCTGGTCGCATATCTTGTCCGGATGTCCCTCGGTGACAGACTCGGACGTAATGAGATACTTTGGTGAGGCCATGAACGTAGTTGTCATCTAGTCACTCCTTTTTCCATCTGAACATTCTGCGGGCACATTGTGCCCGATGGCCGATTCTACCACGTTTTGCCCATATTGTGTATTAGGAACAGAGTGCTGGTAATAACGCTTGACAATAATAGCGTGTTGCGCTATCATTGATTTATGATCAAGAGTTTTCGCGACAAGAAAACCGAGCAAATCTTCTCACGCCGATTCTCACAACGATTTCCCCAAAATCTACACCGTGCAGCTTGGCGCAAACTCGCGATACTCGATGCAGCGGAGCAGTCAAGTGACCTTCGTGTTCCTCCTGGCAATCGGCTCGAAAAGCTATCCGGAGACCGCACAGGGGAATACAGTATTCGTATCAATGATCAGTGGCGGATTTGTTTTCGATGGAGAGATGGAGATGCTTACGATGTGGAAATCACGGATTATCACTAGGAGGCAGAAACAATGGTAGAGGAAAAGTTTGCCCCCGTTCATCCTGGTGAAATATTGCTAGAGGAGTTTCTGAAACCAATGGGTATCAGCCAGTACCGGCTGGCTAAGGATATTAGTGTGCATCCGCGCCGTATCAACGAGATCGTACACGGCAAGCGTTCAATCACAGCCAACACGGCGCTCAGGCTGTCTCGGTACTTTGGTTTGTCAGAGCGTTTCTGGATGAACCTCCAAGCTCAATACGATTTGGAAATGGAGAAGGATCGTTTTGCGGAACAGTTAGAGACGGAAGTAAAAGTTCTTGCGGCGAGTCCAGCAGTAAGCTAATGAGACAAAGCTAGATTGTTCCTTTTGCTCGATCGAAGGCTTGCCGGAGAAAACCGGGAGCCCCGCCCGCCTGGCGGGGCTCTTGGGTTCACCTATCGTCTTTCTACTTGATTCGATCGACCGAGAGTACCATCAGGTTCAGATCCCACATCCGGTTCAGGATGCCGCGCAGCGCGGATTGGTCGATGGCCGGACTGGTCAGCGTCGTACGGTCACTGCTGTTCTTTATCGTTGCGCCGTCAAGCCAATCCGACCATTCGTCGTCCAGCTTCTCCTGCACTGCGATTCGATAGACGCTTACCACATCGGGTCTGTCCCTATTGCCCACAATCCTTATCCTCTCGACGGAAGCTTTTCTAGAGGGCCTGCCGATTCCGCGGGTTGCGGTTACCAGATGCCCGGCAGGAGTCGATACCGAACCTGCTGGGCATAATCCCGGTAGCCATCCAGTTCCTCCTGCAATGTCCGGTCCTCGAGAGCTGTACGTACGACGGTGAGAACCGCTGCCAGCACGCCCGGAAAAAGTGCCCACAGTGAGCCGAGCATGATCGGTGTCGCCAGCTCGAACGCGATGGTCCCGCTGTAGCCTGGATGGCGCACATATCGATAGGGCCCGTCGCTGACGACGGCGTGGCCTCGATCCTCCTGGATGCGGACGATCATTGAAAAGTACGCGTTCGTCACCATGGCCCAGGTCCCCAGCGCATATCCCAAGGCCGAGACGACCAGCGCGACGACCTGAATCGTAAGTGGCAGTTGCGCCGTCCAACCGTACCGGACATCCAGACCGGCCAGGATGTACTTTGTCAGGGTGGCCAATCCTACGACGCTGAGGACGAGTTTGTCCCAGGTCTTCATGCCCTCTTTGTGGCGCTTGGCTCGCTCGGCCAGCAGTTCGGGGTTCCTGGGGATCAGGAGCAGCGCGTTGGCGCCGCTCCAGAGGGCGTATATGCCCACCATCGCCCACCCCATAACCCAGTCCAGACGACCGGCGGAGAGGAGTAGGATCACCGCGACCATCACTACCCCGATGATCTCTCGCCTGACCCAATTCCTCACCCCACGGGCTGTCTCATTCTCGGTGTCACCCTGTGCCACAGTTTCTTGCGTGCCTTTTGTGTTGTTCTTCATCCTTGCCTCCTTCAGGTCTTGTCTCTGGGTTACCACTAGACCCTAAAGGTTTTCATAGGGTGATTGTTTTGGAAGAGATCTCATAGCCGTCGGTTGTTTTATTGTAAAGACCTTACGCCAAACCTTTAGGGTCTTCTCGGTTTACCTTCTGTTCGGATCCTCAGTCCTTAACCACGTCACCATTATAGAAAACACCTGGGTAGGTTGTCACCACCCAGTTTGGGTGGTTGGGGTAGGTGGTTTCAGAGAGAGTACGCTTTGGAGAAAGGTCGAGCACAGGAGAGAGATGGCCGTGGGCAATCGTCCTACAACAATCCTAGTTCTCTGGCCCGGTCGACGGCATTCGACCGGCGATGAACACCCAACTTGGCGTAGATGTTCTTGATGTGAAACCGAACTGTGTTTGGGGAGATGAGCAGCTCATCTGCGATCTCGGTGCTTGACAAGTGGGTAGCTAGAAACCACAGTACCTCTGATTCACGCTCGCTGAGGGACTCTACGAGAGCGGGCATCTCGGATTGTACAGGGCTTGTTGCCATTCTCCCATACGCCGACACATCAAAGGCCGCCAGCAACTCGTTCACGTACTTTGGGGCGATGCCACGTGTCTTCCCATGGCGCAGCAGCTTGGCCATCGACGCGCCCTCATCCACAAACACACGCACGTACCCTTGCGGCTCGGCGAGGGAAATCGCGTGCTCCAGAGCCGTCAGTGCCAGGGTCGTATCGCCCTGGACCTCGAGAGCCAGGGCCTGAAGGACGTGGATTTCGATCACGCTCTTGTAGCGTCCCCGCTGTTCCATAACTGGCAGCAGTTGGTGCAGCAGGGTCAGCGCCTCGTCGGGCCGGTCTTGGGCGAGAAGCAGCCGTGCGAGTACGAGGTACTCGTACATACGAAGGTTGTACGAGATGATGTCAGGGGTCTTTTCTGTCCCGGTCGGGTGAACGTCCCCATCCGAGCCCTCGGTTGTGCCCGGCCCAAGCCCTCCAACTTCGTCTATCACGTTATCGATGACCAGCTTCCGCTCCTTGACCCAGTCTAGCGCCGCCTCCAGGTCGCCCTGTTCAATCCACAACCGTGCCTGGGTCAGGGCTACCGTCAGATCGTCAAGGTCGATGGCGTCGGTCTTGAGCGCTATCTGCCGGGCTTGCTGGAGCGTATCAAGCGCTCCAGCCGTGTCCCCTTGTGCCTGCCTGACGCGCGCCAGCGAGAGGAGACCGCCCAGAGCCGCCAACTCGCTCGACCGCCTCGTCAGTTCGATCCCTTCCGAGAGATAGCCTGCTGCCGTTTTGAGGTCGTTCCACTCCCGGCACAGTTCTCCCAAGCCGATCAGGGCCTCGCCCGCCACCGGTAACCGTGCCCCTTGCTCGTCGGTGGCCAAAACCAGCGCCTGCCGGTAGAGCGTCCCGGCCTTGTGCAGTTGGCCGTGCAGCATTCGCAAGCCGGCCTGGCGGCAGAGGGTGGTCACTGCGACCATCACATTGCCGGATTCTTGACTCACCCGAGCCGCCTCGTGAAGCGCCTGGCGGCCAGCGACCCCATCGCCGACTGCCCAGTGCGCCATACCCAGGGTCCAGATCGCCATACTCCGTGAGAAGGTGTCATCCTCGGCGAGTTGCTCCAGGGCCTGGATGGAGAGTTCGCTGGCCCGTGTTATATCACCCCGCAGCGCCGCTATACGGGCGTGCAGGGCAGCCAGCTTCCCTTTGAGGCTGTCGGCATCTGTATCGATATCCCGCACGCGGGATTCGAGAGTCTCGATCGAGCAGCCGCTCAACAGGAGCGCCCACGCATGAAAGATGATCAGCAGAGGTCGAGAACGCACCACTTTTTCGGGCAGCGATTCCACCCAGCGCAGAAGCGTGGCGACCTCGCTACGTTTCACCGTTGCTTCGGCGGCAAGTTCCACCAGTTGGGCCGCTCGCTCGAAATCCCGAGCCCACAGGGCATGGTCTATCGCCGCTGTGATCGGCCCATTATGCTCGTACCATTCGCTGGCCCGCCGGTGCAGGGTGGGCACCAGGTCCGACTGTGCCCGGTGTAACCGTCGCTGCAGCAGGTCGGCAAAGAGGCGGTGATATCGGTACCAGAATCGTTCGTTGTCCAGGGGAACGACAAAGAGATTGTGACGTTCCAGGTACTCGAGGGCCTGGTGGGACGAACTTGTCTCGTTGTCTCCCAAGACCGCGCCGCACAGGGGGCCGCTCAACCGGTCGAGGATGCAGGTGTGCAGCAGAAAGGTCTGAATGTCTGAGGGCTGGGTTTGAAAGACCTCCTCAGCCAGGTAATCTAGGATGTACCGATCGCTCCCGGTCAGGGCCTGGATAAAGCCGGTGGGGTTCTCCTGTCCCTGCATAGAGACCGCCGCCATCTGTAGCCCGGCGATCCATCCCTCGGTCCGCGATACCAGGGCGGCCACATTTTCGGCCGAGAGCGCCAGATCTGTGGCCTGATGCAGGAACTCGGTGGCCTCCGCAGCGCTGAAGCCGAGGTCGGCTTGGCGCAGTTCGGCCAACTGGGCCCGGCCACGAAGGCGCGCGATTGGCAGGGGGGGATCGGAGCGTGTGGCGATCACCAGGTGCATATTGGCCGGGAGGTGGTCGAGCAGAAAGGCGATGGCCTGATGGATCGGTGGGATGGTGATGAGATGATAGTCGTCCAGGACCAGGACAACGCTTCCAGAGATGGCGCCGATCTGATTGACCAGCGCAGTGAGTAACTCCTCTATGGATGGGGGCTGAGTTGACTGGAGCGCGCTCAGCAGGTTATGCCCGACCGTCTCCTCGATCCTCTGGAGGGCAGCGACGAGATAGGATAGGAATCGCGTGGGGTCGTTGTCACCTGCATCCAGCGATAACCAGGCGATGGGGCGGCCATAGCCGGCGGCCCATTCGCCGAGGAGGGTCGACTTGCCAAAGCCCGCCGGGGCGCAGATGAGGGTCAGTTTGCGAAACAGACCAGCGTTTACCCGCTCCACCAGGTGCGAGCGGGGCACCAGATCGGGCCGCACGCGCGGCGTCTCGAGTTTGGTCGTTAGAAGGGGCATGATCGTCTCAACTAACCTGGCAACACCTCGCGCTCAACTGCGACTATGTCCATCACCTGCACCGATTATATCTGAAGGGATGTCGTGACACAAATACGGGAAGCGATATGTGCACGTCTACAACGACAGCAACACAAGCCAGTCCTCCCACCTTCGGGTGGGAGGGCCGGGGTATATTCAATGATCCGTGGTCGTTATGCCAGAGATCCCTTGGTCATCCTGTGGCAATCTCCACCTCGACGCTCACCCCCCAGCGCAATCCGGGTGGTTGCTCCTCCAGCTCGATAACAACGGTGTACACCACATCCCCTCCCACCGTCGTCGCCTGTGAGGCGATGTCTATCACCTGGCCGGCGATCTCCATCTCCAACGGTTCTATGTAGACGGTCGCTTTCTGCCCCGCCACCACCTGGGCTATGTCCTGCTCGCCTAGGTCGGTTGTCTCGACGCGCAGTTGGTCCAAATCGGCCAACACCAAGACCACTTGCCCGGGCATCACCGTCTCACCGGTGTTGATCTCCAGGGCAGTGACCGTGCCAGCGGAGGGAGCGTGTAGCATCGCCTGCCCCAGCGCGACCTGGGCCACCTCCAGTGCGGCTTCGGCCTGTGCTACCGCTGCCTCGGCGACGGCGATCTCTTCTGCCGTAGCCTCCGCTCGTACCAGGTCCAGTCGAGCCTGGGCGGCGTCTCGTTCCGCTGCCGCGGTTTGCACTGCCGACTGAGCGGCTCGCACCTGCGCAGGACCGGTCTCCTTGGCCAGCGCCAGTTGGGCCTCGGCTGCGATTCTATTCTGCTCCGCGGCGTGCAGCCGCAGGATCGTTGTTTTCTCCTCCAACTCCTCGACGTGACGGTCCCGAAGCTGATCGTAGGCAATGCGGGCGGCCTTTTCCTCAGCCTGGGCAGCCGCCAGTTGGGACTGCGCGGTGGCGATCTGGACCTCTGTCGCTCCGGCCGTTAGCTGGTCCCGTCTGGCCGCCACTTGAGCCAGTGCAGCTTCGGCGGCTCTGACCTGTGCCTCCGCTGCGGCAACCTCGCCCGGACGGGGCCCTGCCTGCACGAGAGGCAACTGGGCCTGGGCGGCCACCAGAGCCATCTCGGCTTGCGTCACGTTGGTATCCAAGAGATCGGTCTCCAGTGTGATCATCACATCGCCCGTTTCCACCTCGTCGCCTTCGGCCACTGCCACTGACGCCACCCGTCCGGACGTTGTGAACGCCAGTTCCGTCTCGTGTGCCGGCACAATCGTTCCTGACGCCGATACGATATCTCCGCCGAGCACCAGCTCTCTTACCGTGGGAGTCGCTGGCGCCTCTCTCTCTGATATGGGCGCCTGTGCCATAGCCGAATCGTGGGCGCAGCTTGACAGTGCGGTGGTGAGCACTGCCATCAGCAGCGGAATCACCAACCAGCGTTTGTATGCCATTCCCGTACCTCCCCGTGCTCTCGCCGTTCTCCTGAATAGGTCGTTACTCTGTGAGCGTGTCAATTCCCACCTCCGCGCTCATTCCCCAGCGCAGACCCGCCGACTGTTCGTCCAGCGCGACGGTGACGGCATACACCACGTCACCACCTATTGTCGTCGCCCGCGAGGCAATGTGCACCACGTGTCCGCTGACCTCCGTGTCCAGTGGTTCGACGTATACCTTTGCTCGCTGGCCTACGGTTACCTCACTGATGTCACGTTCGCTGAGGTCGGTCGTCTCGACTCGTAGATGGTCCAGATCGGCCAACCTCACCACCACCTGCCCAGGCATCACGGCCTCGCCGGGACTGACCTCCACCGTGACGATCTGGGCGGCGAACGGAGCTCGCAGCGTCGCTTGATCCAACGCTACCTGCGCTGCTTGTAGTGCAGCTCTGGTCTGCGCCACCGCTGCCTCGGCAACCCCGATTTCGTCCGCCGTAGCTCCCGCTTGTAACATGTCCAGTTGGGCCTGGGCAATGTCGCGGTGTGCGGAGGCGGCCTGGACGCCCGCCTGGGCGGCGCGGACCTCGGCGTTTCCTCCGCTCCGCAGCGCGTCGAGTTCGGTCTGGGCTGCGGCCTCGGCCGCCTGGGTCGCCTGCCAATTGTAGCGCGCTTGTTCCTCAATGGGACCCAAGGCGGGACAAACGGTCTTTTTCCCGCCGCTGGGCAGCTTGACGGTCACGCAGGTCAGTGTCTTGTTGTGGTATTCCTCTGCAATCATCCGGTCTGTCATGGTCGCGGTGGCTCTTGCCTGGGCGGCAGCAAGCTCGCCATCCGCCGCGCCCAGATCCGGTTGATCTCGTTGTACGGCGGATTGGGCGAGCGCGGCCTCCGCGACCGCGACCTGCGCCTGGGCAACGGCGACCTCTTCGGGACGGGGGCCAGCCTCCAGGAGCGCCAGATGGGCCTCGGCGGCTGCCACGGTTGTTTGCGCTTTCTCCACCTCAGCTTGTAGCGTCTCCATTTCCAGCGTGACCAGTACCTGACCCGGCTCCACGATGTCGCCCTTTACCACCGGGACGTTCTGTACCCGCCCTACCAGTGTAAAGCTCACATCCGCCACGACGGCCGGCACCACCGTAGCCGAAGCAACGACTATGTCACTGCCAAAGCCGGGACCAGAGGTCGATGGCGCCGCTGTTGCGATAGGCGTGGGCGTGGGTGTCGAAGCACGCTTGCAGCCTACCAGGCCCATCAGCGTCATCGCCGTCACCAATATGATGATCCATCTTTTGTGCATTGTCTCCACCTTACAAAATCTTGACTACGGGTATAGATCTCGGAGGGCTGTGTTGAGCCCTCGGCTG
>CAYUIS010000131.1:13053-15796 GCA_964444825.1 uncultured Anaerolineales bacterium | reverse complement strand
TGAGGACGTGGAGGTGACGCGTCAGTTGGTGGCTGCGGGTAAGCTGCTGGACATCGAGGTTCTGGATCATCTGGTCATTGGGCAGCAGCGGTTCGTGAGCCTGCGAGAGCGAGGACTCGGCTTCTCGTAGCGAGAGCTAGATCAGGAGAAGGAGAAGGGGGGTACACATGCCGCAGAATCTGTTAGAGAATGGGAATTTCGAGGCGGATTGGGCAGAAGATAGGAGCCATCGTTGTTGGGTCTGTTCGGAGGGGACAGCGCCCTGGGAGCAGGATGTGGGCAACATCTTTACGCCCTCAGGGTGGGTGTCGTGGTTCCATCACCAGGCCGGCACGTGGGATCAGCCTGAGGTACGTGACGCGTGGAAGCAGAACGATCCCCGCCGAGTGCACAGTGGCAGGAAAGGTATGCTGCTGTTCACATTCTCCCGCAAGCACGATGCAGGCTTCCTCCAGCAGGTATCGATCGCACCGGGCGCCCAGTTGCACCTGTCAGCCTGGGCCCACGCGTGGAGCAACCACAAGGACAAGAGCCAGCCGGAAAAGTTCCCCCATCCAGATGACGGGGAGTGGAGCGAAGGGCCGGGCTATGAGGCCGGATTTTGCCTGGAGGGCGAGGCCCCCGATGACAATTGGCGCAACTTTACGTTTTACGTGGGCATCGATCCCACTGGCGGTATCAACCCATTGGCTGATACGGTGGTGTGGGGACGGGGAGCCCACATCTACAATGAATATGCCCAGATTCCGGCTGTGGAAGCGATCTCTCAGGCCACCACGGTCACCGTGTTCCTGCGCAGCAAGACCCTGTGGCCCTTTAAGCACAACGATGCCTATTGGGACGATGCGGAGTTGGTCGTCGTCGGCAACGGGGGGACAGAGACACCGGAGGTCGAGTTGGGCCACTGGCCGGCCAATCCAAAGGTCGGTGAGACGGTGACCGTCGGGGCGCGCTGCCAGACTGAGCTGAGTGATGTGAGCCTGCTGATCCGCCAGCCGTCGGGGGCGACACTGTCACATACGTCGGCCGCAGTTGGAAGTCAGGGGGATTGGTTTACGTGGTCGTTTACCAGTGCCCCGCTCAGCGAGGTGGGGGCACACAATCTGCTGTTCTCAGCCGGGGACGGTGTGGAAGTGACCGGTTCGTTTGAGGGCGAGGCGGACGATCAGCCGCGGCGGGGAACGCCCCGTGATCAGTATGATCGTACGTATGTCTTGCTTCCGCCTGATGCCGATGCGCCATGGGCCCTGGCAGCAGTGGACGCCGTGTGGAACGATCGCCGTTACACCATCGGCAGTAGCGCCGACGATGCCGGGATTGGTGATCTGGACGTGAGGCGAGTGATCGCGGTCAATCCTGGCAGTTGGCCCGCTGACCTGAGATCGTTCTTTGAGGAGCATTACCCTGAGGTGGAGTATGTGCCCGTCGAAGCTGCCACACCCCAGGAACTAGAGCAGAGGCTACGACAGTTATAGCCAGGACTAGGTACTGGGCTACTCCTGGGCCAAGAGCTCCACTTCTGTGATTAGTGCGTGAAAGCTGTGGCCTGACGCATACACGGTCAACGACTTGATCAGGGCGGGAGGTGTCGCGGCCAGCTCTTCCATCAGGTTGTCCGAATCATAGGTCTGCCAGTTGGGGGATTGGAGCTGCTCGGCCCACCAGTTAATCAGCCAGTCGGACGCGGGTTCGCCACGGTAAAAGCCGTGCAGCCATTCTCCGTCAGTGCCGTAGATGTCTTTGTAATCCAGGCGTACGATAACGGGGCACTCGGTGCCCAAATACCCGCACCCTCCAAAACCGGCAATGTTCTGGTCGATGATGCGCACGTCCAGGTGCATTTGCAGATAGCTAAAGTCACGCACGTCGTAATTGATCTCCTGACGGATGCCCACCTCTGCGTGGTTGCTGCCATCACGGAAGAACTCGACCGCGTTCCGTCCCGCATTGGTGACCGTCCTGGCATTTCCCTCAGGTTGCTCAGGGTCCGTCTGTTGGCGATAGCTGGTCCAGCCGTCAGCCGGGCTCAGCGGGTTTTGAAAATCGCCGTTCGTGATCAGATTGCGGGCGGCGGATTGCACGACAACTGTCTGCTCGCCGCTGACGACGGCGCGTTCAGCGGGGCCGAGAGTCAAGACAACTTGGTCATCGCTGATGACTTGGGCCAGCCCGTTCCGCACGGTGACCTCCATGTTCTCTCCGTTGACCTTGACCTCGTAGCTTCCTTCCGCCAGCTTGACCGTCCCGTGGGGTGTTTGGGCCTCGACAGCCGTGGGACGATTTTCTTCATTGACGACGTTGATGCGCACTCGCCCGGCTCTCACCTCCAGAGTCACCTCGTGGGGCAAGGGACTAGAAGCAAAGCGCGGAGAGCGGGCTGCGGACAACACCGCCTCGGTGTTGCCATAGAGTTGGACCGTGGCGATGATGGGACCATCCTCTAAAGGGGTATGAACTGCCAGCCTCCCAGCGGTCACGTCAGTCGCTACGATCGTGCGCTCCGGTATCTCGTCCCGGTCTTGGTCAATGGCCACAGGTGCACCCCGGCCTGCCACGGTAACCCGCAGCGGTCCCTGCTGTACCTCGAGCGTGACGCGCTGGGGCACGCGGGCGTATTGCACGTAGCGACGGATGCCGAGGGGAATAGCGGCTGTCAGACCGATGCAGATGAAGAATGACGTGAGCAGGATGACCCACGCCAGCCGCTCTGGATTATGCCTCATTATGCCTCATTATGCCTCAT
>CAYUIS010000131.1:0-12953 GCA_964444825.1 uncultured Anaerolineales bacterium | reverse complement strand
TGCCTCATGATGCTTCATTATGCCTCATTGTGTTTCATCATGCCTCATAGATGTCGTACCCTAAAGTGCTCAAACTCACCCGTAGGTTCTTCCCATACTTCGTCCACCTGTTGGACGAACGCGGAGGGGGAGCCGCGGTGGAGAAAAGCCTGGAATCTGTTCAGAGCCTCGCGCGATCCTTCGGCGACCGTCTCCACTGCTCCATCCCAGCGATTGGCAACCCAACCGGTCAGACCCAGGCGCTCCGCCTCACGGATGGCATAGTAGCGGAAGCTAACCCCCTGTACCCGTCCGTGGACGGTGGCTCGCAGGCGGGTCTCCGGTTCGGGTCTGTCTTCCACCGGTTTACTCTCCCCACAGAACACGGAGGAACCGGGGCGCGCGTTTGTCGAAGCGGTGTAGCCCGGCCTCCCTGGCCTGTTGTAGGGCCTGCTCGAATTCCTCTCGCGTGATAGGACGGTTGAGCGGCGGCAGTTCATAGGCCCTAAAGCAAGGGCGATACTGGTCCATCACGTTGATGTAGGTGTCCTCTGAGATCTCTTGCGCCAGGAACCGGGCGATCTCGTCTGTTCCCGCCAGGCCCTTTGGCATAACCAGGTGACGCACCAGCAATCCGCGCAAAGCAATACCCCTGTCGTCTGTCACCAGATCGCCCACCTGGCGGTGCATCTCTTTGACCGCAGCCTGGTTGACCGCCGGATAGTCCTTGACTCTGGAGTACTCGCGAGCAGTTTCCTCGTTTGCGTATTTCATATCCGGCATGTAAATGTCAACCACACCATCAAGCAGGGCCAGCGCTGAGAGCGAATCGTAGCCGCCGGTATTCCAAACCAGGGAGAGACGCAACCCGGCCTCGGCAGCGATCAGCACAGCCGCCAGGATGGGGGCGATCACATGGGTGGGCGAGACAAAGTTGATGTTGTGGCAGCCCTGTGCCTGGAGGGAGAGCATCGTGCGGGCCAGATCCTCCGGTTCGACCTCGTGCCCCTGTCCCTGCTGGCTGACGTCATAGTTCTGGCAGAACTGGCAGTTCAGATTGCACCAAGCGAAGAATATGGTGCCAGAGCCCTGGTGGCCCCGCAGTGGATCCTCCTCGCCCAGGTGAGGGCCGGCGCTGGAGATCAGAGCTCGGACTCCGGTCCGGCAGGATCCAAGCTCCTCGTAGCGATCGACCCCGCATACCCTGCCACAAAAGTCACAGGCGTGGAGTTGCTCGTATACCAACGCCACGCGGCGCTCTAATTCTCCCGAGCGTAGGAGCGCCAGATACGCGGGCTCAAATGCCGCCATTAGGCAGCTACCATCCCACCAGTACTTTGTGCACGCGCCAACTGCGATCGCGATACTGGATGTAACCGTTCTGCTGGCCGAACTGGTAGACCCGCCATGTCACCTCGACATCCCGACGGCAGTACTCGATGACTTTTTCCAACTGGCCATCGCGAAACCAGTGCACGGCTTGCACACCGTCGGCGCTCTTTGACTCTCCCAGCGTCGCCGAAGCCACGTTGTCCAGCTTGAGGCG
Organism: uncultured Anaerolineales bacterium; assembly: GCA_964444825.1. Classification (GTDB taxonomy): domain Bacteria; phylum Chloroflexota; class Anaerolineae; order B4-G1; family B4-G1; genus CAYUIS01. The sequence continues at coordinate 11,428 of CAYUIS010000131.1, read as the reverse complement.
CCAGCCCAGGGTGTGGTACAGGTCCTGCAACATGTCGACCGTGGGCAGGTCGGACAGTGGATCGTCGGTGTAGGCGCGCAGAACCTCATAGTCGAATCGGAGCACATTGTATCCGACGACCAGATCGGCCCTCCGAAGGTCGGCGATCAGGTCCTCTGCCCGGTCTTCGGTGTAGTGGCGGTAAGTGTCCTCGGCCGCGTCATAGATCACGCCGACCGACAGTTTCAAGTCGCGGATGTTACTCCAGCCGCCCACTTCGTCAGCCAAGTATTGGGTTTCCAAATCAAACGCTACGGTTCTCTGCATACTTCACTCCTTGCGGCGGAGCCCTCCGATCATCGGCACGGCCACCAGCACGCCCAACAGCCACAGGCCCAACCACAGTCCAGCTTCCTTGATCCGGCCCATCTGCTCGATCCGGGTCGTTGGATCAACCGGCTGGTTCCCCTCCAGACTCGACCGCCACGCGGCCTCCAGATCGGCGAGGCTGGTGTCCAGGGCTTCCTGTACACCTGAGCTGCAACTTGCTCCGTTGGCGTAGGCGTTCAGCAGCCCTCGTATGCCTCCAGCGCCATACTGCTCGCGGATGAAGCTGACGAGGCTTCCGCTCTGAGCGTAGGCCAGAAAAGCTTTCTGTGGATTGGGGGAAAAGGGGTTGCACAGGTCTTCCAAAGGGATCAGTTGTCCCTGAGCGCGGGCTTCCTCCAGGATCAGGGCGTGCTCTGGCGTTGGCAATTGCTCGTTGGCTGTGGCCAATCCCTCGTCCAGCCACTCGGGAACATATCTGTATTTGGGCGCTGTGACCGCTTCGTAGACCAAGAGGTGGGTGATCTCGTGCGGGATGTAGCGCCGCATACGCCACTTGTACCCTCCTTCAGAGTCGAAGGGAATCGCCACGATGATGACGCCGAGCTCTGGATGTGCCTGGCCGACAACCCAAAGGCGTCCCGTCAGTGCCATTGCTGCGTCGAGATTGGGCTGTGTGTTGTAGATATAGATATCCATCGATTCCGGCACCGGGGCGTTCAGTTCTGCGTTGATTTCCTCCAAACTGGCAAGAGCGATATCAAGTGCGGCCTGTCCAAAGACTGGATCGCCGTTTCCTACGATCCAATGGACCGTCGTTATGCCGTCAGCACTCAGGTTTTCCCACTCGAAACGGTTGTCCTCATACTCGTGGTTGCTGGGCTTCGAAGCGGTGTTCAGGCTACCGCCGGCAGCGTCCTCAATCTGCCACCAATAGGTGACCAGGGCGAATGGCGGCAGCGGCGAGCGGCGCAGATCGTGCGCATAACTGATATCGATCTCGGTCGCTGGATCGAAAGTGATGACCTGGGATTCGGTCTGGTCACCTCCTTCCACCTGGAAGAAGAGATACACCTTGGTGATCTCGGCCTCGGACGTGGCCTGCAGTGTAAACGTGAGATCCTGTGCAAAGCGATGTTCGGCACCGGTGTTCAGCACCGTGATGCCGTCCGCAACGACCGTCTGAGAGAACCCGTACCAGGAGGGGTCAGGCGATGATAATAGGAGCCAGGCGACCAGAACAAGGCTCGTGCTAAGTCGTAACCTGCGCTTTGTCATTCACAACTCGCTGCTGTCTTAACTCGAGGCCACGCCCTGATCTTCGATCAGCCTGACGAACACGTCAGACAGATCACCGTGCAAGAACTCTAGTTCATCCAGGGCGGCCTCGGCCGCTGTCTGGATGGCCTCGTCTTCAGCCAGGCAATAGCGCTCCAGGATCTTGCGCGCCTGGTCACCCCCGATTTGCCCTAGAGCCCACAGGGCCGCTTCCTGCACCTCGGGGTCGGCGTCGTCGGCGAGTTCCTCCATCTCGGGTACAGCATCGCGGAGTTGCAACTCGCCACACGCCCGGGCGGCCTCGTAGCGCAGTTCGGGTTCAGGCCTGAACAGCTCCTGACGGACCTGATTGGCCCACCCTGTGTCGGCTGTACGTCCCATAGCAAAGACTGCACTGACGCGAAGCTGTACGTCACGCGCTTCGTATGCCTCGCGGATCAACTCTGCCACAGTCTCGTTACCGAGGTAGGCCAGGGATTCGAGTGCTCGTCTCCGTACCTCCATATGCTCGTCCACGTCCTGGCACGCGGTCAGCAGTGCCTCGTAGGCGGTCGTAGAGGGCTCGGGGCGGATCTTTTTCAGTTCACCCATCAGGATAAAGCGTCCCAGGGATATCGCTGCCGCGGCGCGTACGTCGAGGCTCTCGTCCTCCAGCAGGCGGGCCGCCAGGATCGGGATCAGACACACGTCTTCGTCCTCCCAAAGTCCCTCGACCGATACGGTGCGCACCGTGGGGTCCTCGTCCTCCAATCCCAGGCGGAAGAGCGCGTCAAAGTTGACCTCAAAATCAGCCTCCGCCAGTTCCACCAGCCGGGCCATCATCTTCTGTCGCAGTTCTGTGGGCAGGCGTCTCCACGCCTTGCGAACGCGCACTAGGTCTCTGTTGTCCAGGCCGGAGAGATGATACAGGGATGCCTGGGATGGCATCTCGAGATTCTCCTGTAACTCGTTGAGCAGGGTATCGAGTAGTTCCATCTTGCTACTGTCTCTTCTGAGCCTGCCCTCGGCCCTACCTGAGCATCGACCAGGGGATGATGGGGTTGATCAGATCCTGGAGCATCACAAATGCCATGATGGCGACTAGGATGGCCAGGCCGACCAGGTGAAACACGGCTTCCCGCTCGGCCGCGACGCGGCGCCCACGCACCGCTTCAATCAGCACGAACAATATACGGCCGCCATCCAGGGCTGGAAGGGGTAGCAGGTTCGTCAAACCCAGGGCTATGCTGATGAGAGCTGCGGTCTGCATGACGGGAAACGGCAAGCCCCACTCGATACTCTGTTGCAGTGTGAAGGCCAGGATTCCGCTGATCCCGACCACACTGGCTGGACGTGCTTCCTGAGGCGTAATGTCACCCTGAGCCAGCCGCGCTGGAACCTGGAGGGTGGCCACGATAGCAGCACTGAGATCGGCTACACTGGTCCTCATCGCCGCGGGCAGGGAATAGTATTCCATTGCGCCCCGATCGGGCCAGGGAGCCATCACTATGCCCAGGATGCCATAGCCATCCTCGGTGCTGTGTGGCGTCGCCGGCACCGTAAAGGTCTCTCTGTCTCTCAGGACGGTGAGTTGGACCGTGCGTTCTGGCGCGGCGCGGATGATGCGCCGCAGATGCTCCATCCCCTCTTCGATCCGTTCTCCATCGACGGCCACGACGATATCAAGAGGCTCCAGCCCTGCTGCCTCGGCAGCGCTCTCCGGCACAACTCTTGTGATCTCGACCTGCCATCTGGTGGGGACGCCCGTCATATAGGCCCCGACGAGCAGTATTACTGCAGCGACGATGTTGAACATCGGCCCTGCAGCCAGCACGGCGATGCGCCAACGCTTAGGCTGGGCGGCAAAGCTCTTTGGATCGGATGGGTCTTCCTCACCCGTCATCCTCGCAAACCCACCCATCGGCAGCCAGTTGAGGCTGTACAAGGTGCCTGGCTCGAAGGTGGTCAGCTCGCCCTGTATGTGGACGCCATCTTCCACGTCCTCCTGTTTCCTGCTCAGGCCGTCTATGAGGGGGTCCAGGACTCTGAAACATCGCAGGATGACGGTCCCGTCGTCACGACGTTCGGTCGTACCATCTACCCAAACCCCGATCTCTACGCCTTTAGGGAGTCGAAAGCCCCGAGGGATGGTGATGCGTGTCCCGTCGATATCGAGGTAGCCCTTGCCGCGCCACAGCTTTAGCAGTCTGGGTGGATATCCGAGTCCGAATTCCTCGACTCGAATGCCTGCCAGTTTAGCGAACGAAAAGTGTCCCAACTCGTGAATGATGATCATAGGGGCAAGCACGGCGATCAGTGTGCCTACTACCCAGAATACAACGCTAACCCAATCCATTTTCAACCTCTACTCGTAGGCGGGCGTCACAAGCGCCCGCCTGGTGCTCTCTCCCAATTCTAGTACCTAATGACTGTATTCGCCTATCCAGAAAGCGCTCCAATTCGCTGGGACCCTCCCATCGATTACTCGGATAGGCCGTTTGTCAACCGGATCGTATTATACCTCAGCGCCTCAATCCTGCAACATATAGGGCCTGTTCGCTTTGTCTATCACCCACTTCTGGCAGCAGCCTTTTTTTCAGGATCGTTTCGTCGCCCTGTGGGAGGAGTTGGCGCGCCGCTACGAGGGCAATAGGGATTGTCTGAGGCGGACATTGATCGGGTGCTGCAGTCCTTTGCTTTTGGAAACTGCAGCCCCCACCAGGGGCTGATCGACGTCGTCAAAAAGCACATGGCCCGCCCAGTGTGAGCTGCGAGCCCTAGCTCTTTTGGGATTGCTGGCAGGTGGGGAATCGTGCGACCTGATTCCAGGTCAGGAACCAGGTTGCCGTCTGCTACGGGGGGATAGGCATTTGCCCTAGGGGGTCTCCAGCGAATCAAAGAGGAAGCTTGCCGCCCGGTCGAGGACTTGGTGCGGGGTTAACTGATCCGTCAAGATGTACAGATCTGCGTGCTCCCGGGCGTGGCGCAGCCGCCGCGCCAACTCGCTCCACCACTGCTCTCCCGCGTCGGTATGCCGGCGCTGATGGGCGATCTCCCATGAGACGTCCAGGTATATCAGGATGTCAGGCTGGGTGAAAACCTGCCACATTGCGGGTACGTGGGAGTGCTCCTGGACCACCTCACGGGCGTTGTAACCTCGCTCTCGTAGCGCTCGCACGAGGGTTGACTTGCCCGCTGTACACGGGCCGACAACTGCGATCAGGGGGCGTTCTTCGTGCCTAACGAGTTTCACCTTGTGATGGTTTCTCCCGTCTGAGCAGGCGATCCAACCACGAACGGCCCGAAATGCCACGCATAGCCTGTCCGGGGTCAGCCTGTCCCCTGCATATCGTTTGCAGGCGGGCTAGCGCCTCCAGCGAGCTAAAGACCATCAGGTGATCGTTGCCCTGGAGGACGATGTCGGGAGATGGATGTAGATCCAGTGTATCTAGTCCCCTGTACAGAATGATTGAGACGTCGAATTCCTTCTCCAACTGGCCGATGGTGTATCCCACCAGCGTCGAGCTCGGATCGATTGTCGCTCGGGCGACGTTCATCAGCAAGTCATCCACGTAAAACGAGTGGTCGATCTGGGCTCGCGTCGCGGCAGCAGCAAAGACCGGGGCAGCCAGCGCCGAGGTGCTGAAAGCGGTGTGGATGTTGAAGCCGGATCGTACCTTTTGCGCCAGTTGTCCATCGAACATACGCATCACGACCTTGATGTCTGGCTTTAGCTCCCGTGCATCGAGCGCGATAGCCAGGTTGCTCAGGTCATCCTCTGTGCAGACGACGATGGCGGAGGCGTCCTGTACCCGGGCTTGCTCCAGCATCTCTGCCTGCCGGGCATCGCCCAGCAGCACCGGCACTCCCATCTGGCGCAGTTCATCCAAGAGTTCACACTCGGCATTGTGCTCGACGCCGACGACATCTTCTCCCAGGCGGAGCAATACCCTTACGACCTGGAAACCAACGCGCCCCAAGCCACACACGACGATGTGGTCACGGTATGTTGAAGCAATGGCCACTTGCCAGGCCTCCTTTCGCTCACGACGGTCAAAGAGCGCCGTGCTGAAGCGTAGAATACCCTCGACGACGACGCCCAATCCGACGGGGGGGACGATGAAGAACAGAATCTGCAATATCGGCGCACTGGGAAAGTCGAGGCTGCACTGAAAGAATATCAGCGTTGTGGCGTGGTACAGCGATTGGACCCAGTCCAGGTCCCCCGATCCGCGGCCGTCGGGATAGAGGGCGTACAAGGATAGTGTCCCCACGCAGATGAGAGCGGCAAACAGCAGCAGCGAGACCTGGAACTGGCCGATCAATACCCGCGTGTCGCGCCATAGCGCTCTCAGGTTGCGGCGAATCATGCGCATGTGTAATCATCACCTCACAGCGGCACGCGCAGAGCCAGGCGACGGACGTCGTCTCCTCCGGCTGGCCGCTCCGTGATCCTAAGCACCAGCACGCTGATATCGTCGTGCGGTCGTTCCTTGTCCAGCGCCAACGCCTGTGCCAGCAGCCCGTCGGCCAACTGCTGCGCATCTGGGCTGTCGCCATCCGTCATCTCGCGCACCGCTGCAGGAATGTCAAAGATAGGGCTTGAGCGGGCGCCCGCTGTCTCCAGACCGTCGGTATAGACCACGACCACCGTTCCGGCAACCAGCGGCAGCTCTGTGATCCTAGGCTTGGTGCCGTGTCGCACACCGACCGATTCCGATGGCTCGTCGAGCAGCCGGAAGCCATCGTCGGGGGTGATGGCGATGATGGGGCACTGGTTGTTCCGCGATAGCACCAACGTGTTGGTGGCCAGGTCGATGGAGAGGATATTGAGGGTGGCGGATACCTTCCCACCCTTGTAAGTGTAGAGATAATCGTGGGCCGCGCGGGCTGCCGCGCCATCCCGGACACCCTCGGCCAGTTCAGAGATGGCTTTGCGGGCCACCAGGTTGCTGATGGCCTTGGCCGCTTGACCAGAGCGCTGGCCATCCACCAGCACGAACGAAAAACCACCACGAGGCCGTTCGATCATCTCCAACGTATCCCCGCTCTCGCTGGTAGCCCACTTGCCCACTTTGGCGACGGCGACTTGGATTTCCATCTTTTGTGTCCTTTGATCAGTCTGGGCAGGCGTATTATACTCACCCTGAAGGTGTGGGCAAGGTTTTGAATAATCCCTGCTGTGTGCTATAATCCCTTAGCCACGACGACGACCGATCTTACCCAGGAGGAGACAGCAGCAATATGGGCGTGGATTTTACGGTTTGGGAGCCCTGGAGGGGTGTGGCCTTTCTTGGACCTCAACCCTGGGAGGTTGTGCTCCTGGTGGCCTACATCCTGGCATCGTTTGTCCTTCTCTATCGCCAGCGGGAGGACTTTCGAGGGCTGGGTTGGCAGCGTTGGCTCTTCTTCCTGGCTCTCCTGCTTAGCCCACTGCTCACCAATCACTTGATGGTGTTGTTCTTTTCTCGTACCGGTCTGTTGCCCCCACCCGGTATTCCGGTGCCACCCTATCGCCCTGCGGCACCGCTGTTAGGGGCGCTGCCGATCCTCGCGGCCGGGGCCTGGCTCGGCGCGGGACCGTCGTTGCTTGTGGGTCTGGTGATCGGTGTTCTGCGCGCCGGTATGGCGAATAGCGGTGTGCTCGACGTATTCTACACTGTTTTTTTTGCCTATCTGGTCGGGTTCCATCTTCGGCAGGACTATCGGGGGCGGTTCCCGTTGATCATGCGGCAGCCCGTTGTAGCCGGTATGTCGTCGGTTCTCCTGGCGTCGGCACTCCAGTTGCTGTCCGTGCTTGTTCAGGCGGTCAGCTCGGGGGTGGCCGCCCTCGATTACGCCGTCACGACCACCCAGGCCCAGGTCGGTCCTGCCCTGCTTGAGAGCCTGGTGGCATCCCTGCTTTTGCAGGCCGTCTACCTGGCTGTGCCCGGGCAACGCCCGGTCCGGGCGGTGCGGCGCTATCCGCCGTATAGCCGTACGCTGAGCCGCCGGCTGCTTTATATATTTCTGCCTCTGATCGTGCTGATGACGTTTGTGCTGGTATACGCCGTGACAAAGACCACCCTGGATATGGCCGTCTCCTACTCAGTGGATGAAATGGCGCGTGATGCCGGCAGTGCGGCTGAGGATATCCCCTACTTTATCCGTAGTGGGCAAGCTTTTCTGGAGGACCTAGCTCAGGACGAGGCGCTGAGAAGCGATGATGCAGCCGTGCGGGTCGGTCGCCTCCAGAGTGGGCTGCGCAAATCGGCCTTTTTCAGCCAACTGTTGTTGTACGATCTGTCCGGAGAGTTGGTTGCGGCATATCCCTCAGAGTCACCCGGCGAAGAGGGCGAGTTGACCGAGCACGAAGCCAATCTTTTGCGGCGTGTGCTGGACACGGGCGCTCCCCAGATCAGCGAGGTACACCGCGGGGGCCAGGAAGAGATCCGGGTCTCGTTCCTGGGACCGGTGTTGGAGAATGCGGAGACTGGTGCCCGCTCTGGAGCTCTGGTGGGCCACACCCGATTGGATACCAATCCGATATTAAGGCGGGCGTTGGCGACGCTAGAGTTCACCAGTGGACGGGGTGTGGGCTTTTTTGTGGATGGCGATGGGTACGTCGTGGCCCACTCTGATCCCAGTTTGCTCCTCACCGACTGGTACGTGTCCGACGATCGGCAGTGTATGGACTTTGAGGTCCCGGGTTGCGCGTATGAGAGTCTCAATCGAGGCGACAACACCCGCGAGTTGGTCTATCACCTGCCCGTGGAGGGGTATCCGTGGGAGGTGGTGATTCGTCTCCCTTACGACGTCGTGCTCGAACAGGCCACTCAAATTGCCCGACCTCTGCTCGTGCTTCAGGTTCTCTTTGGGGGGGCGCTGGTGCTCATCATCCCCCTGACGACCCGGCTTGTGACCCGTCCCCTGACCGAGTTGGCCGGGGCAGCCGTTCGTATCGCTGAGGGCGACCTGGGCGACGAGATCCGGGTCCCGGGCGACGATGAAGTCGCCCGGGTGGGCGTTGCCTTTGAGGGTATGCGCGTGCGCCTCAAGCACCGTCTGGAAGATCTCTCATTGCTGCTCCAGGTTAGCCAGGCGGTCTCGGCGACGTTGGAGTTGCCTGAGGGTATGCCTCACATCCTTGAGGGTTCGCTAAAGGCGACGAATGCGCAGGTGGCTCGGATCGTCTTCATATCCGCTGATGGCGAGCCACAGATGGTTATCGGGCGAGGCACCGCCCGAGAGGGATTGGGCCCGCTTGACCGTACGCTCGCGGCGGCGGCCAGGAATATGGAGTCGCCCCTGATCATAGAGAATCTGGCACGGGCCAGAACCCTTGCCGATGCTCAGACCCTGCAGGGACCGGTCCGGGCCGTGGTTGCGCTGCCCGTTCGTAGCAAGGGCCGCGTGCTGGCCGTCATGTGGGTAGGGTATGATACGGCTCGCCGCTTCGAGCCCTCCGAGATTGATCTTCTCTCCACCTTGGCCAGCCAGACGGCGGTGTTGGTGGAAAACGCGCGCCTCTTCCAGTCTGCGGAGGGTGGGCGGCGGCGGTTGGCAGCGATCCTGGCCAGCACGACCGACGCTGTGCTGGTCACTGACCGGGACGATCGGGTTCTGTTGGTCAACCCGGCCGCCGAAAGGGCCTTTGGTGTTGCGGCCAATGCGGTTATCGGCCACAAGATCACTGAGGCGGGATTGGAGCCTGTGTTGGCCCGGGTTTTCAAAGAGCCGCTGTCTTCCGCCGATAGTGAGGCACTGACTGAAGAGGTACCTCTTCCCGATGGCCATACGTTGTACGCCAGTGTATCGGCCATATTGAGCGCCGATGGTGAGCGCCTCGGGCGCGTGGCGGTGATGCGTGACATTACCCATTTTAAGGAGTTGGACGAGCTGAAATCCGAGTTCGTGGCTACGGTATCCCACGACCTGCGTGCGCCGCTCACGTTCATGCGTGGCTATACGACGATGCTCCCGATGGTGGGAGAACTTGACGAACAGCAGCGCGAGTACGTTGAAAAAATCCTGCAGGGTGTATCTCAGATGAACGTGTTGATCGATGACCTATTGGACCTGGGGCGTATCGAGGCTGGCGTGGGATTGGAGCGCAAGCCCTGCCACCTGGGAGCGATCGTCGTCGAAGCGGTGGACGGTATGCGCGTCAGAGCGGCTGCCAAGGGGATTACCTTGCACTTGGAGTCCACCGCAGGCGTGGCCGTCATCGCCGGCGATGTAGCCTTGTTGCGCCAGTCGGTGACAAACCTGGTGGACAATGCGATCAAATACACGCCCAGCGGGGGCAGCATCTCGGTGGGGCTATCGGTGCGCAACAACCAGGCCATCATCCGGGTGGCTGATACGGGGATCGGTATCGCCCCAGATGACCAGGTGCGCCTGTTCGAAAAGTTCTACCGCGTCAAGCGGCGGGACACGGCCAGTGTCGAGGGGACCGGCCTGGGACTGGCGATCGTCAAATCGATCGTCGAGCGGCACGACGGGCGTGTGTGGGTCGATAGCGAACTGGGCAAGGGGAGCACGTTCTACATCAGTCTGCCGGCTGATCGAGCAGAGGTGGCTGAGTTGGAGGCTCGGGCATAGGTAGACAAGGTCGACGAGGTGTGGTATGGCGTTGCAAATCGGGATAGTGGGCTTGCCTAACGTGGGCAAGTCCACCTTGTTTAACGGTTTGACGCGGGCTGGGGCGACTGTAGCTCCCTATCCCTTCACCACGATCGAGCCCAACCGCGGCGTGGTCCCGGTTCCCGATCCGCGTCTAGATGTGCTGGCAGACATGGTCGGACCGGAATCGGTGACCCCGGCCACGATCGAGTTTGTGGACATCGCCGGCCTGGTCCGGGGTGCGCACCGAGGTGAGGGGCTGGGCAACCAGTTTCTGGGGCACATCCGCAACGTCGACGCCGTCGCCACGGTGGCCCGCTGTTTTGCCGATCCCGATGTGAGCCACGTGGATGGGACGATCGACCCTCTGCGCGACCTGGAGGTCCTCGATCTGGAATTGATCCTGGCCGACCTGGAGGTGACCGAGCGACGGCTGGAAAAGGTGCGCGCGGCTGCAAAAGCCAGACCGCGCGACTATGTGGTGGAGCTAAAGGGACTGGAACAGTTGCGAGCCCACCTCCAGGCTGGAGAGCGGGCCGACGCCTGGGCGGATGCAAGTGTGACTGGCGCGGCGCTGGCCCGGGATATGAGCCTGCTGACCGCCAAGCCCCGCGTTTACGTGGCCAACGTCGGCGAGGAGGATCTGCCTGATGGTGGTCCGCTGGCCGAGGATATCGCCGCGCTGGCGGAAGGGGAGGGTGGCCTTTCCGTCGTCCTGTGCGCTCAACTGGAGTCCGACCTGGCAGAGTGGCCACCCGAAGAGGCGGCAGACTACCGGGCTGCGGTTGGTTTGGCGCGCCCCGGCCTGGAGGCGTTGGCCTGGGCAGGTTACGCGGTGCTCGACTTGATCACGTTTTTCACCATCACCGGCGGACGGGAGACCCGCGCCTGGGCGGTGCGGCGGGGTGCCACGGCTCCCCAGGCGGCGGGAAAGGTGCACAGCCAGATGGAGCGCGGCTTTATCCGGGCCGAGGTTGTGTTTTACGAGCAGCTTGCAGGGGCGGGCAGTTGGCAGGCAGCCCGGGAACGAGGCATCCTGCGCACCGAAGGGCGCGACTACCAGGTTCAGGACGGCGACGTATGCCTTTTCCGCTTCAGCCCGTGAGGGCGCTAGACACGGGTGCGCCCTGTCTCGTCTTAGGCCATTCACCTGCCCATTCTTTCCCCGTTGAGGCACTTGTCCTGTATCCTTGATCCTTCGGCGCCTAGTCCTGTGCGTCCTAAGCACAGGGTTCAAGGACGAAGGGCGGCTAAGGACAGG
>CAYUIS010000130.1:0-15797 GCA_964444825.1 uncultured Anaerolineales bacterium | reverse complement strand
ACTTTGTCAATACGTTGATGCAAGAGAGTCTGAGCGCAAGTCAGCAGAGACACTGCTTTCAATTGAAGAACCTGCTCACGGATGTTGAGAGGGTGGGCGATCTGACGGAGGATCTGGCTGAGGCCGCGCAAAAGAAGGTCAATAGTGAGACAAAGTTTAGCCCTGCGGCGACACAGGATCTTGACCAGCTTTGTCGGCACGCATACGATACCTATTCTCTTGCATTGCGGGCACTGCAGGCTGGCGACCGTGTACTGGCCCAGCGAGCGTGTCGCATGGAAGATGAATTCGACCGTCTCTACATCGAGGCTCGTGAGAGACATATTGAGCGTCTGGAGACGGGGGCATGTCATCCAGCGGCAGATGTCATCTTTACCGAAACGATGCGAAACCTGGAGCGCATCAGCGATCATGCTGACAATCTAGGCGTCAGCACTGTGCGTACCTAAGGTGAGCAATGCCGCGTGGTAGGACGTGTCTTTCGGAGAGAAGCTCAAATCCATGGGAGATGGGTTGCGATTCGATGGGGGCTGTGGGGCAGGGCAGTGATTGCTGGTTCAGCGAACAGCGATCCCGTGGTCCAACGGTACAACGGTCCGGTGATGGAGACCCTGGAGGAGGTTCAGGCCCTCATCGAAGAGCTGCGCGCCGAATACGCGGCACAGGAAGGGCTGGCCTGGGTTGGTTCGTCTCCTGGAGAGGATCGGCTTTCAACGCGAGGGCACGAGACGCCAACACTCCTGGGAGGACGATGGCGCGTTCCACGACAGCGCGATGTATGGTCTCTTGAGGGACGAATACACCACGTGATAGCACGCAAGGAAAGGAGCCTATCATGAATCGGTTACTCGTCATCGGCGGAGCGTCGCTCGACGTTCTGCATTTGGAGGATCGAACGGTTGAGTGTGCTGGCGGCGCAGGAGTGTATACCGCGATGGCCGCACGCCGTTGTGGAGCCTGGGTAGCTTTGTTTGGCCCTCGTCCTGATCCTTGCCCCGAGTTCTTGGAGCCTGTGGCCGAGCACCTGATCGAATGGCTCGGTCCGGCTATCCCTCCAGCGCAAGTGGGGCAGTTTGAGATTTCCTATCGGCAGGGCAAGACCGAATACCTCAAAGTGTCGCTTGATGCTGAAGAAATGCTCTCACCCACGATGCTTCCAGCGGATCTGTCAGAGTATGATCTCGTTCACGTGACGCCTTTAAGCGACGCGCTAAACCAGTTGCCTTTTATTCAGGCCTGCCGGCAGCGGGGCGCGAAACGGATTTCCGCTGGAACGGGTTTGTTTATTGCGGGCAAGCAACCGCAGACTGTACGCGCTGTTTTGGAACAGTGCGACTGCTTTTTTATGAACGATCGGGAAGCCAAGGCTGTCTTTGGTGCCCTCGAGGCTGCTCACACCGAACCAGGCCAAGTTCTCTATGTCACCCTGGGTGCAGAGGGGGCTTGTGTCATTCAGGGCGACACGGCTACCTGTATTCCGGCGGTCTCTGCCACCGTGCTGGATCCAACGGGCGCGGGTGATACTTTTTGCGGCGCAACGCTGGCCTATCTGCTTCAAAAGGAACATCCCATTATGGCAGCGCGCCACGCCATTCCATTGGCGGCGGAGATGATCGGACAGGTTGGCCCGACCGCGCTGCTGTCTGAGGATCCACCTCCAGAGGCAGCTCTGGATGCGCGCGTCCGAGTCAATGAGGACCAGGTGCGAAAAGTTGCCGGGAAGGTCTCGACGCTCTCCGAAGCGTCTCCGTTTCCATTCGTAGGCCCCGAGCTGCCTCCTGCCGGACATCCCAAGGCGCTGGACTATTTCTTTGCGGCTACTTTGCAGCAGTTTAGTTTCTGGACCGAGAAACAGGATCGATATGACCAGCCGTTGATCGCCAAGATCGGCGGCGTCGAGCGAAAGGGCTCCGACTATTTGTGGGAGGCGTTCAGACGCCGGGTTGAGCGAGATGCGGACTTTTGCTCTCCAGAGCGGCAGGCGGATCTGAGTCGAGAGGAGTTGCTGGCGGTCTTTCGAGCAGACGATGGTGACGATCCAATGCCTGCCCTGGATTTGCACCTGGAAATGGCGCACCACTATGGTCGGGATATGCTGGCGCTACGGCTCACGCCGCAGGCTGTGCTGCAAAAGGCCCTGGCATCAGCTCAGCCCTTGCAGACATTTCTGGTCTTGCTCGATCAAGTCGGCGGCTACAAAGAAGATCCCTTGCGCAAGAAGAGCAGCTTGCTCGCCATGATCCTCAACCAACGCCCCGAGATGTTCTTGCCGCTGCGGAACGATGAAATGATAGCGCCTGTGATCGACTATCATGCGTTGCGTTCCTGTTTGCGGATTGGGCTGATCGACGTGACCGATAAGGAATTGGAAAACAGACTGCGCGACAGGCAGGTCGTCTCGCCCGCTGAGGAATGGGCAGTCCGGTATGCGGCATATCGCGCCACCGAACAGGTCGTTGCGCTGTCAGGTAAGGACACAGGCACCGTGGACTGGTTCTTTTTTAGCGCGCGCAAACGCTGTCCCGAAATGTCTGAACCGGAATGTGGGTTGTGTCAGATTGATTCAGTGTGCGCCCATCGCAAGGCGTTGTTTCAACCTGTCTTGCGGACAAGCTTTTACTAGATCGTGGGTTGGGCTGCGGCGGGGGTTGCCGTTACCCAACCGGCGCCCTCGGAGGAAACACGGATGAGAATCAGATCAATCTTTGTGAAGCTCAATCGAAATGTTCTCTTCACGATTGTCGTTTTATTGGTCGTCATTTTCAGCGCTTGCACAGGTGGTGGCGGCGCCGTCACGACGGGCGAGGAGGAATCCGGCACTGAACTCGCCCTCGACGAAAGCTACGACGCGGTCCGAAACGGGGCTCGACTCGTCTTGACCTACGACGCGCAAAACAATTTATTCAGCGGTTTTGTGGAAAACACCACAGAGGACACCCTGAAACAGGTTCGGGTCGAGGTTCACCTGTCGAACGGCGTAGGGCTTGGCCCAACCACGCCGGCCGACCTCGGTTCTGGTGAGAGTTTAGAGGTCAGTCTTGTGGCGACAGACGAGGATTTTGACCGATGGACCGCTCATCCGGAGGTCGGAGGCGGCGAACACGGACACGATGGGGACGACGGTGAACACGGTGAGGAAGGCGAAAGCGGACACCACGACGGCGATTCTGATTAGGCAACCCGAGATCGTAGGTTGGGTAACGGCGGGGTTTGCTGTTACCCAATGGTTGCCCAAGAATCTGCGTCGTGTCTGGAGGCTGCCTGGAAGCGTTGGGTTGAGGAACGAAACCCAACCTACATCGACTGAAGGTTATTCTTGTTGGGGGAATGATGTCGTACAGCTTTGAGAAGATGGCGGACGAGCATAGTACAGGGGTGATCGACGTCTTTAACTGGTATGTCACCAATAGCTTTGCCGCCTATCCGGCGGATTCCGTGAGCAACGAGTTCTTTGATCGCTTTCTGAGCGTGTCGCGAGGCTACCCCGCTGTCGTCATCAAGGAAAATACCGGGGCCATCGTGGGTTTTGCCTTCCTGCATCCCTACGAGGGTGGCCGCACGTTCCGTCGCGCGGCAGAGATCACCTACTTTATCCTGCCGGAGCACACGGGCAAAGGGTTGGGCACCCGGGTGCTTGAGCGATTCAAGCCAGCGGCCAAGGAACAGGGGATCGATACCCTACTGGCGAACATCTCGTCGCGGAATGAGGGGAGCCTGAGGTTTCACAGGAAGAATGGTTTTGAGGAGTGCGGGCGATTCAGGCGCATCGGGAGCAAGTTCGGCGAGGACTTTGACGTGGTATGGATGCAGTTGGACCTGTGAGCCGTCTGCAACCCATAGTCCTATGTTTCAAGACAGGTTCAACCACAGCTACAACGAGTACTTGATCCTCCGGGGATATGACCCAGGTTCGAACAAGCTCGTGATACTGAAGCGCGCGCTCTTTGATAGCTGGGGCGAGCCAGGCTTTTACCGGTTCTGGCGGGTCTGGAACCCCGGTATCGGCCATCTTCTCTACCGGTTGTATCTCCTCCTGGGTGGAAACCGCGTCCGGCCGGTCACCACGTTGCTTGTCTTTTTTCTGTGCGGTATCCTACACGATGTCCTCGTGATGTTGATCTTCCGGCGTCCGTTTGTGGCTTTCACGGCGATTTTTCTCTTCTCTGGGGTGCTTGCCATCGGCAACCGGTCTCTTGAACCATCCCTGCATCAGGCACGTTGGCCTCGATGGCTGAATGGGTTGACCAACGTGTCCTGCCTGGCTGTGTCGATCTATGCCGGCGTTCAGTTGCAAATGTTTCTGTTTCCGTGATATTATAGGTAAGATATGTGACAGGATCAACAGGATCCACAAGATGGAAATGCCGGAGGAATCCTGTATATCCTGTCGAAAAACGACCAGGGTGAGTGGCAACACTGGTAGGACTGGCCCACACGGAAAGGAGTGAAGGATGGCGCATCAAACAGACCTCTCCGATCTGGAGGCTTTTGCGAAAAAGAGCATCGCCGCTGAGCGTTACCCGAATGACTATCACTTTTTCACCCCTTACAAGTGTGATGATTGTGGGGTCGTGCCGCTAGAGTTGACCATCGAGTATCACACAGGCTCCAAGAAAGGGAACTTTCGGGGCGAGATCCACAGCCTGTGCCTGGCGTGCGGGAGCAGGAAAACTGCCTTTAGCTTCACCGGGGCGCACAGAAAGCGAGAGCGAGAGGAAAAGCCCGTGTGCGAGTGCGGGCATAAGGGGTTTCTGGTGGGCAAGTGTGAGCGGATCGAAGGGGATGAGGGCATGATGGGTTTCTTTGACGAAGGGGTGATCGTGGGAAAGTGTTCCGCGTGCGGCACGGTCCGAGCCTTTGTGTACATCGATTAGGGGGTCTTGGCTGATGCCCAATCTCACCGCCGAGATCGTTCCGGGCGCTAGTCATCTCTTGACTATGGAACAGCCCGAGCACGTCAACGCCCGTGTTCTGAGGTTTTTGAGCGGTGACTAGTGCCAGTATGCTCACGAATCAAACGTACCTTCAGAAAGAGCAATACCGGGATGCATCCAACCTGGAAGCACGGGTCCAGCTTCATCAGCGCTATAGCACGAACCCATATGGCTGGCCGCGATGGGTATTTGACCAGCTTGCTCTGCCAGAAAGATGCCGGATCCTGGAATTAGGCTGCGGTCCTGGGAATCTGTGGCTGGAGAATGTGGACCGAATCGCTGATGAATGGGAGATCACACTGTCCGATCTGTCGCTGGGGATGGTGCGAGAGGCAAGGGACAATCTCGACGGGAATCGACAAATCTTCAGGTTCAGGGTGACCGACGCACAAGAGATGCCGTTTGCGGATGGGAGTTTTGACGTGGTCATTGCGAATCACATGCTCTATCACGTGCCGAGGAGGGATAGGGCGCTATCTGAGATTCGGCGGGTGCTGCGACCAGGAGGGCGGCTTTATGCCGCCACGAATGGGAAAGACCACATGCGCGAGTTGAGGGAGTGGAGAGGCAGGTTCTATCCCGAGAGTATCGATAGATGGAGAGGCGTGATAGAGAACTTTGGGCTGGAGACAGGCAAAACGCAGCTCGAGCGGTGGTTTGCCGAGGTTCGACTGGCGCGGTATGAGGATGCATTGGTGGTGACAGAGATAGAACCCGTGGTTGCCTACGTCCAGTCTATGATCGAGAAGGGCGTCGATGAGGGTGCGGAGGAGGCGTTCAAGAGACTCTTGGCGCACGAGTTGGCGACAAGTGGAACGATACGGATCACAAAAGACGTGGGGCTGTTCAAAGCTCAGTCGATGAGACCCTAAAGGTTTAGCGCAAGGCCTCAAGAGTAAAACGACTGACGGCTATGAGATCTCTTCCAAGACAATCACCTTATGAAAACCTTTAGGGTCTTTATTCTGTCCCTTCTGTTTATGGCTTTTGCCGTCCTGAGCGCTCTGCTGCAGGGGAGTGACGACGCGCTCAAAAAGGTGGTCAGTCCGGGGCTGACGACTTTCTGCGCCTTGATCGTCCTGGTCGGCACGCTATCGGGCAATGTCCCGCTGGCCCAAGGCCTGACGGTCTTTATCGCGCTGTTGCTTCTCGCGGCGAGCGACACGATGTTCGAGCAGTCAGCGGTCAAGCCCGAGCTGTTCCCGTTTCCGAACCCCGAACGGCGTATCAGTTGGTTGAGCCCCTACCGGATTCTGCTGGCGATTCTTGTGATCTATTATCCGGCCCAGGTCGCGATGGTTCTTTGGGCGAGTTAGAAAGGAGGCTTCTCTCATGAATACCCGAGCTGCGCCATACACACCATCAGATATGCCCATCGATGAGGATGGGCGAATCTACCACATTCAGGTCAAACCGGGGCAGATCGCCCCCGACATCCTGTTGGTGGGGGACCCCGGACGCGCCGAGATGATCGGCTCGACCTTTTTGCGCGATCTGGAGCTGGAGCAGGAGCACCGGGGACTGGTCACCGTGACCGGGACCTCGGACATCACGGGCGAACGGGCGACGATCATCTCACCGGTGAGAACCACCGCGGCGACCTCGGGGATCGGGACCCCTTCCCTCGAGATCGTGGTGAACGAGCTGGTCGCGCTCTTTGAGATCGACTTTGAGACACGCACGCGCAGGTCCGAGTTCCCAAGGCTGCACGTCTTGAGGGTGGGATCCTCGGGTGGGCTCCAGGCATCGACCAAGCTGGGCACCTCGATCATCACCTCCTATGCGATCGGGATGGACAACACGGGCCTGTACTATGAGGCCCCCTATCCTGACGAGGTGTGCGAGCGGCTCGAAAGGGAGCTTACCTCTCTGGTTCAAAGCGGGATGAGCGCCGATTCTCGGTTCTATGGCAAGATCCGCCCCTATGTCTCTCGGGCCGAGCCGGTCCTTGTCGGTGCGCTGTTGGAGGCTTCGGCGGATCTTGGCGTGGAGACCAAGCTCGGCTTGACCGCCTCGGTCTGCGGCTTTTTCGCTCCCCAGGGTCGTGACATCGCTCGGGTAAGGCCCAGCCTGCCCGATCTGGACGGGCTTCTTGCCGGATACGATCCGGGGGTGGACGGCCAGCGTGTCGAGAATATGGAGATGGAGGCGAGTTTCCTGCTCCACTTTCTGGGCGGGCTCGGGCACTGGGGGGGAGCGATCTGTGTAGCCATCGCCAATCGACGGGAGGACACTTTTGCCCACGATTACCAGGAGGGGGTCAGAAATGCCACGCGGGTGGCGCTCCTGGCATTGGCTACCCTCAGAAGTCGTTATCCTGATGTTCGAATCGGCTGATCACAAGGAGAGACAATGAAGGCGTTGCGCAAGACAACATCCGGCGTCGGGCACGTCACCTACACAAAACCGGAAAAGATCGACTTTGACGTCGTGGAGTAGCTTCTTTAGGCCCTTTGCTTTCGACGCAGTTGAAGAAGGACGTTCTTTGACCCGGCGTTTCCTTCAGGCCATGTGGCCTTACCTCAAACAGGTGTCCGGGCTGCTACTCATCGGCTCGCTCGGCGGGATTGTCATGAACACGGCGGTGGTATTGCCTGCCGTTCTACTGGGCCGCGCCATCGATACAGCCACAGCCTGGGGCGCGGGCCGGAGTACAGGAGTCGACGTGCTGTGGGCCGGGCTGGCTTACGCCGGCGGGATGGCTCTCTACCAGGGCGCACGGTTGGTTAAACGCTGGGGGTTACGCGTGGGCCATCAGCGTATCGTAGCCAGCGTCCGCGCCGACGCCCTGCGCGGCGTGCTGGCCTGGCCGATGGAGCGCCTGCACCGCATCCCGATTGGCGACTTGATGGCGCGCATCATCGGTGACGTGGAGGTGATGGGGAGGGGGGTGAGAGAAATCACGACCGAGACGTGGGACACGGTGCTCTTTTCCCTCTCGCTGGTCGCCGGGATGCTGGCCTACGACCCCGGCTTGACCCTGTTCACTCTCCTGCCGGTGCCGCTGGGGATGCTGCTAGCCCAGGCGGTGGGCCGCTGGGTCAGCGCGCGCACCACCGCTTCGCGGGAGGCTAGCGCCGCGCTGACTGCCTTCTTTCAGGAACGGCTGACTGGCTTGCGCGTGGTACGCCTCTTTGGCCGCATCGAGGCGACAGTGGCGCGGGCTGCGGTGCTTTCCGACCGGCTCGCCGTGGCCAATCTGGCCATCGTGCGCCTGCGCAGCGGCTTGCAACCGATCTATTGGCTGTTGATGGTAGGCGGCGTGGTCTTTCTGCTCTGGCTAGGTGGGCAGCGGGTTACTGCCGGTGCGATGACCCTGGGCGCGTTCATCGCCTACCTGGACCTGTACACCCGTTTCACCAATCGCGGGCACCGCGTGCCGCAGTTGTTCAACTCGGTGCAAAGCGGCGCAGCAGCCTATGCGCGGTTGCAGTCGCTGTTGGTCCCGCCCCTGGACGAGCGAAACACCCCCCGCTCGACGCTGCGCACGGCTTACGTGCCTGGTCTCGAGCGCTCCCTGCCGCCGCTGCCGGAGCGAGCGCCGCGCCCGGTCGCCCTCTCGGTGCAGGACGTGACCTTTCGCTACCCCGGCAGCGAGGCCGCCGCGCTCGACCGGGTGAGCCTGGACGTGCCCGCCGGGACATTCGTGGCCGTCACCGGGCCGGTCGGCTGCGGCAAGAGCGCGCTGGCCCGTGCTCTGCTGGGCCTTTATCCGCTGGAAGAGGGACGGGTGTTGCTCGACGACGTGCCCCTGGATGCCTTCTCCCCCGCCGAGCGCGCGGCGCTGATCGGTTATCTGCCGCAGAACCCTTTTCTCTTCTCTGGCACCGTCTGTGATAACATTCAGATGATCTTCTCGGATCCGGGCCAAAGCGGCGGCGCGGACGATGACTTGGCCCGCTGGGTGCGCCTGGCTGCGCTGGAAGCAGACGTGCAGGCGTTCCCCAAGGGGCTGGACACCGAGATCGGCGAGCGGGGGACGCGCGTTTCCGGCGGGCAGCGGCAGCGCATCGCCCTGGCGCGGGCCTTTGCCGTCTGCCCTGGCTTGCTGGTGCTCGATGACCCTTTTTCGGCGGTTGACCTGGATACCGAGGCGCAGATCGTCGCCGCGTTGCGCCAGGCTTTTGGCCCGGCGGCTCCGGCTGACCGGCAAGCGACGGTGGTCTTTTTCTCGCACCGCCTGGCCGCCTTTCCCCTAGCCGACTGGGTGGTGGTACTCGATGCAGGCCGCATCGTTGAGCAGGGTACGCACGACGCGCTCCTGGTCGCGGGTGGCCTGTACGCGCGTATCTACCGCGCCCAGCAGCGCGTCGCAGCGCGGGAGCTGGCGGCATGAACGCCCGAGCCACATCCACCCACGTCACCGCCTGGGGTGAAGTGCGCCGCCTGCTGTACCCCTGGCGTAGGCAGATTGTTCTCATCGCCCTGTGTGTGCTCCTGTTCGAGGTCCTGGCCGTCATCCCCCCGCTGTTGCTGCAGCGTATCGTGGACGAGCATCTCACGCCGGGCCTGCCGACCGGGATACTGGCTCTGGCACTGCTCTACCTGGCGGCGACGGTGCTGGCTGAAAGCGTCCATTTCGGCATTTCCTACCTGACCGCCTGGGTGGCGCAGCGCGCCCTGCGCAACCTGCGCGTGGACCTGTTTGCTCACCTGCAGCGTCTCCCGCTTGATTATTACGACCGCACTTCGCTGGGCGACGTGATCAGCCGCTGCACCGCCGACGTGGAAACGGTGGATACACTGTTCACCACCGGCGTGTCCAGCTTGCTCCTGCGCCTGGCGCAGTTGGTCACGGCATTCGCGGCGATGGTGTCGCTCAGCCCACGTCTGGCCCTGTTGGCTGTGCTGTTGCTCCCACCGCTGGCCCTGGTCACGCGCTTTTTCCAGGTCCACATCCGCGACGCGGAGCGCGAGCGGCGCAAGGCCATCGGCCTGCTCAACGTATACCTGCAAGAAACGCTCTCCGGTGTGGAGGTGGTGCGCGCCTTTGGCTGCGAAGAGACCCTGGTGGCCCGCTTTCGGCGCGCCCTGCGCGAGACGGTGGCCGCTTTCTGGCGAGCCGAGTCGTACAACATGTACTATACCCCATCGCTGACGGTATTAGTGGCCCTGTGCGTGGCCCTGCTGCTGTGGAGCGGCACGGGCGGCCTGGGCCAGGCGTGGGGACTTTCGATGGGCACGATTATCGCTTTCATCCTGCTCTTTCAGCGCTTCTTCGAACCCGTGCGCAACCTGGGCGAAGACTGGCAGACAGTGCAGAGCGCGCTATCGGGCGTCGAGCGGATCGTGCAGGTGCTGCAAATCCCGACCGAGACGGTCGTGCCGGTGGGCGACGGCGCGCAGCCGGGGGCAGAAGCGGCGGTGGATCTGCGCGGCGTGACCTTTGGCTACTTGGCCGACCGCCCGGTGTTGCGCGAGATTGACATGAGCGTGCACCCGGGTGAGCACGTAGCCCTGGTCGGGCGGACAGGGGCCGGGAAAAGCAGCCTGGTACACCTGCTCGGCGGGCTGTACGCTCCCTGGTCGGGCCACGTGCACGTGGCCGGGCTGGACCCACGCGCGCTGTCCGACGCTCAACGCCGGGGCGTGGTGGGGGTGGTGCCGCAGGCGGTGCAGTTGTTCGGCGGCACGGTGTGGGACAACCTGACCCTCGACGATCCCTCCGCGCCGCGCCAGGCGGTGGAGCGCGCGGCCCAGATGACCGGGGTGGATCGCTTCGTCGCCGCGCTGTCCCAGGGCTACGACACGCTGTTGAGCGGCGTCGGACGCGGCAAGGGCGTGCAGCTTTCCGTGGGACAGCAGCAGTTGCTCTCGCTGGCGCGGGCGCTGGTGTGGGACCCGGCGGTGCTTGTGCTGGACGAGGCCACGGCAGCGGTGGACAACGCCAGTGAAGCCGAGTTCCGCGCCGCGCTGCGGGCGGCGATCCGGGGAGACGATGGGAGGCAGCGTGCGGCGATCACGGTGGCGCATCGCCTGTCCACGGCGCGCGCGGCTGACCGAGTGATTGTTCTGGACAATGGGCGCATCGTCGAGCAGGGTGGCCCGGACGACCTGATCCGGCGCGGCGGGCGGTTTGCAGCGCTGGTCGAGCTGGAAGAGGCGGGCTGGGACTGGCGAGATAGCGCGTGAAGAGGCAGGCTTAATAAGGAAGGGCACGGTATAGAAGACCATTCGATGGGCGGATATGGAGTATTACAGGTGTTGGTCGTTTAGTGATCATAAGGAGGAACCAAAATGAAGATAAGAGAGGTCACTGACAATGTTTATTGGCTGGGCGCTATTGACTGGGATAGGCGCTTGTTCGATTCTCTCATCCCGCTTCCGGATGGAACCAGCTACAATGCTTATCTGATCCAGGGAAGCCAGAAGACCGTCCTTCTGGACACCGTCGATCCCACCATGGCAGATGTGCTCGCGTTTCAGTTGGAGGGCATTGAGCATATCGATTATGTGATTGCGCATCACGCGGAACAGGATCACTCCGGGACTATATCACAGGTTCTTGAGAAATACACGAGTGCACAGGTTCTCACAACTGCCACAGGGAAGGGAATGCTCGTAGACCATTTGCGTATTCCAGAGCGCCGAGTGACTGAAGTGGAAGACGGGGAAATCCTAAGGCTGGGCGGTAAAACGCTAGAGTTTGTATATACACCCTGGGTGCACTGGCCGGAGACAATGGTAACCTACCTGCAGGAAGACAGAATCCTGTTCAGTTGTGACTTTTTCGGGTCACATCTGGCCACCACTGATCTGTATGTTACCGATGAGGGTCGCGTCTATGAAGCCGCCAAGCGATACTATGCCGAGATCATGATGCCCTTCCGCAGGATCATCCAAAAGAATCTGGAAAAGGTCAAGAGCCGAGAGTTGTCGCTCATTGCCCCCAGTCACGGTCCAATCTACGATAGACCGGCCTTCATAATTGATGCGTATGAGGATTGGGTCTCAGCAGATCCAAAGAACGTCGTGGTTCTGCCGTACGTGTCGATGCACGGTAGCACCAGGAAGATGGTCGAATACCTGGTGAGTGCACTGGCCGAGAGAGGGGTCACGGTATACCAGTTCGATCTGGCGGTGACGGACATCGGTAAGCTGGCGATAGCCCTGGTTGATGCTGCCACGATAGTGGTTGGAACGCCGACGGTTCACGTCGGACCGCATCCGCTGATTCACTATGCGGCACATCTGGCGAACGCATTGCGTCCCAAGGCGAGATTTGCTTCGATCATCGGGTCATACGGTTGGAGCAGCAAGGCGATTGAGCAGATCGCAGGATTGATACCGAACTTGCAGGTCGAGGTACTGGATCCGGTGTTGTGCAAAGGTTTTCCGCGGCAGGGCGATTTCGATGCTCTGGAGCAACTGGCTGCGACTATCGCAGATAGGCACAAAGAACACGGGTTGATCTAGTATCACTGCAAGTGAAGCGAGTCCGGGAATAGGCCACCCTCGAACGTCTCGAAGGGGGGATCTGAAGACTGGAGGTGAATGATGAACGAGTCAAAACCGACAAAAAACCCATCTGAGTTGACCTGGGTAGCAAAACTGCCCTTTGCACGCGACCCGGTGTTCATCCGCCAGATGACGCTGGTGTTTGTGCTGCCGCTGGTTGTGTTGGGGCTCCTGTTGGTGATCATATCGTGGCCGTTGGATACGGAGAGCTTGGGCCTGGTTCTCAAGATCGTGCTGGTGATCGGGGGAGTGATGCTGGCGCTGTACCTCTTTGTCATCTTTGGGGTGCTGCGTGGCCGCCAGGAGATTCGCTACACGCTGGATGGGAAAGGCATCCGCGAGGAGACGGCCGGCCCATTGAAATACATGAATATCGTCAAACTCCTGCTGGTGCTCTCCGGAAAACCAACCTATGCCGGGATCGGGCTGATGGCGCAAGGGCCGAAATCGGAGCGCGTGACCTGGAAGCGGGCCCAGGAGTCCGTGCCTGACCCGGAGGCGAGGACGATTACCTTGCGCAAGGGCCGGACAGATGTGATGGTGATCCATTGTACGGAAGAGAATTACGAGCAGGTATTGACCTGGGTCCAGGCGCACGCAGGGCGATGAGTTCTCCTATTGCTTTCGCAGATAGTCGCTCTCTTGGGTGTTGCTGCTCTCAAGGGATCGCCAGATCCCGACCTGTGCTCCGGAAGGTCGGAGCATTGTAGGTTGAGTTGAGGCGGGGTTTGTCGAAACCCAACCTACGTCTTGCGAGCAAGGATGCTCGCGGTCCGAGGGAGGGAGTTGGGTTTCGTGCCTCAACCCAACCTGCGCAGTCCGAGGGAGCGAGCGACGTTTCGGCGTTTGATACGTATATGGAGGATAATGGCGGAGGCACCACTTGATCCCTAGGGAAGAATTCTGGCGCGTTATGGAGGCCTATGGCGCTCGGATTATGCCCGCCCAGGTCGTGTTCTACGTGGCGGCACTCCTGGTCGTGGGCTGGCTTTTTCTCAGGCCTGGCCGGATGCAGAGCCTCTTCGCCAAGCTGTATCTCGCGATTGTCTTCGCCTGGAATGGCGTCGTGTTCTATTTCACGCTGGCCAGCGACCTGGCCGGCGATAGCTACGGCAACACTGTCTTTGGTTCCATATTCATCCTTGTATCGGTGCTGTTCCTCGTCGATCTGGTCCGGGGAAGGATGCAGTTCTCTCTTCCGGCAGCCCCAGGCCGGCGGGCGGTCACGTTGGCGCTTTTGCTGCTGGTGTTCTGCTATCCCCTGTTCGGCTTCCTGTTTGGGCACGGCCTCACGGGCCTGATCGTGCCCGGCACGTTCCCATGCCCGACGACGGCGCTTGCGTTGCTGCTGCTGACGACGGCGCTGCCGCAGGCTGATCGGATCATCTACAGCCTGCTGCTTCTGTGCGCGATACCCTTCACGCCGTTCGTGCAGATTGCCAGATACGGGGTGTATGAGGATACGATCCTGTTTGCCAGCGGGATCTATGGCCTGGTTTTGTTGTGGAGATACTGGAAGGCTGAGGAAACGACATTTTGAACCAATCACGAATGGCACAAATGGACGAATGCCACGAATATCGCTCAAGAACCCCAGAAAAGCATTCGTGCAATTCGCATATTCGTGAGATTTGTGATCAGGTTGGCTTACTTCGGCTTCTGCGAATGTTCCGTGTGTTGTTGACCATTACAAATCCTGCGGAAAACATATAAAACTGGAGGTAGACTTTCATGAAAGCACTGGTGATTTACGATTCGGCCTACGGCAATACGGAGAAGGTCGCTCGGGCGATGGGCGAGGCGCTGGTTTCCCAGACGGAGGTTGAGGTACTCCGAGTGACCGACGTGCGGCCGGAGCAACTCAAGGGTCTGGATGTGCTGATCGTCGGCTCCCCGACGCAGCGGTTTCAAGCCCTGCCGCCCATCAATGAGTTTCTGAAGAACATCCCTGCCCAGGGGCTCGTTGGGGTTAAGGTCGCTGCATTTGACACCCGGATCCTGATGGAAGACGTCGAATCCTCGTTCGCGCGGGCGATTTTGGGGTTCTTTGTAAGGCTGTTCGGCTATGCCGCCGAACCGATCGCCGACAAGCTGACAAAGAAAGGCGGCGAGCAGACGGTGCCGCCGGCAGGGTTCCTAGTGGAGGATACGGAAGGTCCATTAAAGCCGGGTGAGCTCGAGCGTGCAGCGGAGTGGGCCAAGGCAGTCATCGCAGTGGGGTGAGTAGGTGGCGCCCGATGAATAGCTGGTGTCGAGGTAGTTGACGATAGGAAGGAGTATTGGGTGAAGGAATGGGTGCAGCAACTGCGCGTCGATCCCCTTCCGGTCCTGAGCGCTTCGGAAAGTGAGGCGCTGCGCTATTTCGTCCAGCGCGACCTTCTGGACCAGGACTCCGGGCCTATCGAGACGCTCTGGGAACTGCCAGAACCCGAAAGGGCGCTGGCAAAGCAGGGGCCGGATGGCTCGTGGCAATACCCGACTCGCAAAAACGCGCGCAAAGACGAGAATTACGATCTGCTGCAGACCTATCGTGAGCTGGGGATGCTCGTGGAGCAGTACGGCTTCGACCGGCGACACCCGGCGATAGCCAGGGCCGCCGAGTATCTCTTTTCCTTTCAAGCGGCAGAAGGGGATATCAGGGGCATATTCGGCTCCCAGTATGCGCCGCACTATACCGCCGGTATGATGGAGCTCCTGATCAAGGCCGGGTATGAAGGTGATCCCCGTATCAAGAAGGGCTTCGAATGGTATCTGGCCACCCGGCAGGACGACGGTGGATGGGCGTGGCCTCTGCGGACCGCCAAGGTCAGCTACTATGACGCGATAGAGGAACCCCAGCCAATACAAACGGATAGATCAAAGCCCTCTGCGCACGCGTTGACCGGGTTTGTGTTGCGGGCGTTCGCGGCCCATCCCGACTACCGAACGTCGGCCGCGGCCCGGGACGCGGGCGCGCTGATGAAATCCCGCTTCTTCAAACCGGACAGGTACTCGGATCGCCGGGGGGTTGAATACTGGACCAAGTTCCAGTTTCCGTTTTGGTGGGCGAACCTCCTCACGGCGCTTGATTCGCTCTTCTGGCTCGGGTTCTCGGCGGCGGATGGGGATATCCAGAAGGGGCTTGAGTGGTTCAGAGCTAACCAGGAAGCGAGCGGCCTGTGGCCGACCGGGTACGGTAAAGGGGGCAAGGTCGGGGCGGCAGAGTTGTGGGTTGGACTGGCGATCTGCCGGGTGCTAAAGAGGTTCTATTCAAGTTTGTAGCACTGTGACACCGGGGAGGCTGTCGATATGGGCTTGAGTCAGGGTCTCGGCGGGAGAATGGACCGCAAGACGTGCTACGAATGGGGCAACAGGAACGCGACCCGACTTACACTACTCTCCAGTAGAATTGGTTTCAGCGACGCC
>CAYUIS010000129.1:0-15812 GCA_964444825.1 uncultured Anaerolineales bacterium | reverse complement strand
ACGGGCCGACCATGTGTCTGCCTATGGCTATGCCCGCCCCACCACCCCAAATCTAGATACGCTCGTCGCTGACCAGGGCGTGGTCTTTAAGGATTCCATTTCGGCCTCCTCTTGGACGTACCCGTCCAACGCCGCGATGCTGACTGGACGTTTTCCCTCCAGCATCGGCGTTGTGTGGGCAGATCACGAAAGCTCAATTCCAGCGGATGAGACCATGCTGGCCGAATATCTCCACGGCGCCGGATACCACACTGCGGGGTTCACATCGGCCAAGTACGCCGGTGCGCAGTTTGGCTTCGACCAGGGCTTTGATGTCTTTGAAGAGCACATTGGCATTGGCGCGGATCGAACGCGCGCCGAGGAGATCAACGTCGCCGCGATGGACTGGCTCAGCAACACCTGGACATCCACGCTCAGCGGTACGCAATCCCTATTCCTGTACCTTTACTACTTTGACCCGCACACCTGGTACAACCCAACGCCCCCCTACGACACCCTCTATGATGATACGTACACCGGCACGTTGACCGCCGAGGTGTATCAGGATGGGATTTCGGTTGTCTCTGGCGTGATCTCACCCACTACGCGTGACGTACAACACCTGGTCGCCCTCTACGATGGCGAAATTACCTACTGGGATCATTACCTGGGCGAGATGCTTACGACTCTCGACGATCTGCGGTTGCTCGATAACAGCATCGTCATCGTGACCAGCGATCACGGCCAGATGTTCGGCGAACACGGCAAGTGGGCCCACCGCAACTCGTTGTACGAGGAGGTGCTGCGCGTGCCCTTGCTCATCCGTTACACTGAAGCCATTTCAGCCGGGCTTGTCATCAGCATTCCGGTACAGGCAGTGGACATCCTACCATCTGTCCTCGATTGGGCTGATATTCCCGTCCCGGAGGACCTACGCGGCACAAGCTTGCGCCCATTGGTGCAGGGGGAACCGACGACGGGCACAGGGACTCTGACACCGGCCAGGCCAGTCTTTAGCGAGATGGATGTGGATGCGATCAACGACCCAGATTTTTTCGCCCCCGATCGCCCACTGCGCGCTATCCGGCGGGGAGATTGGAAATACATCCATCACGTCAGCGTTGCAGATAGGGATGCCCTCTACCAACTCCAGCCCACATCGCCCTATGAGACCGCAAACGTGCTGGAGGCGCAACCCGAGATCGCTGATGACCTGTTCCAGGAATTGGTGGCCTGGTTTTGCTTCCCAACCGCACGTATCTTTATACCCTATGTGCGGACTGAAGCCCGATCTACTATGAGAAGCTCCGTATTACCAACCCTTCAATTCCCTCAGCACGAGCGGCAGGTAGAGAGGCCGACTGGCGATAACCAGAACACTGTCGACGCCCGCCGCTCCCTCCTCCGTCGTGACTTCCACCAGGTTGACTAGTGGTCCACTGTAGCCCTCATCCACGGTGACGAGGATCGTCCCCATCCAGAGGCCGCCAGGCGCGGTGATGATGGGTGTCCAGGACACTGCCACCCGCCCGTCGGGCAAGATCGCCGTCCCACCGGGTTGGGCCAGCGTCCCGCCGGAGGTCTCGTCCAGCGTGACGGACAAGGGCAAGGTGTCAGTGACCGTGGCGTGCAGGTCATAGTTGCCGGTGTTGGTGACGGTGATGGTGTAGGTCAGTTGTTCGCCGGGTTGCACGGCCTTTGCGTGGGCTTGTTTGGTCACTTCCAGGCCCGGCGCAAGCGTGTGAACGTAACGACCGCTGACAGTCTCCTCGGTGGTGACCTCGACCACGTTGACCAACGGCCCGGCGCAGCCCGCCTCGACGGTGACGACGACTGACTCGGTCCAGACCCCTTGGGGCGGGATGCTGACCGGCGTCCAGGTGACCACCCCGCCAGGCGAGATCAACGTCCCGGCGGACGTTCTGCCAAGCGTGATGTGCTCAGGCAACGTGTCGACGATCGTGGCGTGCAACGCCACGTCGAAGGGGTTGGTTACAAAGATGGTGTAGGTCAGGGGCGCGCCGGGTTGTACCGGATCGGGGTATGCCTGCTTGGTGACGATCAGTCCAGCCTCGTCAGCGCCGAGGTCATAGCCGATGCCCAAGGGACGTGGATCGCCGTCTATGTCGTGATCCACCCCTGCGTCCACGCCCGCATCAATCGCTGTGCTGGCGGGGCCAATGTGATAATCCCCTGCACTGGGGTTCACAAAAGCCGGATCGCCCGTGTGCTGGTTCTGCACCGTCACAGACGATGTGACAGGCCGCGAGACGGTGATCGGGGTATTGTGCCAGAGGACACCGTTGATTGTGACGGTGGTTGCCTCGGTCATGCTGATACCTACGCTATGGCCGACCAGTATGGTATTGGTCAAGGCCACCGTGCTGGGAGGCAGCCCTACCCCAGGTAGTCGCGAAATGACAGAGATCCCGCTGCCGTCATCGCTACCGCCAAAGGCGCCGTTGCGGGCGATGGTGTTGTGCAACAGGCGGGCTGAGGAACCTTCAATGTCCAGCCCGGACCCAGACAGATCGGCCTCGTTATCGGTGATAATGTTGTTGATCAATGTGACGTCGCATAGTTCCATGTAGAGTCCACCGCCGCGGCCGTGGGCAGTGTTGCTGGCGATGGTGTTACCGTTGAGCGTGGCGTCGTTCCACCCCAGGGCCAGCCCGCCGCCGTGCAACTCGGCGGTGTTGTCCGTGATTCTGTTACCGTTGATGGTGGCGATGCCGCTCAAGAGCAGCCCGCCACCCCGTTCGGCGGTGTTGTCCGAGATCGTGTTACCGTTGATGGTGGCGATGCCGCCGCTCAAGAGCAGCCCGCCACCCCATTCGGCGGTGTTGTCCGTGAGGATGTTGCCGGTGAGCGTGACGTCGCTGCGGAATGAATTCAGCCCGCCGCCGCCCCGGTCGGTGGTGTTGTTCATGATGGTGTTGCCACTGATGGTGGCGGCGCTGTCCTCCAGGAACAACCCGCCTCCGTACCTCTCGGCGGTGTTGTCCGTGATAGCGTTGCCGCTGACCGTGACGGCACTCGCCTCCAAGTACAGCCCCCCGCCGTACGACTCGGCGGTGTTGGCTGAGATGGTGTTGCCGCTGACCGCGACGTCACTGTTCACTAGGTACAGCCCGCCGCCGACATGGGCAGTGTTGGCCGAGACGTTGTTATCGGTGAGCGTGGCGGCGCTGGCCTCCAGGTGCAGCCCGCCGCCGACGTAGGCAGTGTTGCCAACCACCTGGCTATCACTGATAACGGGAGCAGCTGCGAGTACGTACACGCCACCGCCGGCATCCTCAGGCTCTTGCAGCCATACCGTTCCACCTAGCCCACTCGCGTCGCCGCCAGTGCAACGCAGCCCTTCTATCGTGGGGCTGATCGATGCGCCTGGCGAAAGCGCTTGTCCTGAGCCTGTCGAAGGATCTGTGATGTACAGCACCCGCCCCCGTCCCTGGGCATCCAACGTCGTGGGGAAACGGGCCACGTCCCGCTCCGTGAAAGCGGCGTTCCAGCCCCCTTGAAGCCGCAACGTCTTGTCCAGGTAGACGACCTGGGCCGCGCCCGACCGGGCGGTCACACCCACGCAATAACCGGACACCGTGATCACGTCATCTGGCTGAGTGCTGGCGTCCACCCCTGCCTGGACGGTGCTGTACTCGGTCAGGTTGTCATTGAGCCGGACGTGACAATCGTGCAATGTGGTATCGGCAGTGGCGGCTACACTCGTCGTCTCGGCCGCCTTGACCCATGCGGTGTTGCGCATCGGCCGGGGTAACTGGGCAGGCGCTGTCGTCGTCACCCGGGCGGTGAGGGTGACGCGGGCGCTGGCGCCGGGCAGCAGCGTGCCCAGGTCGCAGGTGACGGTGCCGCCCCATTCCGTACCAGATGTGCAACTGCCATTTGTTGTGGCGATGTCTACCGCTTGCTGGAGTGAGGGCAGGGTGTCGGTGAGCCGGACGTCAGTCGTCACGTCTACCCCAGCGCTGGTGGCGACCAGGGTGTAGGTGAAGGTCTGACCAGGGTTGAGAAGGGCTGGCCGGACGGATTTGTGCAGGCGCAGGCTGGCACCGGGCCGTTCGTCAGCGCCGATGTCAGAGCCGAACGCTGCCGGACGCGGGTCACCGTCTATATCACTAACCACGCCAGCATTTGCTCCAGCATCAATCGCCGCGCTGCCAGGACCGATATGATAATCCCCCGCGTCGGGATCCACAAAGGCCGGATCGCCAGTATGGTCGTTGCTATGTATGAATGCCCCCCATGCGCTCCAGTCCGTGGTGTTGCCGTTCCACAGCGTGCTTTCCAGGATGACCGTACTGTCCGATTCTACATAGACACCTATTGTGTGATTGGCCAGAATGGTGTTGGTCATAGCCACGCTGCTCGTGTCCCAGACAAAGATCCCGCTGCCATAGTTGCTACCACCAAGGGCGCTGTTGCGGGCAATGGTGGTGTGCAACAGGCTGGGCGAGGAATTCCGAATGTACAAGCCATACCCATTGGTATGGGCGCGGTTGTCAGTGACCTGATTGTTGATCAGCGTGGCGTCGCTTGACCGCAGGTAGAGCCCGCCTCCCATGTCGTCGGCAGTGTTGTCCGAGATGGTGTTGCCGCTGAGGGCGACGTCGCTGGTCGATAGGTGCAGTCCCCCGCCGCGGTCGGCGGCGTTGGAGGTGATGGTGTTGCCGCTGAGGGTGGCGGGGCTGTAGTCCAGGTAAAGGCCGCCTCCGCTGTCGCCGGCGGTATTGGCGGAGATGGTGTTGCCACTGAGCGCGGCGGGGCTACGGCCCAAGTAAAGCCCGCCGCCACACCAGGCGACAGCGTTGGAGGTGATGACATTGTTGATCAGCGTGGCGGCGGCGCGCGACAGGTACAGTCCGCCGCCGCGTTCGGAGAAGGCGTTGGAGGTGATGGTGTTGCCGCTGAGCGTGGCGTCGCTAAGGCGCAGGTACAGCCCGCCTCCTCCCCAGGCGGCGGTGTTGGCGGAGATGGTGTTGCCACTGAGCGCGGCGGGGCTGTAGTCCAGGTAAAGCCCGCCACCCTCCAGCCCGGCGCTGTTGCTGGTGACGATGTTGCCGCTGAGTGTAGCGGCGCTCGACCGCAGGTACAGTCCGCCACCATAGTCCTTGGCGGTGTTGCTGAACACATAGCAGTCGCTTATAGTGGCTGTGGCGGTAACGACGTACACCCCGCCGCCCACACCCCATATTGAACTGCCGCCCAGTCCAGCCGAGTCGCCGCCAGTGATGCGCAGCCCTTCGACAGTGGGACTGATAGCTTGTCCTGAGGGCTCGACTGAGCTCTGCCGAAGCCCTGTCGAAGGATCGGTGATGTAGAGCACGCGGCCTTGTCCCTGGGCGTCCAACGTCGTGGGGTTTTTCTCCGGGTCGGACGTCGACCAGTTGTCGGTGGCATAGCCGCCACGGATGGTGACGGTCTTGCTGATATAGACCACCTGGGTGACGAAGCCGGAGGTTGTGGTGTCATTGCGCGAGCGCACGTGTACATCGGTGTAGGTACCAGCGGCGACTTTGATCACGTCGCCGTCGTTCGCGGCGTCCACCGCATCCTGAATGGAGGAGTAGGTGCACTCGCTGGGGCAGACGTGCAGGACATCGGCAAGCGCAGTCGAGCCTTCGGCGGCGGCTGTGATTGACGCGCTCCCACCTGCCACGAGCCACAGCAGGACCAGACCTGTCCCCAGTCCCAAGATCACGATTATGCTGGCGTCAATGGCAAACCGTTTCATTCCAGAGCCTCCTGTAAGTGTCAGCTAGAGGGGGCATTGAGATCATTCGGCACTTTTACTGGCTAGAGCACGTAGGGTCATGAGGACAAAACAGCCGACCGCCCACCGGGATCGCGCCCGGCCAGGGATAGGCTGCTGATCTTTCACGTTGCCCTCCTACGCAAACTAGAGCTACGACGAGGACTGTGACGTTGCTACTTTCGGTTTACGCTACCACAGTATACCATAGATCCTGGTTTCTGTCTGTCAGGAGGGTGCCCGCCGGGGCAACAAGTGATGCTGTTGGTCTATTCCGTGGCTCGCTCCTTAGGGAGGTTGCGTCGGACTACGAATCGGTCTATAATGCGTGAACGCGGTACCTAAACGATCCAAGGGGAAGCCTATGACTGACGTGGTCAGTGTGGACGTGGTGTTGACGGGCGGACAGGTCGCCACGATGAATGGCCGTTTTGATCTCTTTCCCGACGGGGCCGTTGCCATCCAGGGAAGGAACATCGAGGCGGTAGGACCGGCTCAGGACATCGCCGCCGCCTACGCTGGGAAAGAGGTCGTTGATTGTAGCGGGCTTGCCATCATCCCCGGGCTGATCAACGCCCATACCCACGCTCCGATGACGCTGCTGCGGGGGTTGGCCGATGACCTGCGGCTGGACGTCTGGCTGATGGGCTACATGATGCCGGTGGAGCAAGAGTTCGTGCGGCCCGATTTCTGCTGGCTCGGCACCCAGTTGGCTTGTGCGGAGATGATCCGCTCCGGCACGACCTGTTTCGCCGATATGTACTACTATGAAGAGGCTGTGGCGGATGCTGCGGCCCGGGTCGGGGTGCGGGCTGTATGTGCCGAAACGATACTAAAGTATCCCACCCCAGACGCCCCAAGCTACGACGAGAGCTTGTTGAACGCGCGCGATTTTGTGCGCCGCTGGAAGGGCCACCCCCTGATCACGCCGGCGTTGGGGCCTCACGCCCCGTATACGACGACGGTAGAGTTGTTGCAGGCCTGCACCGAACTGGCGTTGGAGTTTGACGTCCCTCTGCATATCCACATCGCCGAGACAGCGCAGGAGGTTGAGGATCACCGGGCCGAATACGGCGTCCCGATGGTGCCCTGGGTGGAGGAGCAGGGTGTGTTCGAGGCCAAGGTGACGGCCGCCCATTGTGTGCACCTGGATGAGCGAGAGATGCGCACGCTGTACGAGCATGGGGTCGGCGTGGCGCACAATCCAACCAGCAATCTCAAGCTGGCCAGCGGCATTGCGCCGGTCGTGCGTATGCTAGAGATCGGTCTCGACGTCGGTATTGGCACCGACGGACCGGCGAGCAACAACGACCTTGATATGTGGGAGGAAATGCGGTTGGCCGCGCTCCTGGCCAAGGGTTTCACCGGCGACCCGATGGCCCTGCCTGCCCGGCAGGCTCTGGAGATGGCCACGATCGGCGGCGCCCGGGCGCTGCACATGGCCGACTCGGTGGGTTCTCTGGAACCGGGCAAACGGGCCGACCTCACCGTGGTCGACATGTCCGGCGTGCACACCATTCCCAAGTTTGCCCGCGACCCTGAGGCCTTGTACGCCCAACTGGTCTATGCGAGCAAGGCCAGCGACGTCAGGGACGTGATGTGCGATGGCCAGTGGCTGATGCGCGACAGGCGCTTGCTCACCGTCGACGAACCGACCCTGGCGGCCGAGGCCGCGGCCGTGGCGCGCAAGATCGACGCCTTTCTCATCCAGCGCGAGGAGAGCGTGCTCAGCAAGCTACTCGTCATCGGCGAGGTGGCGCAGAAACCGATGTATGAGGTCCAGGTAAAGGTGCATCTGGCTGACAGCACCCAGGTGGAGAGCTTGCTGCATAGAGCAGAGATACTCATTCTCAAACCCTCGGTCCGGCGCCAGTATGATACCTACTTTTTGTTCGACGATACCTGGCACAGCCGTCTCCGCTACCGGGAGGACGAGCTGCTGGAGGGGGATGATCGGGTCCGCGATGTGCTCTACCGGCTCACCCTCACCAGTGAGACCAAGGAGCAGGAATATGCCAAGATGGTTCTGCTCTCCCGCTCTCGTTTCGACGCCGGGGCAACCCGCAGCCTGCGCTTTTATCGCGAGTATTTCAAGCCGGCTGCAGAGGTCGAGGTGCAAAAGGAGCGGCGCCGGTACCGCATTCGCTACGGCGGAACCGACTTTGCCGTAAATCTGGATCGGGTGATGGAGCCTCAACTGCCCGGCCAGTTCCTCGAGATCCAGAGCCGGACGTGGTCCCAGCAGGATGCAGAGCGCAAGGCTGGGCTCATCGGCGAGCTTTTAGAGTTGTTGCAGGTGCAGGATCAGGCGCTGGTGAGCCAGGAGTACGTCGACCTGGCGATCGAGGCCGGGCGGCTCGAGGAGTAGGCAGAGACCCATGACGAAACTCGCGCACGAGCAAACACAAGAACGTGCTAAGGAGGGAATATGAGCATAAACATATCGGAACTATTGGGAACTGAAGCAGCGGGCTTGTTGAATCACGAGTGCAAGACCATACCCAAGGCGATGCTCCATACACCAGGCCCGGATTTTGTCGATCGTGTGATGGCGCAGACCGATCGCTCCCCGACCGTCTTGCGCAATATGCAGATGATCTTTAACACGGGACGTCTGGCCAACACCGGCTATGTTTCGGTCCTGCCGGTCGACCAGGGGATCGAGCACTCGGCCGGGGCATCCTTTGCCCCCAATCCACTCTACTTTGATCCCGCCAACATCGTCGAGTTGGCCCTGGCTGGAGGCTGCAACGCAGTGGCCTCGACGCTGGGCGTGCTGGGGGCGGTATCGCGCAAGTACGCCCACAAGATCCCCTTCCTGGTCAAGTTCAACCACAACGAGTTGTTGAGCTACCCCGCTCTCCACGACCAGACCCTGTTTGCCAGCGTCCAGCAGTGCTTTGATCTGGGCGCGGTGGCTGTCGGGGCGACGATATACTTTGGCTCGCACGAGTCTCGCCGTCAGATTCAGGAGGTGAGCGAGGCCTTTGCCTACGCCCACGAGCTGGGTATGCTCACCTTCCTGTGGGCCTACCTGCGCAACCCGGCCTTCAAACACGAGGGCGTGGACTATCATAGCTCAGCCGACCTGACGGGGCAGGCCAATCACCTGGCTGTCACCATCGAGGCCGACGTCGTCAAGCAGAAACAGGCCGAGAACAATGGCGGATTCACCGCCGTCAAGTTTGGCCGCACGCATCCCCTGGTCTACAGTGAGCTGACCAGCGACCATCCCGTGGATCTGGTGCGTTACCAGGTGGCCAACTGCTACATGGGCCGCATCGGCCTGATCAACTCGGGAGGCGCTTCGGGGCAGAACGATCTGGCTCAGGCGGTGCGCACCGCCGTCATCAACAAGCGGGCCGGGGGAATGGGCCTTATCTCCGGGCGCAAGGCTTTCCAGAAGCCGATGGACGAGGGGGTCAAGCTGCTCAACGCGATCCAGGACGTCTACCTCTCCGACGAGGTGACGATCGCCTGAGGGGGTTGAGGGCCAGACCTTTAGGGTTTCCCAAAAACCCTAAAGGTCTACCCCCGTCGTCTAGTCCCCAGTGGCGACGCCAAGCGCCTTGAGGGCCGACGCGGCGGCTTCGCCGATCGTCTTTATCATCTCCCGGCGGTTCTCCATCGCCTGCTCGACGACCGTCTCGTGGATTGTCCACACCGACTTGTTGACCTGATCGGCCGCGTCGGTCGGCGCCACCACCGTCGTGTCGCCGTCGAAGGAGATTCTGGTGTAGGCTCGCAGCGCAATCTTGCCCTCGGTCAGAATCTCTGCAAAGTCGGCCTTGCCCTTTACAAAGGTCTCGACCTGGTCAGCGGGCGTGGTAAACGTGCGCACCTCCAACTCTGACACGTCGGTGACGAACGAGTTGACCTTTTTCGCCAGATCTCGGGCAAACTTTTTTACCGCCTCTTGTAGGGTGATCTCTGTCATCTGGTACTCCTTTTTTGATGTCTTTTTTCGTCTTCCAGGAACTGGGGATTCCACAGGTTTTCCGGTTTCGGGCGGCCGATTGCCACAACACCGCTACTGAACCAGGTGCTGGAGTTCCGGCCACGAGCGGCGCAATTCCTCCAGCACATCCCGTACAAACTTCCACGCGGCGGGCAGCGCCAGGAGCTGAGCGCCTGGGACGCTCAGACGCAGGGCCAGCTTGGTCGCCCCGGTGCCCACGATCGTCAATAGCCGTATCAACGCCAGGCGTGAGCCCAATGCCAGTTGTACGCTCTGGTGATGAAGACCCATCGAGTCGGCGGACACATCGCCTCCCCAGACAGTGTCAAAGTCGCCCGTCCAGCCCACGGCTGTTTGGCCGATGAGTGCGCCGCCCATCTCGGTCTCAATCCGGGCATAGTGGGAGACCATACGGCGCACCTGCTCCACGAACACGCGCCATTGGCTGCTCGTCTCCTGCCGCGCTCTCTCCTCAGGCCCCGGCGCCTCGAAGGAGATGGGCGACTCGATGTCGCTCAACGTCGCCAGCAGCTCCGCCTCGGGCGCGGGCAGCGCGGCAAAGGCGACGCCGGCCTCCTCGGCTCCATAGAGACCGACCTGGGCCAGCCGTCGTTCGGCCGAGAAAAGATCCGACTCGCTCCGCTGCAGGGTCTGGTTTTGAGCGTCCAGGATAGCCTGGGCATCCGCCAACGCCGCCGGCAACTGGACCCGCCACGCGGGCCCATCCCGGGCCTCGGCCGCCCTAATGTCAAAGGAGATCTCCGCCGGGGTGGGCGCCGTCCAGATGCCGAACAGGTCCTCGGCCCCCGGCAGCGTGACGCCTGATAGTGCAAAGCTGTATTCGGCCATGTCGGCGTCCGCTACGGCTTGAGGATATCGATCAGGCGGGCGGCCAGTTCCGCCATCGCCTGCAGGAATTGGGTGCGGTTGGTCTGGGCCTCTTTGACCATATCGAGGTGAATCTGCCACAGCGCTTTGTCGATCCCCGACCCCTTTTCCGGCACGCAGATCTGGGTATCGCCGTCGAAAGCTACGCGCGTCAGTGCCCGCAGCTTGATCTGGCCGGCGAGTTTTTTCGTCTGGTAGTCGTACTTGACCGATGCCAGATCGTCGCTCGTGTAGGTGGTCACCTCCAGGCTGCTGATGTCGTTGGCCGCCCTGCCCAGGGCTCGCGCGAGCTCGCCCGTAAAATCCTTCAGCGACTGGGCCAGGCTGCTGCGCTCCTGGTCCAGCGTAAACGCCACCGCGTCATAGCTCTCCTCGCCCCCAGGTTCTCCTGGTACGTCCAGACCGTATGTCTTTGGTCCTGCGGCACTCTGGGCCGCTTCTATGGGTATGGGCTTGACCTCGACCGCGTCGATCGTGGGGCGTCCGGCGAATGGCTTGCCGCCGACGCCCACCACGGGCAGCCGTACCGCCGGGTCCCCGAGCACGACGTACGAGCGAGCGTCGTTGTTGGCCGTCCACAGCCCGGCCAGCGTCATATCGTCCCGCTCGGCCCCACCCTCGATCTCCTTCAACTGGACGTTCAGCTCGGAGGAGAGTTCGGCGTAGCGCTCGTTAAAGAACTCCATCGCCGAGCCCACGGGGTGGCCGTTCAGCAATTGCTTCAGCGTGCTTTCAAAGGCCGCCAACTGCTGCCCAGCCCGGCCCCACAAGAACGAGTAGCCCCAGGCCCGCTCCACGTGACCTACCACTGCCAGAGCGCCGCCGTTGGGATGACCCAGCATCCGCTGGGGCAGGCGAGAGACAAAGGCGTGGGGGGCGATGGCCTCCCGCTCCCGGAATGCCCGGTGGGCAAAGTCGTCCAGCCGGGGCGTGCCCGCCCCGTAGCAGGCGAAGAAGAAGGCGCACAACCCCAGCAACTTGGCATCGTCGCCGATATCGTCGCCGGAAAAATAAAAGCGCTCGGGAATTGCCTCCTGCCACCGCTCAGGCCCCGGCCATTCCTGGCACAGCAGTGCTCCCTGGTGTGAAAGCTGGCGCGGATCGCCGTTGGGGAAGCCCATGCCGTGGCTGGAGGTGAAGAGCAACGCCGGCGTCTGCTTGCCGCCGATGAGCCAGCCCAGTTGTGGTTTGGATGCCTTGTCGGCCAGCAACGTCCGCACCTCCCAGTCAGAATGCGCGGCCGCCAGGTTGTTCGCCAGTGGCTTTACCAGGTATTTGGAACTGAACTCGGTGGCCCGGTCGTCCTGATTCTGCACGCCGAAAAAGGCTGCCTGGCGGGCCAGAGGGACCCTGCCACTCTCGGCATCCACGACGCTGCGGGCGTACTGGGCGTATTCCTCCAGCGTGTCAAAGTGGAGCCGCCCCACCGCGTACTGGACGTCGAGCTGGTACTGGAAGCGGTAGGGGATCTTTTCCGGATCGCCGGCGATGAGCAGGTAGTAAGGCACCTTGTCTGGGTCGGCGGGGCCTGGCCCGGCGCCGTGCCGTTCCAGGAATTTCAGTTTGGACTCACCGGGGCGATAGGCGTCCACTGCGGTAAACTCTCGATAGTAGTGTTCCTTCTGCCGGGTCGCCTGTTCACGCCGCAGTTCCAACAACTCGCCCAGTGCTTCCCTGATGGCGGGCACGCGCTCGTCTCCGTGGGCAAAGATGATGCCCCAGCCCGTCTCGGCCAGGTTCTTGGGGTCGATCCCGGCCTTTGGCCCTTTGGACACCTGCTTCACATGCTCGTTCCAGTCCACGAGTTCCTTGACGTGCTCGGGCTCCAGTTCCTCGCCCAGGGCGATGGAGGCTACGTCCTGGGCACTCAATGGAGGGATTTCGTATCTGCCTGTCGCGCCGTTGATGCCATTAAAGTAGAGTAGATCGCTCATTAGCACTCTCCCGCTGGGTTAGGGGTTTCTCGTTGCTTTTTCTTCAGCCTGCGCTGACGCCAGGAGCTCCTCTCCCACCTCCACCACCCTGTGTGGATCGGCGGGGTGCTCAAGTAGAACGGCGGCGGCGTACCGGGGCGTTTCCAGTGGGGTCACGCCCAGGAACCATGCATGGGGCGACTGGTCCTCGCCAGCAATGGCGACCGACCAGTGGTAGGAGATGTCACCCTCGATCCGCTGCCAGGCAGCGAGTATCTGCTGTGTCTCATAGGGCTCGAGGATAGCATATAGTGCGCCATCGCTGCGGGTTTCCTGCCAGACCCTGTCCGGATTCTGGACGCGCAGCACCAGGCGCGGAACGGGCGAAAGGCCATTGTTTGCCAGTGTGCCTGCCACGATTGCCATGTGGAGTGGCGATACGGTAAGATCCCCCTGACCAATGGCTTCGTCTCTCAGGGTGGTCCCGGTCGAGAGTTCGTCTGGCGTCCAGTCGGATGCCTCCGTTGGAATCTCCAGGGAGGGTGGGGTAGTGAGGCCCCAACTGGTTATCGCGGCCTCCAGACCGCCTGCTCCAAGCCTTTGTCCTAGATCGGCGAATGGGCCAGGGCAGGCGGCGGCATAGGCTATTGCCAGCGTAGACAGCTCGGGGGCGGCCATGCTGCACTTTAGCGAGGCGCCGTTGACAAGCAGCGTCCTCGTGGCATCGGGGACCGGATCGCTGGGTTTGGCCAGGCCCTGTCTCAGTGCCTCGCCCAGTAGAACCGTCTGCAGGGCGCCTCCGGGTTGGTAGAGGCCTTGCGTGGCTCGGTTGAGCAGCGGTGCGGCAGGATCCTCGCTCAGTGCCTCCCAGTCCTGCTCCAGGGTCTCGGGGCCGAAGGTGGGGCTTGAGGCCAGCGCTAGGATCTCGCCGGTCGTGGCGTCCAGAAGAACGGCGGCGCCAGCCTGTCCCTTTAGCGCTTGCTGGGCCTGTACCTGGATCGTTGTCTCGATTGTCAACTGCACATCGCGCCCATGGGGCGGGCGATGGAGGAGTTCGTTCCACGCGGCCTGCCAGGCGGTCTGATCGGACTCGCCCCGGAGGTCGTTCTCGAAGGTTGCCTCGATCCCTCCGGTGCCGTGGCGCAAGCTGGCATAGCCAACTGCGGGTACGGCCTCTGGCACGGGATAGCGGCGGGTGACGATGCCGTCGTCGCCCACTTCCACGTCGGCCAGCACAACGCCGTTTCGATCCAGGATGCGGCCCCGCACGATGCTCCGCTCGTACAGGACGCGGCGGGGGTTGTCGTCGCGGGCATCGAGGTAATCGGCCCGAGCAACCGTCCAGTATCCGCACGTAGCGGCCAACAGGGCCAGAGCCAGAGAAAGAGCGCACGCCAGGTGCACGAGAGACGTGTGGGTGTGGGCAGGCAGAGGAGGTGAGACAGCCGTTGACCTTGGGCCTTGTCCGGCCGCTGTGGGGCTGGAAATGCGGAGGAGAAGGCCCAGGGTAACAAAGCTGATGAGGAGCGAACTGCCGCCATAGGAGATGAAGGGAAGGGTGACGCCAGCGATAGGGGCCAATCGGGCGTTGCCTGCCATAATGACCCACGCCTGGATGACCAGTCCTGACGTCAGCCCGGCAGCCAGGAAGTGTTCAAAGGGGTGGGATGTGCGAGCGGCAATGCGAAAACCGCGCAGGAGTAGCACGGCGTACAATCCAATGATGACCAGTGCCCCCATCAGGCCGAATTCCTCTCCCGCGGCGGTGAAGACAAAGTCGGTGTGCACGGCGGGGATGTAGGTTGGGTTGCCCAGGCCCAATCCCCGGCCAAAGATCCCTCCAGCGCCAAAGGCCAGCAAGCTCTGCACGATCTGAAAGGTGCGGTCGGCAGCATCGGGCCAGGGATTGAGCCAGCCGTCGATCCTCACCGCTACCCGATCAGAGAGCAGATACCCAGCCAGGCCAAGGACGATGAACAGCCCTAGCCCGGCGGCGATGTATTCCCACTGCCCGGTGGCCAGATAGAGCATAGCCAGGAAGGTGAAAGAGAACAGCATCGCTGTGCCCAGGTCTTGTTGCCACGCCAGCAGGACGACGGCCATTCCCTGCATCGCCAAGAGTGGGCCGACATAGGCCAAAGGGGAAAGTCGCCACCGCCCTACCTTCCACCTTTCCGAGATCAGCAGTTCCTTTCTCTCGGCCAGGTAGGAGGCCAGATAGACAATCATCAGCAGTTTGAGCAGCTCAGAGGGCTGGAAATAGATTCCCCACGCCCCTAGCCAGAGGCGCAGACCGTAGCCAGAGGGATTGACACCCAAAACGAGGGTAGCCGCAAGCAGCGCCAGACCTCCAAAGAGCCACGTATAGCGAAATCGCCGCAGCCAGCGAAGGTCTCGACCGAACCGGGCGATGATCAGAAGCGCGATGGTGGAGAAAAGCAACCACACGGCCTGCCGCACGAGAAAGTTGATTGCCGACCGGCCAACAAGCAGGAGCCCCCAACCGGTCAGTAGGGCCACAACAGGTAGCAGGAAGGGGTCACGGTGGGGGAGATAGCGGTTCAGAAGCAAGTGCGCAGTAGCAAAAGCGGCGACAAACGAGCAAACGACAAACGACCAGCGTGTTGCAGAGTGTGTGACCTGGGATGAGCCGGTTGGGCTAGCGATCGTTAGGGTGAGGGCGCCGATGGAAAAAAAGGCGGCGGCTATCAGGAGGAGGACACGCTCGCGGCCGGCGGTCTGGGAAGGAAGGACAAAACGACGAGCCCCCTGTAGCCCAAGGCGAATGGTTGGCGCGTCGTCCGCAGCGGCTAGATTCTCGGTCTGGGTCAAGGTTGTCCCTTAGCCCTTGATCACGGCCAGGGGGCGCAGGCGGGCTACTTTGCGAGCGATCCCGAGGCCGTGGACGACCTCGACCACGCGACTGACATCCTTGTAGGCGGCAGGGGCTTCCTCTGCCAACCCCTTGTTGCTGCCAGCACGGACGACGATTCCCTGTCCTTCCAGTTCCTTCCGCAGATCGCTTCCCCAGATGCTCTTGCGCGCCCTGCTGCGGCTCATCACACGTCCCGCCCCGTGGCAGGTCGAGCCAAAGGTCAGTTCCATCGCCTTTTCGGTGCCCACCAGCACGTATGAGGCGGTACCCATTGAGCCAGGCACCAAGACGGGCTGGCCCACGTTGCGATACTCGTCTGGCAGACCTTCATAACCGGGCCCGAACGCGCGGGTGGCGCCCTTACGGTGCACGCACAACCTGAGCCTTTTCCCTTCTACATCGTGTTCCTCAAACTTGGCGATGTTGTGGGCA
>CAYUIS010000128.1:2191-15931 GCA_964444825.1 uncultured Anaerolineales bacterium | reverse complement strand
GAACAGCAGGGGGCAATTATAACATGTTTGTTGGAAAGGGCGAACAGGTGGGGTGCAAATGATCTACGCGCTCTGGTTGCTACGCCGTCCCAATAATGCTATAATTCCCCAGAAGGTGACCAGTGACGCTTTGCCAGGTGCAGGGTACCGGGAGGCAGTCTCCTGTTGCCGATTGCTGCTGCTAGATATTGATTTTGGATCTTGTTATGAAGCTGAGTCTGGAAAAAGTTCAACATATTGCATC
This sequence comes from uncultured Anaerolineales bacterium, assembly GCA_964444825.1. Classification (GTDB taxonomy): domain Bacteria; phylum Chloroflexota; class Anaerolineae; order B4-G1; family B4-G1; genus CAYUIS01. The sequence goes on along the minus strand of CAYUIS010000128.1, from coordinate 15,687 downwards.
GCTGGCCAGGCTGGCCTTGAGTGACCAGGAAGTGGCCCGGTATCAGGAGCAGCTCTCGGCTATCCTAGAGTACTTTGAGCGATTGCAGGAGCTGGACACTGGAGCGATCTCGCCCACGGCGACTGTCTTGCCGCTGCGTAATGTCATGCGCACTGACGAGGCCAAGCTACCCTTTGACCGTGACAGTATCCTTGCCAATGGGCCTGCCGCCGAGAAAGGATGCTTCAAGGTTCAGACGGTGATGGAATAGTTTGGAGGGCAGACCGTGAGGCTAGATCAACTGACCATTCACAAGGCCCGCGACCTGTTGATGGCTGCTAAGGTATCAGCGGTCGAACTGACCGAGGCAGTGCTGGAGCGCATCCTGGCAGTGGATAACGACGTCAAGGCGTACCTGACGTTGACACCAGAGGAGGCGTTGAGTCAGGCTCGCGCCGCCGACGAGCGATTGGTCGGTGGCGAGGTTAGCCCATTACTGGGCATACCCTTGGCCGTTAAGGATGTACTCTGCACAGAGGGCGTCCCCACCACGTGTGGCTCGCGTATACTTGAAGGCTTTGTCCCACCCTACGATAGCACAGCGGTAGCACGTTTGAAGGCGAGTGGCGCGGTCATCCTAGGCAAGACCAATATGGACGAGTTCGCTATGGGTTCATCGACAGAGAACTCGGCGTTTTTCACCACACGAAACCCATGGAACCTGGATCGCGTGCCTGGGGGGAGCAGTGGTGGAAGCGCCGCCGCAGTTGCTGCCGACGAGTGTTTGGGAGCTCTGGGCACCGACACCGGGGGTAGCGTGCGCCAGCCGGCAAGCATGTGCGGCGTCGTTGGACTTAAACCGACCTACGGACGGGTCAGTCGTTATGGCCTGGTTGCCTTCGCATCGTCGCTGGATCAGGTCGGCGTGTTGGCCAAAGACGTCACCGATGCAGCGCTGTTGCTTGGGGGAATCGCCGGGCACGATCCCCGCGATTCGACCTCGATGGACGTACCCGTGCTCGACTATGCTGGCAATCTGGGCAATGGGTCGGAGGAAGGGGTCAATCTGCAGGGCGTGCCAGTTGGCGTGCCGAGAGAGTACTTTGTCGAAGGAATGCAGCCAGATGTGGAGACGGCCGTGCGCGTTGCGGTGGATGTTTTGATCGAATTGGGAGCCGAGATACACGAGGTCAGCTTGCCCCATACTGACTATGCACTGCCCGTCTACTATCTTATCGCCCCAGCCGAAGCCAGCGCCAACTTGGCTCGCTACGATGGCGTGCGCTATGGATTGCGGGTGGATGCCGAGGGACTGATCGAAACGTACAAGGAAACGCGGGGACAGGGATTCGGGGCCGAGGTGAAGCGGCGCATCATGCTGGGCACTTATGCCCTCTCGGCCGGTTACTATGATGAATACTATCTCAAGGCACAGAAGGCGCGCACATTGATCAGGTCGGATTTTGATGCCGCCTTTGAGCGGGTGAACGTCATCATCACGCCAACAACCCCCACCACGGCCTTCCGTATTGGCGACAAGATCGATGATCCGTTGCAGATGTACCTCTCCGACATTTTTACCCTCTCGATGAACTTGGCAGGCATTTGCGGCGTAAGCCTACCCTGCGGGTTTGATGCCGATGGACTACCTATTGGCCTGCAGGTGATGGGACCTGCCTTCGGAGAGGGTGAGGTCCTTCGAGTGGCTTATGCCTACGAACAGGCGACGGAATGGCACACGCGGAGGCCGCTGCTATGAGTCGTGAAGCCGACTTCTGGGCGTGATCGGTGTGCGACGAGGGGAACCGGCGCTCTGCGAACAACGGGGACGGGTGGGCGGCTCTGACAGAGCCGGGTCACCAGGATAAAACATCAAGAGTTCACTCTGCGACAAGTATTATCTGGAGGCTGAATGTTTGCTCTAGGGGATAAAATCACCGGGCGTACCGCTCGCATTGCCATAATTGGACTGGGCTATGTCGGCCTACCGCTGGCGACAGCGTTTGCCAAGGCTGGCTTCTCTACCGTCGGGCTAGACGTAGACCGACACAAAGTGGAATCCATCACCGCTGGGCGGAGCTATATCCCCGACGTTCCCGACGACGATGTGGCCCCGCACGTTGAGACGGGGCGTCTTGTGGCCACTTCGGACTATGATGTGTTGGGTGAAGTGGATGCCATATTCATCTGTGTTCCCACCCCCTACGACGCTCAGCGTGCCCCTGACCTTTCTTACATCCGATCTGCCAGTAAGGGCATCCAACCTCGACTGAGGCCGGGCCAGTTGATCGTCCTACAAAGCACGACTTATCCCGGCACGACCGAGGAGGTTGTGCAGCCGATTCTCGAGGAAAGCGGCCTCAAAGCTGGGAAGGACTTTTACTTGGCCTTTTCTCCCGAGCGGATCGACCCAGGAAACAGGCAGTGGTCGGCGTACAACACGCCCAAGGTCGTAGGTGGCCTCACCCCAGAGTGCACGAAACTGGCTACCGATTTGCTGCGCCAGATGGGGGCTCCGGTCCACCCTGTCTCCTCGCCCCGAGCCGCCGAGTTAACAAAGTTGCTGGAAAACACCTTCCGTGCCGTCAACATTGCCTTGGTCAACGAGTTGGCGCTGCTAACTGAGCGTATGGGGATCGATATCTGGGAGGTGGTGGAAGCAGCCAAGACGAAACCGTTCGGTTTTATGCCCTTTTACCCAGGGGCCGGGGTGGGTGGGCATTGTATTCCAGTGGATCCCTATTATCTCAGTTGGAAGGCCCGCGAGTACGACTACTATACCGAGTTTATCGAGCTGGCGGGAGAGGTCAACCAGGCGATGCCCCACCACGTGGTAGACTTGGTAGTCCAGGCCCTCTCCCTACACGGCAAGTCTCTGCGCGGCGCGTGCGTGTTGGTGCTGGGCGTTTCCTTCAAGCCAAACATCGACGATGCCCGCAATTCTCCCGCCGAACGGGTCATTGAGCTGTTGTTGGATCGGGGCGCGATCGTGACCTATCATGATCCTTACGTGCCGCACTTTCGGGTAGGTGGTGACGTCTTCCATCGCGAATTGGTCATACTAGAGTCTGTGCCCTTGACCGAGGCGGCACTCGCGGACGCTGATTGTGCCGTCATCGTCACAGCCCACCATGATCTGGACTATGAGCAGGTGGTGGAGCACGCGGGTCTGGTGGTGGACACTCGCAACGTGACCGGCGGTATGCCTGACGGCAGGGCAAAGATTGTGCGTCTCGGCGCGCCGCTCCCACCGTTCACTCCTGAAAGCGAGGGGCAGAGTTAGGGTCGTGGCTGAACAGTCCTCGCCTATTCAGGACCAGGGTGCCGCAGACACTGTTCCTGCACCTGCGTCACGGCTCCGGCTGAGGATCATACAGGCTGTAACCGTCGTCATCGTGATCGCTGCGCTGGGCGCGTCGCTCTACTTCCGCGATCACCTTCAGGAGCTGCGGCAATACGGCTACGCAGCAGTCTTTATTGTAGGGTTGGTCAGTAACGCGACGTTGATCCTACCCGTGCCAGGACTAGCGGTCAGCTCGGTCATGGGTGGGGTTTTTAACCCATGGATTGTGGGCATCGTGGGCGGCGTGAGCCAGGCATTGGGAGAGCTGACCGGTTATCTGGCCGGCTACAGCGGGCACACTTGGGTAGAGACGAATCAAACGTACGAGCGCGTGGATCGATGGATGCGGCACTACGGGGCACTGACGATATTCGTTATGGCCGTCATTCCCAATCCATTCTTTGACGTGGGGGGTATCATTGCAGGAGCGATGCGATTTCCGGTTTGGAAATTCCTCGTCAGTTGCACGGCCGGCAAGGTGATCAAGAACATCGGCTTTGCCCTGATCGGCTTCTATGGGACTGAGGCTCTGTTCAGGCTATTGGGCTAAGGTTGTCTGTTCACATAGCTTCAACCAACTGATTGGCCAGACAAGCTTATCCTATCAAAGGGGCATATAATGGCGATCGATGATCTTTTGAACCGGGGGATCGCCGCCCTCAAAGAGGGACGGCGGGACGAAGCACGTCGCCTGCTAGCTCAGGCCTTGGAACAGGATGAGCACAACGAGATGGCCTGGCTGTGGATGAGCGGGGTGGTAGAAACGGATGCGGAGCGTCGCATCTGCCTCGAAAACGTTCTAAAGATCAATTCCAGCAACACCATCGCACAGCGGGGTTTGGAGCGTCTGAGGGCCAAGCCAGGTGTGTCACCGTTCACCACCGCGCTCCCGCCGGTATCGAGCGCCGAAGGAGGGCTAATGGCCGACGAGCCAGCGATACAACCGCTCCCCGGAGTGACCGAATCCGATGTGCTTGGCGAAGGTGAGAGCCAGGAACAGGAGCAGGAAGAGGTAATGGATGCCGAGGCGGCTTTCTCTCCCAAGAGATCAGCCACGCGGCGGTCGGATTGGGTCATTGGCGTTGGAGCGGGGGTGCTCGTTTTTGTCTGCATTGCGGCTGTTGGCGTGTGGTGGGCAGCCAGCAGGGGCCTGGTAGCCAAGTCACCAACCGCTGTCCCCATAGAGACCGCACAAGCCACACCCACTGCACAAGCGGAGGCGACGCCATTACCCAGTGCTACACGTCCGCCCACTTGGACGCCACGCCCCACTGTTGCTCCGGTTACCCTAGCCCCGACGCGAACCCCTTGGCCAACGGAGACCCCTCGCCTGACCTGGACACCGACGGTTACCCCCACGGCAACCCTGACAGGCACGATAGCTGAGACACCACCGACAGCCCTCACGCTATTGCCCACCTGGACCCCGTACCCCACCGGTACACCAGCGCCGGGCTACACCCCCTCGCCCATCTGGACCCCCAATCCTACCCGCACACCAGCGCCCATCATCACACCGCCACCAACCTGGACCATCAATCCCGCAGACACGCCCGCCCCGGTGCTCACGCTACCGCCTACTTGGACCCCCAATCCCACCAGCACGCCAGCTCCCGGGATCACCCTGCCACCTACCTGGACCCCTGTCGTAATCGGTACGCCTACTATCACGGCTACGGTTGCTGCCACGCCCGGCGGTTAGCGCACGTACTCAGCAGCTCGATCACGCCCGCGTGGGCCCTCAGATGTGATCAGGAGAGCCAGGCGTTCGATCGCGTCTCTTGCCTGCTTACCCATTCTGCTGTACAATCCCCGGAGCGACACAGGGGCGCATTACAGAAGGGGGAAGAATCCGGTATGCCCGAGATAATCCGTATTCAGGATATCGCACAGCACGTGGAGGAGGAGGTTACGATTCAAGGCTGGCTCTACAGTCGCACCGACAAGGGGAGGTTGCAGTTCCTGCAAGTGCGGGATGGAACTGGCTTTGCCCAGTGCGTGGTCTTTAGGAAGGCAGTGAGTCCCGAGGTCTTTGAAGCCGCTCTCGGTCTAACTCAAGAGTCATCCCTCATCGTCACCGGTGCTATCCGGCAGGATGGTCGGGCGCCAGGCGTGCCGGGCGGCTACGAACTGGGCGTCACAGACCTCCAGGTGGTCCAAGTAGCCGAGGATTATCCTATCCAACCCAAGGAGCATGGAGTCGAGTTCCTGATGGACCATCGCCATTTGTGGATCCGCTCGCAACTCCAATGGGCCGTGCTGCGGGTGAGAGCCACCGTGATACGCGCTATCCGCGATTGGCTCGATGACCACGGCTTTGTCAATATGGATACCCCTATTCTTACCCCGGCGGCCTGTGAAGGTACATCCACCCTGTTTGAGACGGATTATTTTGGCGCGCCAGCGTATCTGGCCCAGTCTGGACAGCTCTACAACGAGGCGGATATCTACTCCTTTGGGCGTGTCTATTGCTTTGGCCCCACCTTCCGGGCCGAAAAGTCCAAGACCCGCCGTCACCTGACCGAGTTCTGGATGGTCGAGCCGGAGGCGGCTTTCTGCGATCTGGACGGGTATATGGACATCGGGGAGCAGTTTGTCTCACACATCGTCCAAACCTGCCTCCGGGATCGGGCGTATGAGCTGGAGCTACTGGGACGGGATACCAGCCACCTGGAGAAGGTAGTGCCGCCTTTCCCCCGCATCTCGTACGATGAGGCGGTCGAGATGCTGGTGGAGATTCGGCAGAAGACGGAAGATGAGGAACTGAGCGATCTGCTGGAGATCGAGTGGGGAGATGACTTTGGGTCGCCCCACGAGACAGAGCTGACCAAACGCTTCGACAAGCCGGTCTTTGTCTATGGCTATCCAACCCGGGCCAAGGCGTTTTACATGGAGCCCTGGCCGGGCCGGCCGGAGGTCTCCAAGAGCGCCGATTTGCTGGCCCCTGAGGGGTACGGGGAGATCATTGGCGGATCGGAGCGTATCTCAGACCCGGGCCTGCTGCTTCAGCGGCTCGAGGAGTGGGATCTGCCTCGGGAGGCCTTTGAGTGGTACATCGATTTGCGGCGGTATGGCTCGGTCGCTCACTCTGGGTTTGGATTGGGTGTAGAGCGAACGGTGACCTGGATATGTGGCCTGGATCATCTCCGGGAGACGATCCCCTTCCCGCGGATGCTCAAGCGCGTGTATCCATAACATAAGACATAGTTTAGTTAGGAGGAGTTTATGCGGACGGAACATGACCGGAAACGGCGGCGCAAGCAGATCCGCAAGCGAACACTGCGGAATCTGCGCCAGCGACTGGCAGAGACGAGCGACCCCAACAAGCGGCGACGATTGATCGCCAGGATGCAGCGGGTCAGTCGCACTGCGCCAGTGCCGGAGGAGTAGCAAGCACTCAACTCCGGCATCAAGCCTGGGGACCTGACCTGGACAATGCCAGCACAAGTTGTATGTTCGGGTATGATTGGCCCCACAGGGTGGGGCGGCTCTCTTGTAGGGGGTAGCTATGCGGGTCGCAGTCTTTGCCAACGGAGAATTCCCCGATCTGCAAGGGGCCCGTGATCATCTACTGACTTGCGACATGACCATCGCTGCCGACGGTGGAACTCTGCATGCTTTGGCGGTTGGTATCTCCCCCGATGTAATTGTCGGTGACCTCGATTCACTGCCGTCGGACCAGCGGTTCCGTTTGGAGACGTCTGGTTGTCGCATTATCAGCTTTCCAGCCCGCAAAGACGAGACCGATCTGGAGCTGGCACTGCACTATGCAGCGGCCGAGGGCGCTACGGAGATCGTCGTGCTGGCGGCGCTGGGGGGGCGGTTGGATCAGCTTGTTGCCAACGTGATGTTGCTGACAATGCCCGAGTTGAGGGGGATCGACGTGCGCATCGTCGAGGGGGCACAGGAGGCATTCCTCATCGATGGCGAGGCTACCATCGAGGGCGGGGTGGGGGACACGCTATCTCTGATTCCGCTGGGAGGAGATGCGGTAGGCGTGACGACCGAAGGATTAGAGTGGGCGCTCGAAGAGGACACGTTGTATTTCGGGCCGGCACGGGGGGTGAGCAATGTTTTGGCGGCGAGCAAAGCTCAAGTGTGCCTAGAAGACGGCCTTTTGTTGTGTGTAGTTATCCGAAGCAAGTAGGTACTCTCAGGCTATTATGCGAAGTAAGAACGTATTCTGGTTCCATTGGATCGTCTGGTCCCCGTCTGCAAGTTGGTCCCAGCGCTCAGGCCACGACCCTCACCTAGCCACTACTTCCTATTGACCTAGGTCAAGAGCTAAAGTATAATGCTATTATGGCTGCGTGCACGTGTCCGGGATGCCGGAGGCAGGCGGACTATTGGCGCATCAGGCGGGGATGCATAGGGGAAAATGATCAAGCGGTACGAGGACTTTGAGGTCATTGTTACACAGAAGAACGGACATCTCTACGCCGACCTGGGTGTTGTCCCCAGCGGTCGTCGTCTGGCGCAGCCTGTGCCTATCACGATGCCCGACAACTATGCTGCCTGGACGGAGGCACGCCAGGGTCGGCTCAGCGGGGCCGAGCTGGCCGAGCTGGGTAGCGAACTGTTTTATGCCCTCATTAGCGCCGAGATCGCCAGCGAGTGGAACGTATGCCTGAGCCGGACGCGCCGGCGCCCGGCCACGGGTCTGCGTTTGCGCCTTACCATCCAGACTGACGCACTGGCCGACGTGCCACTGGAACTCTTGTGCGCGCATACGGCTCCGGTGCACGAGTTCCTCGCCCTCGACGCGGTGACGCCGGTCGTGCGCTCCCCGCGATGCGGGGCTGCGATTCGCGAGCGCCTGATCACGCCGCCACTAAAGTTGCTGGTGGTCATAGCTTCCTCAGGTGATCGGGAAGCGGTCGACCCACTGGCCGAGAAGACCCGCCTGGAAACCGCTTTTGCCGACCTCGCAGAATCCGGAATGCTAATCATCGACTACCTGGACCTATCGGACAGTGCCAGCGCCGATTACGGCACCCTATGCCACAACCTGGTGCGGACAGAGTATCCCTACGACGTCGTGCACTTTATCGGGACTGATGGTTCGGCTGAAGGCGATACTCCAGGGGCCGAAGCGTCGCCGTGCTTCCCTTTCCTACGGCCTGAACGTGGCCATAACGGACGGAACGATGATCTGGTCAGCATCCTAGCCTACACTGGTGTGCGCGTGGTCTTTCTGCAAGGCTATGAGAACCAGGAGTGGGAGCGCGCGTCTGATCATACTTTGCGCGATATGGCGAAGGAGCTCATCGCCAGAGGCTTGCCAGCGGTCGTGACAGCCACATACCCCGTGGATCTGGCGGACGACGTAGCAGCCCGCTTCTACCGCCGGTTCTACGGTTCCTGGATGGCTGAGAGCGGCGTGCCTGTGGAGTATGCTGTCGCCGAGGCCCGTGAGTCTATGTATGGAGACTTTGGGAACCGGTTGCCGTCCTGGTGGATGCCCCAGTTGTTCATCTGTCAGGAAAGCGCGCGGGCGCTGAGGATCGAGCTTGCGAGACAGCCCCTGGGCGTATATCTGAAGCGCGGTAGGGTGCTCCTGGTTGGTGGTCGAGTCGACGAGGCAGTGGAAGAGCTGCAACGGGCTTATGAAATGGCGCCGGACGAAATCGGGCTTGTCCTCGCGCGGGCTCACGTCGCCCAGGCCCAGGCACGGGAGGAGCGCGGCGACGAGGATGGCGCTTTGGCAGCGTGTGAGCAGGCGCTGGAGATCTATTCCGACGAACAGACAGCCCGTGAGATGAAGGTCTCCATATGGGCCCGGCGTGGCGACAGTGCGTTGGTACGGGGCGATCTGGATGGCGCTTTGGCTGCCTATCAGCAGGCAGGGGATAGGCTCCGGATCGAGCAGGTAAGGGCTGCAAAGCGCGAGGGATCGGCCTCATCAAGTCCAGATCCAGGGCGGTCGGTCAGCGACGTCGATGTGGAGACAGCGGCTACTGAACCCTCCGACATCGCAGAAATCGAGCGCTACTTAAGAGAAGGTGAGGAACACATCAACGCCTCGGATTGGAGAGCTGCCAGCGTCGACTTTGAGCAGGGTTTGAGGTATTGTCGGAGTTATGAAACATCAGAGGACCCGCCTGGCGAATTGGGCGAGCTGCGCTCCAGGCTGGAAATGGGAATACTATACGCCCAGGGTATGTCGCACGTTTCCCAAAGGGAGTGGCGGCCCGCGATCGAGGCCTTTGCTACGCTGCACCAAAAGGACGCGGTTTACCGGGGCGTGGACCTAGCTGAGAGATTGGAGCAGGCACGGCAGGATGAGCGGCGCGAGCGCGCGTTCAACAACCTCTTGACACTGGTTCAACAGGAGAGTTGGACCGACGTGCTCAGGCTGGCTGCAAAGTGGGATACGTCCTATGAGGGGCCCGGTGGTGAATCGGTGGGGGAGATCCTCAGGCATACGCTGTATGCCTGGGGCAAGGACTTGGAGGTCAGAGATCCAGGGCGGGCGTACTATCTTTTGTACGATGTCTATCGAGAAAACCCCGGCTATGAGGACGTCGCCGATCTATGTGCGGCGATTGCCTTTAGAAACGGGACCCGCCGGGATATCCCCATTAGCTGGGAACAAAAGGTGGACTGGCTGGAAAAGGCGGTCGAGATCGATCCCGATCACCGGACGGGACGTACCAAGCGATTGCTGGACAACGCCCGGCATCAATGGGCGAGGGAGTTGCTGGTCGGCAATGGCACAGCCGCCATTAGCCTATTGGAGAGAATCAGTCCTGACTATGATCAGTGGGTAGAAGTAAGCCAAACCCTGGCCGATAAATACTATGAACTCCTCCAAGAGGGCAAGTACGTCAGAACAAAACGGTCGAATCTGAACGCCGAAGCTGAGGCCCGCTCCCGTGTGGCCATTGAGCGGTGGGAGCAGGCAGATTGGCAAGGGACCGTCGAACAACTGGAGGAGATCCCGCTAGAGACGAGGGGATTCCCAAGCATGTCGGCCCTGGCTCAGATTTACGTGGCGATGGGGCATCGTGAGCGGGGCGCTGGGAGGTGGCAGGAGGCCTTGAACTGGTGGAAAAAGGCTCTGCTCATATCCCCGGGTCTTGGAGGGGACCTCAGATGGCGCACCCGCGAAGCGGAGGCCAGGTTGTGGATCAATGCCAACAGGCTGTTAGCCGGAGTCGCTGGTGTGGCGTGTGTCGTGTTGGTGGTTGTGATTGCGATTCTTCGAGCCCGCGCCACGACGGCTGTTGCTTTGCCGACGCCAACGCCGACGCCTAACTTGAGAGCGACGTTGACTGAGACGCCATCAGTCCCTGTTGTGCTCGACCTGTCCCCAACTGCTACGGTTACGCCCGAATCCGAACTCACTGTGACCCCTATAGCACAGCCCGATACACCAACACCCACGGCTACTGCTACACCTTCCCCTACACCTTCCCCCTCTCCTTCGCCATCACCATCCCCCACTGCGACACCCAGGCCAACATTTACGCCAACATCTCAGCCTGTTGCCGCATCTCCCCGTCAACTGCAGCCAGCGCTAGGTATGGAGGTCAAGGGAAGAGATCCGGTCACGTTCGAATGGGAAGGTAGCTTGGGGAGTGGACGAGCTTTCCGTGTCATTCTGCGCCACGTCTCCACAGGTGAGATATCCGAGAGTGCTGCTCTCACTACCCGCACGTGGACGGTGGTGCTGGCACCAGAGAAGTATGGCGAGTACCGCTGGCAGGTCGTCGTTCTTGAGGATGGGGCGGTTGTGGCTCGCTCTACTGAAGAGTGGCACTTTTGGTATAATCCCCTCGGTTCATCCGGAGGGCCTGGGGAGGGCCCATCCCCGACCCAGCCGCCGCCGTGATCGGGATTTGGCAAGGACTGGAAGGGAAGGAACTCTCACGGCAAATTCCAATCATTCTTTTACCTTTCGTTAACGCGATTTGAACAGAAGCGTGTTACAATATGAGATCGAACGGTCAGGTATCGGCTTGGGCCACAACGTCGCTCCAAGCCGATTTAGCGCTGCCCGAACGGTCAGTGCGGCGGGAGGGGTATCACTCGGTGAACAGTCATTTTCGATCTAGAATACTGGCGTTGGCCTGGTCACTCGGTATCGCAGTGCTCGGCGTTGTGGTCTGTCTGATGTGGCTGGGGCAGGACGTAGCTGCTGTGTCGTCTGCCACGTCCGCAGCCCCTGCTCCGGTTGCTGCCAGGCTCTATCTGCGGGCTCCATCTGTCTATACGTATCCCCTCACGTCTACGCTGGATATCTGCGAAACGTATGGCCCCCGGGTGCTGACGACCAGTGTATCGAATGGCTATGATTTTGACCTGGGAGTAGATTGGTGTGCCCCTGAGAATACCCCCGTCCACGCCGTCACCACGGGTACGGTACAATCCTTCGACGGAGACTGCGCAGTTGGCACGGCGGGCTGTTTTGTGCAATTGATCCACGCCGCCGCCGATGGCCAGACACGCTACAGCCACCTGGCGTCAGTTCATTCGGCGATCACTGACGATCTACAAGTCTCCCCTGGACAGGTCATCGGGTGGGCAGGCAAAGAGAGCGATGGTTCATCCGCCTATCTGCACTTTGAGGTGCACGATGGCCTGACCGTCACGCGGCGGGCGGCCATCCATCCGTTGGATACACCTTTCGTGCCGTGGACGAACCGCGTATCGCCCACCGTCGTGCTGCGTGGCGTCTACACCGATGCGACGGGTATGACGGCCCTGGTGGGTGTGACGAGTCCATACACAGAGCCTGATGTGATCACCGTGAGCGTGGCCGTGGATGGTGCAATCACCGACAGCCGCTTCATTGACTACGTCAACCTTAACGCGAACGCCAGCGACGACGATGCGCTGGATGATCCTTTTGTTCAAGACGTGTGTATTATCCCCACCGGCCTGAACGGAACGAACGGCTATAGTGTAACGATGGCCTTTCGGGGGTTGGCGTACAGCTCGCCAGCCACGGTGGCGGCGCAGGCGCTGGACGTGGACGGATGGGGGTCAACCACGACCGTCAACCTGGTCGGAGGCCTGGAAATAGCGCCCCCGGAGCAGGCGGCTGGAAGCGAACTGGGACAAGCGGCGACCTTTGCCTACACGTTGACGAATCGCAGCGGCGTTAGCGACACGTTTGCCCTAACGCATCTGTCGGCGCAGGGATGGTCCGCCGTCGTGACGCCGGCGACGGTCATACTTGATGATGGTGAGTCGGTTACGGTCACGGTCCAGGTCACGATAGATGCAGACGAGTACGGGCCACCCGATTGTGGCCTGTTGGTTGCGACGGGGACGCAGGCTGGCTCTCAGCGGGTCGTCGGTGGCTTTTATCGGCTCCACCGGGTCATTCCGCCAAATGGGGCACTTATCGACGGTCCGACGACGGGTGTGATCAATGGTGCATACACCTTTACTGCTACCGTTGCTCCCCCCACGACGACGGTACCGATCACGTATCATTGGCAGGCAACGGGACAAAGTGACGTCTGGACAACCACCAATGAGCTCAGCCACACCGTATCCTTCAATTGGGACACGAGCGGTTTCAAAGCCATCACCGTCACTGCCGAGAATGCTGCGGGTTTCAGCACGGATACTCACGTCATCACTATCACGGCGGTGGGCTTTCCCTTCTTTGATGGCTTCGAGTCGGGCCTGCTGGGCGAAGGCTGGACTGTTCAGACCGATTTTCAGGGACGGGTACAGGTAAGCAGCACATACCCACACTCTGGCACCTATAGCGTACTCCTGGATAGCAGGATTATCACGGACCCTCTATCTACGGCAGCAGCCATTCTGAATGTCAACCTCGATGGGCAGGTCGGCGTTGTCTTGGATTTTTGGTGGCGCAAATTCAGCGACGAACCTCATCCTGAAGATGGCGTCTTTATCAGTGACGATGATGGCGGTACCTGGTATCAAGTGGTGGACTTTCAGAACTATGACCCCAACCCGGAATTCCGCCACGAGATCATCTACCTGGATGCGGCAGCCGCTGCCGGCGGTATGGCCTTTAACGATCACTTTCAGATCACGTTCCAATTCCGCGACAACTTTCCGATTGCCGACGATGGTTATGCCATTGACGACGTATGGCTGAGGCCTGAGCCTGTCGAGAGCGTGGAGATCAGTGGTCCCGGGCTGGGCAACATCGACACGTTGTACACGTTCAGCGCCACGGCGAGCCCGC
>CAYUIS010000128.1:0-2091 GCA_964444825.1 uncultured Anaerolineales bacterium | reverse complement strand
CCTGGCAAGCTACGGGTCTGTCCCAGGAGACCCACGTCGTCAGCGATGCCACCGACACCATGTCCTTTACCTGGAGCACGGTTGGCTCCCAGACCGTCACCGTCACGGCCACAAACGTAGGCGGCACCGTCAGCAACACCCACGCCATCGCGATCAGGGCAGTGGACTTTCCCTTCTTCGACGGCTTCGAGTCAGGCCTGCTCGGCGAGGGCTGGAGTGTGATCACCACGACCGAGGGTCGGGTACAGGTCAGTAGCGCATATCCGCACCCTCCATCGTCATATAGTGTTCTGCTCGACGATGTGGCCAATGCGGGTAGCTATTCGACAGCAGCCGTGATCCTGAACATCGACCTGGCGGGGCGAGTTGGCGTTGTTCTGGACTTTTGGTGGCAGGAGTTCGAAGACGACGAGCACGTAGGAGATGGCGTCTTTATCAGCGATGACGATGGTCAAACGTGGCACCGGGTGTTGTCCTTCAATGGAACCCACACAGGGTATCAGCACGAGGTTATCTACCTGGATGCGGCAGCCGCTGCCGGCGGTATGGCCTTCAACGATCACTTCCAGATCAAGTTCCAATTCTACGATGACCAGCCGATCCCTGCTGATGGTTATGCGATTGATGACGTATGGGTGAGGTCTCAGCCTGTCGAGAGCGTGGAGATCAGTGGTCCCGGGCTGGGCAACATCGACACGTTGTACACGTTCAGCGCCACGGCGAGCCCGCCCACGGCGACGCTGCCGATCACCTACGTGTGGTCGCCGGAGCCGGTGGCGGGGCAAGGCTCAGCCCTGGTCACTTACACCTGGCCGGTCACCGGGGTGAAGACGATCACCGTCACGGCGAGCAACATGAGCGGTGTGGCCAGCGACACACACACCATCACGATCAACGTGCCGCCGGGCAGCGTGGTCATCGACGGTGCGGCGCTGGGCAACATCGACGTGCCACACGCGTTCACCGCGACGGTGAGTCCCCCGACGACGACGTTGCCGATCACCTACACCTGGCAGGCGGAGGGGCAGAGCGAGGTGGTGACGAGCGCGAGCGCGGTGGCCCACACAGCCTGGTTCACCTGGAGCACGCCAGGGCTCAAGAGCATCACGGTGACGGCGGCGAACGTGGGTGGCATCGTCACAGGTACGCACGCGATCACCATCAATGTTCCACCCGCCGACGTGAATATCGCAGGGCGGCAGAAGGGCGTCATTCAGGTTGACTATGCCTTTATGGCGCAAGTCGTCCCGGTCACGACCACTGCGCCTATCACCTATATCTGGGAGGCCACAGGACTGAGCTCTCAGACACATTTGAATCGCGGCCTGACGGATACTGTCAGCTTCAATTGGGATGTCACTGGCACCAAGACGATCACGGTCACAGCCGCCAACGTGGGGGGCGTGGTCATCGATACTCACGTGGTCACGCTGGGGCTTTCTGGGGTGACCGGCGTAGCCGTCAGCGGGCCAATCACGAGTGTCGCTTACGTCTCCACGCCCTTCACTGCTGCAGTGAGCCCTATCACGGCTACCCGACCTGTGACGTATATATGGCAGTTCACCGATCAGCCGACTCCGGTGGTTCACGGAGACGGCGGTCTGATTGACACGGTCACTTTCACCTGGTACGTAACAGGCACCAAGACAGTCACAGTCACGGCCATCAATATCCGTGGTATAGTCACCCACACCCGGGTCATCACCATCCTCAGGCCCATCCCGCCGGAGAGCGTGACCATCACCGGTCCGACGGAAGGCATCGTTCCGTTTGGGTATGCCTTTACCGCGACTGTGAGCCCGGTCTCCACCACGGTGCCCATTACTTACCACTGGTCCGCGACGGATGGCCTGTCGCAGACGCACACGAATGGCCGGTGGGACGTCGCCATCTTTGGCTGGGACACACCCGGCGCCAAGACCGTCACCGTCACAGCCATGAACCCGGTGGGCGAGGTCACCCAGACCCACGTCATCACCACGCGTATCTCGCCGCTGACCGGGCTGGCTGTCAAGGGCCCGGCGTGGGGCCATATTCAGACTGGCTACACGTTCACCGCCACGGCCAGCCCGATCACGGCCAGCGTGCCGA
>CAYUIS010000127.1:15819-16067 GCA_964444825.1 uncultured Anaerolineales bacterium | reverse complement strand
GGTGGGAAAGATCCCCACAGCGAATATACCGATTATGGATGCTCCCAACGCGACCGCCAACGCGGGCGAAGTCGCCAGTTCTTCCTCGGTCTCCGCCGGAGCAAGGTACATGGCGCGTATGATTTTCCAGTAGTATGAAACCGATATCACGCTGTTGATCACACCAAGGGCGGCCAACCACAGCATGCCTTCCTCAATGGCCGCGGAAAAGAGCCACAATTTACCCACGAAACCGGCCGTCGGAGGGA
>CAYUIS010000127.1:0-15809 GCA_964444825.1 uncultured Anaerolineales bacterium | reverse complement strand
CCCGCCAGCGACAGCAGGCATACGATCATCACCCCGGCCACCACGGGCGCGCGTTTGTGCAGTCCCGCATAGTCATCGATCTCGTCGGAGCCGGTCTGGTTGGAGAATGCGATGACGGCTGCAAAGGCTCCCAGGTTGGTGATCGCGTAGGCGGACAGGTAGAGCAGTACTGCCGATATTCCCCGTGGGGATGCTGCGACCACGCCGATGAGAATGTAACCAGCCTGCGCGATGCTCGAATATGCTAGCAGCCGTTTGATGTTGCTTTGCCACAGCGCCACCAGGTTGCCGATCGTCATCGTCAACGCCGAGATAGCCATAAGCAGCGCGCGCCAGTCCATCGCCAGGCTCATCAGGTCCAAGGGCAGCGCAATCATCAGCACTCGAATGATGACCGCAAAGCCGGCGATCTTGGGACCCACTGAGAGAAAGGCAGTCACGGGCGTCGGTGCGCCCTCGTAGGCGTCCGGCGCCCACTGATGGAAAGGCACCGCGCCGATCTTGAATGCGAACCCTGCCGCCACGAATATCAGCGCCGGCAGAATAACTGGCCGCACCATGTCTTCCGTGCCCGTCAGGGCCGCAGCTATGCCGCTCAGATCCGTGGAGCCGGTCACTCCATAGAACCACGACATCCCGTAGAGCATCACCGCTGAAACGGCAGCACCGTACAAAAAGTACTTGATCGCCGCCTCTGACGAGCGGCGGTCATCCCGCAGATAACCGGTGAGGATGTAGGAGGTGATGCTGAGAAAGTCAAAGGCCAGAAAGACCATAATCAGATTGGTCGCGCCGCCCAAAAGGCATATCGCCAGGGTGGCAAAAAGCAACAGGGCATAGAACTCGGCCTGGTACCGGCTGTGCGCCCGTATGTAGACATCGGAGGAGAGCGCTACCATTCCCATCGCCACCAGGGCGACCGATTTGACCATCAAAGCAAAGGGATCTACCGAGAGCACGGCCAGGACCCGCGTGTTCGCGCCCCACAGCGAGACCGTGGCGGCCAGCGCAACGGCCAGGCCTACCAGCATGGCCCACGGTATCCACGTCTTTTCCTTCCCTATCCTCTCGTATGGGAGTACCGCGTCCGCTCCCAAGATGAACAGAGCTGTCACCAGAAGCACCAATTCGGGCGCTAAAAGTCCCAGCGTCTGCCCCCACGCGAGTGTGTCTACTCCAGACAACGTCGTCCTCCTCCCTGGGCCTTATGGTAGTGACTGCAGGATGTTTGTGACCGCGGCGTTAAAGGTATCAAGCAGCGGGGCTGGATACAGCCCCAGGAAGACCATGATAAGCACCAATGGCCACATCGTCGCCTTCTCCCACCACTCCATGTCGGTCAGCTTGCCCCACTTTTCCTTGTCAAGTTCGCCCAGGAATATGTGCTGCACGATCTTCCATAGGATGTAGGCCGCGGTAAAGACCACGCCAAGCACGCCGATGAAGGCTGCAATCGGAATAAAGTTGATCGCGCCCCGAAAGACAAAGAACTCGCTCCAGAACCCGGCCAGCCCTGGCAATCCTAGCGAGGCAAAGCCCGTGACCATCAGGATGCCATAGTAGTAGGGCACCTGGCTGGCCAGCCCGCCAAAGGCTTTCAGGTCGCGAGTGTGCGCCCGCTCGTAGATGATGCCGACGAGGAAAAACAGCCCACCCGTGATGATCCCGTGGGCAAACATCTGGAACGCCGCGCCGTTGATCGCGGATGCGGCTGCGTTCAGGTCCGTGCCGCTCAGCCTGCCGTAGCCAAAGGCTGCCGCGGCCGCACACAGCCCCAGCGTGACGTAGCCCATATGCGCCACCGACGAATAGGCGATCAACCGCTTTAGGTCCCACTGAGCCATACATACCATTGCGCCGTAGGCGATGCTCACCACCGCCATAATGGGGATGATGGGTACCTCCAAGACAAAGTACGCGAACTGGGTTGGGAACATTGGGAGTACAACCCGGATCAGGCCATATGCTCCCAGCTTTAGCAGGATGCCCGCCAGGATTACACTGCCCGATGTGGGCGCCTCGGTATGGGCGTCTGGCAACCAGGTGTGAAACGGAAAGGCCGGTACCTTGATGGCGAAGGCGATGAAAAAGGCCCAGAACGCTGCTGCGGCTAATCCGGGATAATTGGCAAAGGGCTGCTGGGCGGCCGCTTCCAGGATGTTAAAAGTCCCGGTCTGAAAGTAGACCGCGATGATAGCCAGCAACATCGCCACGCTGCCCGCCATCGTATAGAGAAAGAACTTGATGGCCGCGTACAGCCGGTTCTTGCCGCCCCATACGCCGATGAGCAGGAACATTGGCACCAGCTCTATCTCCCAAAAGACGTAGAACATCACCAGGTCCATTGAGAGGAAGACGCCAATCATGCTGGCTTCCAGCAGGAGGAACAGCCAGTAGTATTCCTTGACCCGGGTTTCGATAGTGCGCGCAGAGTAGAACAGCGATAGGGTCGTCAACAGGGCGGTCAAAAAGATCATTGGCGCGCTGAGGCCATCCACCCCGAGGTGGAACCGCACGTTGAAGGCAGGGATCCAGGGATGATCTTCCTCGAATGTGTTATGGACGTCGCTGGCCCCCTGTTGCACCACGCCCACCCAGATGACGCTCGCCAGGATGAGGCTCACAAAGGCAAACGCAATCCCCACTTGCCTGATCGTTCTGGCATCCTCCTTGGGGATGACCATAATCAGCAATGCGCCCAGCAGTGGGATAAAGAGGGTAATGCTCAGGATTCCGAAACTCATCATGCTCTCCTCCGATCTCAGGGTATTGAGGGAATCAGTAAGATGACAAAGAATGCCGCGATCAGTGCCAGCACCATCAGCACTGCCAACAGCAAATAGTTTTGTACCTTGCCGGTTTGGATGGGACGGATCGCTTTGCCGGCCTCCCGGATCACGTCGCCGACGCCGTTGACCGCGCCATCTATGACCTTGAGGTCAAAGACGTCGAGGCCGTTGGAGAGGAGTCGCCCGGCGCGGCCCACCATGTTGACGATGCCATCTACGACGTTAAAGTCGAACCAGTTTGAGATGTCCGAAAGGCCTCTTCCGATCTTGCCGAACAGCATCACCGTCCCGTCCACGATGCCGTGTCCGCCGTCTTGACCGTAGTCGAAGGCGTCGAACACGTTGGCCAGCCAGATGGAACCGTTCACAAAGGTCTTTTCATACAGCCAGTCAAAGTAGAAGCGATTCTCCATAGCGCGGTAGAGCCAGCCGAGCCCGATCTTGCCCATCCCTGCCTCGACGGGGTCCATCTGTCCGGCCTTCAACGGCTTTCGCCCGTAGACCAGCCAGCCCAGGGAAAGCCCGCCTAGCGCAAAGGTCAATCCCATAACCAGGGGCAACTGGGAGTGGGGCTCGTGACCGCCTTCCGATAGGTGCCCGGCGACTTTGGCGGCGTGTTCCATCGCGTGACCGCCAGCCTCGATCGTCGCTCCGACAAAGTGCTCAAACCAGTTGGGGATCAGGGGGCCTATGACCGGGAAATGATCCGGAATGCCTACCCATCCCAGGGTCACGGCAAAGAATGCCAGGATGAGCAGCGGTGTGGTCATCGAAGGAACGCTCTCGGGGGCGTGTCTGCCGGCCTCTGTCCTTGGTTCGCCGGCAAAGGTCAGGCAGAGCTGCCGCGCGGTGTAAAAGGCCGTGATGCCGGCGGCCACCGTCAGTGTCCAAAAGACCGGACGTGACAGTTCAAAGGTCTGTGCCAGGATCTCGTCCTTCGACCAGAAACCGGCGGTAAAGAGCGGAAAGCCCGAGAGGGCCAGGCCGCCAAGCAGGAACGGCCAGAACGTGCGAGGCATGCGCTTCGCCAGCCCGCCCATATTCATCATATCATTGGCATTAAACCACGCCTCTTCGTGCCCGTGTTCGTCGTGCTCCGTGTGAGAATCGTCGTGTCCTTCCTGTTCGTGATCGTGTTCGTGAACGTGATGGTGACCGTGTTCCATACCGTGAATCACCGAGCCAGAGCTTAGAAACAAGAGCGCCTTAAAAAAGGCATGGGTGATCAGGTGGAACGTGCCGGCCACATAAGCGCCAACCCCCAGCGCAGCGACCATATAGCCCAGTTGGCTGATAGTGGAAAAGGCCAGCACACCCTTGACGTCGTCTTGCGCGATGGCGATGATGGATGAGCCGATCGCTGTCAGGGCCCCGATAAAGGCCACGAAGGGGATGCCTCCCACAGCCAGCGCAGCCGGGTTGGCAACCTGGAGGATGGGAAAGGCTCGGACCACCAAAAAGACGCCGGCCGAGACCATCGTTGCGGCGTGGATCAGGGCCGAGACTGGGGTGGGGCCCTCCATCGCGTCGGGCAGCCACACGTGGAGCGGGAACTGGGCGCTCTTGCCAATCGTGCCGCCAAAAAGCAGCAGGGCGACGACCGTCGCCATTGACCAGGATGTGCCCATAAAGTGTGCGTGGGCCAGGTGCTCCAGTGTCTCGGAGCTAAAGATCACGTCGTAGCTGAGCGAGCCGACCTCCGCATACAGCAGCGCTAACCCCAGCATAAAGAATAGGTCGCCGATCTTGGTCACGATAAAGGCCTTGAGGCCAGCCTCTTTCGGGGTGATCTTGTCCGGATCGGGATACTTTTTCTCGTACCAGAAGCCGATGAGCAGATACGAGCAGGTGCCCATGATCTCCCAAAAGATAAAAAACGCCAACAGGCTGTCGAAGACGATCATCCCCAGCATCCCGGTAGCAAAGAGGGACAGGTAGCAGAAAAAGCGGGTGTAGCGGGGGTCGACCTGCGCGGTGCTAAAGTTCATGTAGCCGACGCTGTAGATAAAGATCATCATACAGACCAGGGGCACCATAAACAGCATCACGGTCGTCGCCGGGTCGATGTAGACCGCAAGTCGGAACAACTCTGTCCCCGCAGACAGCCAATGGATGGAGGGCGACTGGTAGGCGTGTTCCCCGTAACCCACCGGGAGCGTCACCGCCCGCCACAACACAATCTGCGCCAGCAAAAAGGCCGTAGCGATGCCTCCGATGACCAGGCTGTGGCTCAGCTTTCGATGCCGGTTGGTGACCAGTGGGATGGCAACAAAGGCCAGGAACGGAAAAAGCGGGATAAACCAAGCCAGATTGAGCGCAAAATCGGAACTATGCATAGGCACCTCGAATGCTCACTGCTCAGCCTTGGAGCAGGTCAACGTCCTCCAGGACGACCGTATTCTGTGTGCGCCAGATGGCGATCACGAGCGCCAGGCCCACCGCTACCTCCGCCGCCGCGACAGCGTAGACGAACAGCGCAAAAGCCCGGCCCGTCGCCCCTGCCGGTTCCAGATAGCGCCAGAAGGCGACCAGATTGATGTTGACGGCGTTGAGCATCAACTCGACGCTCATCAGGATAACGATGGCGTTGCGTCGGGCCAACACGCCATAGATACCGATGCAGAATAGCGCCGCCGCTAAAATGAGATACCATTCCAGTGGGATCAAAGGACCCATGACTATTGCTCCCTTGCGAGGGTCACCGCGCCGATGAGGGCGACCAGAAGCAGAACCGATGCGACCTCGAAGGGCAACGCCAGCTCGCTTTGGTCCACCAGCACCTGGCCCAAGGTGACAAGGCTCGATTCAGGCACTGCGCCGGGAGTCTTTCCTCCCCAGTCGTGGCCGATCACCGTCCACGTCAGCATGACGCCCAGTGCAGCTACCACGATTGCGGCTGCTATCCATTGACGGTTTCGTCCGACCAGACCAGGCTTCATTATGTCTCGCGTCAGCATAATGGCAAAGATGATCAAGATCGAGATGCCACCGACATAGATGAACAACTGTGCGCCGGCCAGAAAGGGGGCTTCCAGCAGCACGTACAACCCAGCCACGCCAAAGAAGGACAGGATCATGAATAGCGCCGCGTGGAACACGTTGCGCCGGGTCACGACCATAAGACCGCCACCCAGTGTGATTACGCCGAAAACGAGAAAAAGGATTTGTGGAAGCATTGGCTCATTCCGTTCACTGATTATGCTGGTGTCGCTTTTTCCTCTAGCCCCGCCTGGACAGCTCGCTGGGCATATTTCTGCTGGCTCCGGCGAGCTGTCACCGTGACTATGGTCATAGTGACGAGCGCCATCACGACGTTGGCCAGCAACAGCGCTCCCGTATGCGCCCATAGGCCTGCCGAGTCTAGCGGCACAGCCTTGCCTACCAGCGCCACCACGCATACGTTCACCAGTGCCAGCGGGGTCAGGAATTTCCAGTTGAGGTTGAGAATCTGGTCAATTCGCAGCCGGGGTAGCGAATACTGGGCGAACTGGATGACTAGCATCACCAGGAGTGCCTTGATCCCCAACCAGATCGTGCCCAGCACGGGGGCCTGATTCACGAACGGTCCCCGCCACCCCCGCAGGAAGAGGGTGGCAAAGAGGATGGACACCATCAATTGATTCATAAACTCGGCTAGATAGAACATGCCGAACTTCATTCCGCTGTATTCGATAAAGAAACCGGCTACGATCTCCGAGTCGGCCTCGACCAGATCGAGGGGCCGCCGTCCTAGCTCCGATAGGATGGAAACCAGGAACAGCAGCGCGGTCAGGGGCATCCCGATCAGAAACGGCACGTTCTGGGCCGCGATTATGTCCTGCATCGAGAACGAGCCAGCCACCATTACCACCGCCAATACCGCGAGTACTTGAGGGATCTCGTAACTGATCAATACGGCGATGCCACGGAGTGCGCCAAGCATAGCATACTTGTTGTTCGATCCCCATCCGGCCATCAATATCGCCACCATACTCCCCGAGCCGAACGCGAGAAGGTAAAAGATGCCGATGCTCAAATCGGAGCCGATAACCCCCTTGCCGAGCGGGATCACTGCCCATACCAGCACGGCGACGGCCAGGAAGAGCATCGGCGCGATGTTAAAGATCCACCGGTCGGCGTTCTCTGGGACTATATCCTCCTTGGTGAACATCTTGATGGCATCGGCGGGAACCTGAAAGAGACCCCACGGGCCGCCGTAGGCGCCGGTGTTGTTGGGTCCCAGTCTATCCCCGATTCTGGCGACGATCTTGCGCTCGTACCAGATGAGGAAAAACATTGCTGTCAGGGGAACAAAGGCCAATATGAAGGCGCCGCCACCCAATTTGATGACACGCACCCAGATGTCGGGCAGGCCGGCGTTCACCAGCAGATCCGTTATCCACAGGCCGATATTGACGATCAGGTCGCTGAGAAAATCCATAGAGTTAGCTCCTGTAGGCGGTGACTGTTACATCCACTCCAGCGCGCCCTTACGCCAAAGGTAGAGCAAGCCACCAAGCAGGATGAGGATGAAGGCGATCGCCTCGACCACGGCGTAAAGCTCCAGCGCGTTGTAGGCTAGCGCCCAAGGAAGTAGGAACACGGCCTCGACGTCGAACAAAACAAAGGCGATGGCAAAGATGTAGTATTGGGCCTTGAACTGAACCCAGGTGTCGCCGTGGGTCCGCATGCCGCATTCGTAGGTTCCCAGCTTGCGGGGATTTGGTCTTTTGGGGCGGACGAGCCAGGCCAGTACAGGTGGGGCTACGCCAAAGATAAGCGCGACGATCAGAAGGAATCCGATGAAAGCGAATTGGTCCAGCAATGCAGTCCTCCGAAGATGAAGGTTGATCGTGAGCGGGCGCTATTATAGCACAATCGTCAATGCGTGCAAAGTCTATCACAGGTTAACGATTGCGTCAAATCGGCGCGCGCTGGGCAGTGATTCTGAGAGCTCGATCTGTCTCGTCGTTCAGTATCTTTTGTCCCAATTCGTCTCCGTACGCGGTGAGTTCATCTTACCATTCCCGCTTTACATTCCACTGTGGCGCTTTTTTCCAATCCGCTATCACTTCCGCCGGGTCAAAAGTCTCCTCGCTCCGTTCAACGCCGAGTATCCGGTCCATTCGTAGCGAAACGGTGCTTTCGTGTTCGTAGGAGTAAGCCCACAGGTAGTCACGGTCCTTCGTCGTTGCGGTCCTGCCGGGTCTGATGTCCAGAGGCGCCACGTGATAAGTCTGGACCGGCTCTGTTGGGTCGGGTCGATAGCGCACATAGCACCTGTGTTTGTTTTGAATGGCCTCCTTCACCAACCCCAAGGTCCGCGAGACGTTTAGTTTTACCGCTTCCTGCATCACTGCCTGCACCTGGTCCGCGCTCTCTGCCTGGAGAATCTGCTCTCGGGCCGTCTCAGATACCTCAGGGTCGTCAAGTGCGCCAATCTCCTCCAACGCGTGGGCTTGGGCCTCGGCCAAGGTCGCCTCCACACCCGTGGGAGAGACCTTGAGGCCGGTCAACCGTTCGACAGCCAACAGTAGCAGCAGTCCTGCCATACCTGCGACGACGATCCACGCCCTGCTACTGCTCAGATCTTGCTCCCCCAATCCCACCATGGCCTGATAGAGGATAAAAGCAAAGGCCAGGAATACCAGGAACTTGAGGATCACCGTTGGCAGCCATTCCTGTAGGGCTGCCTTTTCCCTATCTGGGTTCTTTGGTCTCGTGTCCGACATGGTCACCTCCGCAAATCAGAATCGTTGGCATCAATAATCTCATTCTGTCCATGATTATATCCATCCCGGCGTTGTGCGCAATGTCAAGGGGTGACACTTTTCATTATCCTGATATAATCCATTCAACTGCTGTTCACCATCGGCCAATTCTCAGGTGGGTGTTTCTATGCTCCGTGCACGCTACCGTCGTATCGTTCTCTTCTTTGCTCAGATTACGGTCAGTCTTGTTGTCTGGGACCTGATCCTGCCCCGCTTGGGGTTCCGCAGTTGGGTGCAGCGGACCCGATCCAGACGCTTGTGTCAGATCGCCGCTACCTACCGTGGACTGGCGGTCCAGATGGGCGGTGTCCTCATCAAGGTCGGACAGTTCCTCTCCGCCCGTCTGGATATGCTGCCGGAAGAGATCACTTCGGAGCTGGCTAAGCTACAGGATGAGGTTCCCCCGGAGGTCTTTGCCGATATCCGTCAGGTGGTGGAGACCGAACTGGGCGCGCCCATAGCGGAAAAGTTCGCCGTTTTCGAGGAGGCACCCCTCGCGGCGGCCTCGTTGGGGCAGGTGCATCGGGCCAGGGTCAGAGTGACGGACCAGAATGGTCCGGAGGGCAGGAGGGCGGCGTCGGACGGTGCGATTCCTCCGCTCACCGATGTGGTCGTCAAGGTCCAGCGTCCCAACATCCGAACCATTATCGATACCGATCTGGCCGCGCTGCGTACGGTGGGCAACTGGGCGCACCGCTACCCGCCCATCCGTCGACGGGCCGACGTGCCCGTCCTGTTGGCCGAGTTTACGCGCGTTCTCTACGAGGAGATCGACTATCTGAACGAAGGACGAAACGCTGAGACGTTCGCTGCCAACTTTCAGGGCCAACGTGAGGTCCGCGTCCCGGGCGTTGTGTGGACGCACACCACCCGGCGTGTTCTCACCCTTGAGGACGTGTACGGGATCAAGATCACTGACTATGATGGTATCACAGCCGCGGGTATCGACCGCACCGAGGTCGCGCGTCGACTGTTCGATGTGTACCTTAAGCAGATCTTTGAGGATGGGTTTTTCCACGCCGATCCGCATCCAGGGAATCTATTCGTCTCCCCTGGCGGGGGAGATGAAGGAATAGAATGGTATCTCACCTTTGTGGATTTTGGTATGGCGGGCCGCGTGGTTCCCAACCTGCGCGCTGGACTGCGGGAAATGGTGATAGCCGTTGGCACCAGGGATGCCGGGCGCCTAGTGAGGTCTTATCAAATGCTTGGCGTGCTCCTGCCCCACGCTGACCTGACCCTCATAGAGAAGGCTGAAACCCAGGCCTTTGAGCGTTTCTGGGGCAAGAGTATGGCCGAGCTGCGCGAGATAAGCTACGAGGAGATGCACGAGTTCGCGCGCGAGTTCCGGGGGTTGATTTACACCATGCCCTTCCAGATTCCCCAAGACCTGGTCCTGCTTGGACGGACGGTAGCGATTCTCTCCGGTATGTGCACTGGCCTGGATCCGGACTTTA
Organism: uncultured Anaerolineales bacterium; assembly: GCA_964444825.1. Classification (GTDB taxonomy): domain Bacteria; phylum Chloroflexota; class Anaerolineae; order B4-G1; family B4-G1; genus CAYUIS01. The sequence continues at coordinate 5,813 of CAYUIS010000127.1, read as the reverse complement.
ACGTCTGGGATGGCCTCGCACCCTATGCCCAGAAGCTGATCGTCCAGGAGGTCGGGACTGGGTGGGAGTTCTGGCTAGGCGAGCTGGGCGGGATCGCCCGCGCACTGCTCTCCTTGCCACGACGTACCGAGGCTATACTGAGCCGGATGGAGCGCGGCGAGCTGGCTGTGCAGATGCCACAGCTCTTTGAGCAGTTGAGCCGACTGGAGCGGACCGGGCGGCGGATGGTGGGCAGTGTCATCTTTGGCGCTTTACTGATGGGCGGGTTGCAGCTCTACTTGGCGGGGCAGGTGGATCTAGGGGGCGTTCTTTTCGCTGGCGCCGGTCTGTCTCTGATCTGGGTTATCCTCGTCAAGTGAACGGACATCCAGAGTGTACCCGGTGGCCAGCGGGGCGGCGCTGGTCATCTTGGGTTCCTCGAAGTTTGTGTCTAGTTCTTGACTTCCAAAACGTTTTGGATTATACTGGTTATGTAACCCGAAACGTTTCGGATCGGCCAGTTGCTTCGAGGGTCCATTCCATGCCTGTCACTCTCAAAGACATCGCCCGGAGAGTTGGCTATTCCGTCACCACGGTCTCCCGTGCACTGGCGGGCTACGACGACGTTGCTGAGTCAACCCGTCAACTCGTCCTCGAGACCGCTGCCGAGATGGGCTATCATCCCAACGTCACTGCCCGTCGTCTCCAACGGCAACGCACTGACACGATTGGTTTTATCATTCCGACCCACGGGCCACGGTTCTCCGATCCGTTCTTTAGCGAACTGCTGACTGGCATCGGCAACTATTCAGCCGAGCACGAGCTTGACCTGCTGGTCTCTACCCAGGCGCCGGGCTCCGAGGAGATGAAAACATACAAACGTATCGTCAGTGAGCGGCGCGTGGATGGTTTGCTAGTCGTCCGTACCCGCCATCGGGATGCACGTATTGCCTACTTGATCGACCAAGGTTTTCCTTTCGTTGCCTTTGGCCGGTCCGATGTAGGCGAGGATTTCCCCTACGTTGATGTGGATAGTAGGGCGGGCGTGCGGCAACTGACCCAGCATCTGATTGATTTCGGCCATCGCCGTATTGCCTACATCGCTGCGCCACCGAACCTCATGTTTGCATCCCATCGGATGATGGGATATCAGGAGGCCCTAGCGGAAAACTCGATCGCCCTCGACGAAGAACTGGTGACTGTTGGTGCGTTGACGCAGCGCAGTGGCCACGCAGCAGGGCACGATCTGTTGACCCGGACTTTGCGTCCGACCGCCATCATCGCCTCCAATGACCTGATGGCTTTGGGCGTCATCAGCGCTGCCCAAGGGCTGGGGCTGGCCGTGGGACGCGACGTGGCGGTGACCGGATTTGACGATGTGCCCTTGGCTGAGGACGCCCATCCACCACTGACGACTCTCCGGCAGCCCATCTATGAGATCGGACAGCGCATCTGCGAGATGTTGATTCGCCTGCTGCAGGGAGAGATTCTGGAGGAACGGCACGTGATCCTCCAGCCTCAGTTGATCGTGCGGAAGTCGTGTGGGGCTCCCGCTCCTTAACGTACGGAAAGGAGGTGGTGCGCGTATATCGGATGAACTATAAGTGAGGACTGTCCATAGCTTTGGTCAATTGCACAACCATACTTTCAATCTTAGGAGGAGTTTCGAGATGAGGAAATACACAAGTCTATTGATGTTGGGTGCCATACTGATGGGCCTGTTGGCTGCCTGCCAACCAGAGACCGTCACAGTTACGGTCGAAGTCCCAGTGGAGCGCACCGTCGAGGTCAAGGTCGAGGTCCCGGTAGAGGTGGAGGTGCCTGCCGAGCCGGTCGAGAAGACGGTCGTCGAGTTCTGGACGACCGACAACGAGGAGGATCGGGTAGACACGTACGAGGCGATCGCGGCGGGGTTCATGGCCGAGAATCCCGAGATCGAGATCCGCATCGTTCCGATCGAGGAGGCTGGCGTCTCACAGCGTATCGCGACGGCACTGGCGGCCAACCGACTGCCCGATATCGTTCGTATGGGCGTCGAACGTGTGGCAGCCTTCGCCGCTGACGGGATTCTGGACCAAGACGCCGCTGAAGCGGCGATCGCCAGCATTGGCGAGGACGACTTTAGGGCTGGCCCGCTGGCGATGGTCATCGATCCCTCCACTGGCGCATACGCTGCCGTGCCCTTCGACGGTTGGGTCCAGGCGATTTGGTATCGCACCGATATGTTCGAAGAGGCAAGTTTGAATCCGCCGATCACCTGGGACGACATCGATGCTGCCTGCGACGCACTCCCGGGCACTGGCAACCTGCTATATGGCCTCACGCTCGGTACGGACCCTGGTCAGAACTACCCGCACCAGGTCTTTGAGCAGGTGGCCATATCGAACGACGCCTGGCCATTCGATGCGGCAGGGAACGTCACGATGAATACGCCGGAGATGGTTGAGGCGCTCGACTTCTACGCTGGGCTGCAGCGCTGCGCACTGCCTGGCCCGCAGTACTGGCGCGGCGCTCGCGAGGCATACGAGTTGGACCAGTCTGGGATGCTGTTCTACAGCACCTATATCATGGACGACTTGGTCGAGGGTTCCGGTATGGAAGGTGGTGGCAATGTTGAGATCGCGTTAGAGGATCTGCCGTTCGAGACCGGCTTTGCGTCCCAGATGGTGGGGCCCAACGGTTCTGCCTCCTACGGCCAGTTGGTGACGCTCGGCATCATGAGAGGTGCCGATCCTGAGGCTCAGGAAGTGGTCAAGTGGTTCATGACGGGGCAGAACTACCAGGATGTCCTGGCACTGGCCCCGTTCGGCAAGGTGCCGGTGCTGGAGAGCGCCGTGGATGGGTGGAGTGAGCTCAGCCCATTCTTTGAGTATTACTCGGATGAGACGCTGGCCCAAATCGCCGGTGGTTTTGAGTCTATGCAGCGCTGGCTCTTCCGACCGGACTATGATGCTACACAGCGGGCTGTGGTCGGCGACATCGAGGGCCGGTTGTTGATCTCGCAGGCCATCAGCAACATCGCGCTGGAAGGCACGATGACGCCTGAAACTGGAGCCGCGTGGCTGCAGGAACAGGTCGAGGTGATGTACGCCGAGCGCCAGTCAGAATAGACCAATGGCTGGGGACGACAGCTTTGTGCTGGCGTCCCTAGCATCAGTCTGACTTCTGTCAAAGCGTCCTCCCCTCGGGGAGGGGAGGACGCTGTCATCTTGGTCAGGAGGTAGAATTATGTCCACTGCTGCCAAGGACTCGCCATTGCCGTCCGGCCGACGCGGGCTGTCGCTTGAGGCCCGCGAGGCGCGCCTGGCCTGGATACTGATCTTGCCTACCGCATTGATCGTTTTCGGGTTGGTCGTCTTTCCAGCCATCTTTAGCATCTGGATCAGCTTTCGTGATGTGGGGCTCAAGAACCTGGATAACGTCGTTCAAGCGCCCTACGTAGGCATGGAGAACTATCGCCTGGTCATCAATGATTTCGCTTTCAAGTTCCAGAGCCTGCAAAGCTGGGGGGCGGCGGTCACCAGCATCGTTTATTCATTCAGCTCGACAGTTCTGACCGTGGCGATTGGCCTGATCGCGTCGCTGCTGCTCAATCGGCCGTTCCGTGCCCGAGGATTGGCGCGCGCCATCTTTTTGTTTCCCTACGTTGCACCTATCGTCAGTGTGGCCTTTGTCTGGCGATGGATCCTCGACCCGCGCCCCTCTGGGGTACTCAACGATGTTCTGATGGGGTTAGGGATTCTCGAGTTGCCAAAGGCGTATCTGGCGCAGCGCGGTCTGGCACTGCTGCTAGTGATCGTCTTTGAGGCTTGGCGCTATTTCCCATTTGCTATGCTGATGATCCTAGCCCGACTTCAGGCGATAGACCAGACCCTCTACGAGGCTGCTGATGTGGATGGCGCCAATAGCTGGCAAAAGTTCTTGCACGTGACGGTGCCCGAGCTACGCTACGTGCTGGGTGCTGTCTTTTTGCTCCGCCTAATCTGGACGTTTAACAAGTTCGATGACATCTTCTTGTTGACCGGCGGCGGCTTTGGCACCAATGTGCTTCCGGTGCTTACGTACCAATTCAGTTTCAAGGCGTTCGACTTTGGCAAAGGAGCTGCCAACGCGATGATCTTGTTGATCATTCTCGTTGTCTTTCTCCTGGTATACGTGACCACGGTCATGAGAACGGTCGAAGAGTGAAAGGAGGCCAAGATGACCGCAAATACGATTTCTCGCCCTTCGAAGGACGACCGCCTGAGTCTGATTGACCACCTGGCGGGATGGATCACTTGGCCCCGCTTTATTTTCGCGGTGACCCTGGTATTCTTCCTGACCACCATCCTGTTCCCGTTCTACTGGATGGTGAGTTCCTCGTTCAAGACCTACGCCGAGATCGGTGGCCGAGAACCTACCTATATCCCCGGTGCTCTGCGGTGGGAAGCCTACCAAGAGTTGTTCGACTATTGGAATTTCGGCGCTAACATTCTCAACAGCCTAAAGGTCGCAGTCCCTACCGCTATCATCGCCGTGATTCTCTCGACGATGGGCGCGTATGCAGTGGCCAGGCTGCACTTTCGAGGCAAGGATTTGATGCTCAACGGCATCCTGATCGTATACCTATTTCCGGGTATTCTATTGATCATCCCTCTGTTTGCGATGGTGGCTCGGATCGGTGCCCGGATTGGATTCGAGGTCCAGGACAACCTCGCGGTATTGGTCATCACCTACCTGGCGCAGACCTTACCTGTTGCGTTGTACATGCTGGCCAACTACTTTCGCACCATCCCGGCTGAGATCGAGCAGGCTGGCCTGATTGATGGATGCAGTCGCGCGAGCGTGATCTGGCGCATCACACTGCCGCTCTCGATCCCCGCGCTGGTCTCGGTCGCCATCTACACGTTCATGATCGCCTGGAACGAGTTTCTCTATGCCCTCGTGTTTCTGAACAGCCGTGATCTGTTTACCATGCCGATCAAGATAAACACGATCTTTAATGACCCCGATCCGCGTCCCCACGTCGTTATGGCTGCCTCGACGATCATGACGCTGCCGGTGGTCACTCTATTCTTGGCACTGGAGCGGTTTCTTGAAGAAGGACTCACAGCCGGAGGTGTCAAGGGATAGGCGAACCGACAGAGGCCGTAGACTTGTCCCAGTGGTGGGTGTTCGACTTTGAGCACGTTCCAGCGAGTTCACTTGAGAGGCTGGGCTGAGATCTGTCCATTGTCTTCTCGTTGCCTGGGCCCTATTTGACCAGAACAGCAGGGGCCGTTACCAGCAATTCTCAATATGAAGCAGGAAGCCAATGGTTTTTCCGCTTTCGCCCGAAAAGCTGGCAAAATACGCCGAAATTAGCCCGTTTCTGGCTCAGTTGCACCGATCTCTTCGGGCAAGGGTTCCATATTGAGAATTTCTGGGCCGTTACCTACTTGCGTGCTTTGCCCAACCGGGTAAAATACCCCAGCCAAATCCCACCTGTGGTGGAATGGTGGGATAGGCAATCGGTCACCCAGAGCACGGGCATTTGTCTCAGGTTCTTCCACGACCTGATGGAGTGGGCGGAGCGAGAGACAGGATAGAGGAGTAGGAAATGATCACCAAGTATGCCAACAATCCCATCGTCACCCCGGCCGATGTGAAACCTTCGCTGGAAGGATAAAGTGCTGGGGGCTTTCAACCCGGGCGTTGTGAACTTTGGCGATGAGATCTTTCTTCGCGGCGATAGATACGTCATCGATAGTGCCTGAGCAGATGATGCGACAAGATCGGATTCTGGATCATTTGACCTTCTTGTATGGTGCCGAGCGAGCGCCGCTCCTGTTGGAGCGGCTAGACACCATCCTGGA
>CAYUIS010000126.1:0-16080 GCA_964444825.1 uncultured Anaerolineales bacterium | reverse complement strand
CGATCAACAGAATCGCCACAAAAATGGAGAAACCAAAAACAAATTTGCCAGAGTGGAAAACTTGCTGAATGGTATGTTTCATAACAACATCCTTCCTTAATCAGCCTGCGCCGCCTTAATGCGCGGGTCAATGATGCCGTAGAGGATCTCGATGATAAAGTTCGCACTCAGCACCATCACCGTGATGATCAATGTAGATGCCGAGATCAGCGGATAATCCCCCCCCATGACGCCGTTCAAAAGCGTGTAACCAAGCCCTGGATAACTAAAAACGATCTCCACAAACAGCGCGCCGCCGACCATGGTACCGATCGACAACGCCAGACCGGTTATCTGCGGAAGCATGGCATTTCTAAACACATAGCCGATGATCTTTTTGTCTTGGATTCCCATGAAACGGGCGTACTTAACATAGTCCGCATTCAGCTCATAGATGGACATGGAGCGCATACCAATGGCCTGACCCCCGATTGCGATCGTCACGATTGACCAGAATGGCAGTTGGTAATGGACGATCACAGACCAGATAAATTCCCAGCTAAAGTTGGGAATCATGTCAAACCCATATCCACCCGAGGTCGGGAACCATTCTAATCCGACGCCCAAAATGACCAGAAAAATGATTGCCATGCCAAATGCCGGGAAATTGCTCGCAAAAATACTGACGGGCATGAGGACTTTATCAAAGCCCCCCTTGAGATAAGCCGCCAACGCGCCCAGTGTGTTCCCGATCAGCCAGCCAACGATGATCGCCGGGAACTGCAGACATATCGTCCACCCGATGGCAGATTTGAGAACGTCTGCCACCGTTCTGGGATACATGCTGAACGAGAAACCAAAATCACCCCGCACCACATTTCTCACATAGATGAAAAATTGTTCAAGCATGGGTCTGTTGGTGCCAAACAGTTCCGTGTACTGCTGATAAATTGCCTGGACCCCGGTCGCATTGGACAAGCCCTGGGCAAACCTTGATACGATGGCCGCCACAGGATCTCCCGGCATCAAGCGGGGCAGGATGAAATTCAGTATGAAGGCGCAAACAAAAGTGACCAGGAACCAACCCAGCTTGTTAAGGAAATACTTTTGGTATGCTTTCAACACAACACCTCCCTAGACCCACTTCAATAAACAGCCATGTTCCGGGGTTGGCGGAACATGGCTGTTTTGTTGAACTACGGGTTACGGGCTAACAAGCGTCACATTATAGAGACATGCGACACCCCAACCATCCGTACAGTCAAGCGGCGGGACGGGCGGGTCGGTACCATCATCCTGGTGCGGGAAGTTTGTCCAAACCGTCTCGTTCACCGCATGGAACGATTGGGGACGGTACATGAGCGTGAAGGAAGGAATATCGGTCAGGTACATCTTGACCAATTCCGTGTACATTTCCTTCAGTTTGGCGGGGTCGGTTTCACCGGGGATCGCCTGGATCAAGGCATCCACGTCAGGATTGCTATACTGACCCCAGTTACCGTTCCAGTTGCTCGCCATACCAACGAATTCAGAGCTCAGCAGATGGCGGATACGTCCCCACGGCTGGGTGGGGCCAGCGCCGTCACTCCACATCATAAAGATGTCATAGCCCTCGGGGAGAGGTGCATCCGATTTGGTGACGATGGTCTGATACACGGACCATTCAGGGTAGCTGCTCGAGATCTCGATACCGATCTCTTGGCCGGCGGCAGCAACCACTTCGATCGCAGCCTGCCAGTCGGACCAGCCATTGGGGCAGGTGGCGATATAGCTAAGCTTTTGACCGTTGTATTCACGCCAGCCATCGCCATCGGAATCGACAATCCCGGCGTCATCGAGCAGTTTCTTAGCGCCTTCGATGTCGTTGCCGGCCCACTGCAGGTCCGCGACGGCATCGTGATCGTACAGCGCCTGCTCGCCGTCGGTCGGGTTCATGAGCGAGCGCGGAACCTGATCGAAGGTAGCCGATTGGTTGGTCATGGCGTTGGCAATGATGGTAGGATAGTCAACCGCAATGGCAATGGCTTTGCGCACCGCAACCTGGTCCAAACCAGGAGAATTCAGATTGTAGTAGGCGGTCGGGAGGCTGGCGCCAATGCCATAAGGGGCCTCGGGTAGGTAGGTGGAGATGGGCAACCCATAGCTGAGCCACAGAAGTTGAATGTTGGAGTTGAACTGCTGGCTGACATCCACTTCACCTTTGGCCAAAGCAACAGAACCGGCAGCGTTATCCTTAAAGATCGTATGCGCCAGGTACTTGGGCGCAGGCAGCTTGCCCCACATGGAGGCATCCTGACCCCAGTAGTTGTCATCACGAACGTAGATAACCTTCTGATCGTCAGCGAAGAATTTGGTGTAGGGCCCGGAGTAAACGACGTCCTCCGCGGTGTCAGCCAACAACTCGGTGGCATCGCCACCGGCGCGCGCTTCCAGTGTCTCGGTCCAGGCTTTCTGGAGGACATAGTTGCTGCTCACGTAAGCAGCGACGGCCAGAGGATTGACTGTTTTGCCGTCCGCATCCAGTTTAGCTTTGATCACAACCGTCTGGGCATCAACGGCTTCGATGGTGTCGATGTAATCTACGTTGGCAGCGCCGGTAGGGGTATTGTACTTGACATGGGTGGCCCAGGTGTAAGCGACATCCTCCGCGGTCAGCGGGGTGCCATCGCTCCACTTTGCGGCCTTCTTGATCTTGAAGGTGATCTCGGTCATATCGGCGTTCCATGACCAGGGACCATCCGCCAGCAGCGGATACATCTGACCATCAAGCATGTTGTACAAATACGGGGTTTCAAACATGACGACGCGGGCGTTGTCTCCCTGGGAGATAGCCATCGCGTTATTGTTGCTGGAGGAGTATGGATTCCAACCAACAACCGGCCCCCACTGCTGACCATTGAAGTACATGGTTTCGTTGCGGGGCAGAGCAGTAGGGTCTTCCTCAACAATCGGCGTGACCTCGACGGGGACCTCTACCGTCACCTCGACTGGCACTTCTACTTCCACTTCCACTGGCACTTCGACTGTCTTCTCAATGACCTCTGGCGCAGGTGGCGCGCAGGCAGGGAGCACCAGGCTCAAAGCTACCAGCAGACTCACAACGAACAGAATTGACTTGCGCATTTTTCTTTCCTCCTTGATTCTATGTAATTGGTTGGTAAACTGTGCCCTGTGTGGAGTTTTGCTCCGCACAGGTTTTGTGTACAGGTCTTCCCTCTGCCTATGCCACGCAGGGAGCAAAGATCTGTACGCATTCCCCGTCGCATCGCTTCAAATTCTCTCACCACCTCCTTTCATGGGCAACTCTAAACAGAACTACAAGAGGCTCTGACTACCAGTTCCGTGGGCAAGATAATCCTATGGGTGGGAGTCTCACCTTCTAGTTCTAACGAATCCTCTATCACGCTTAGCAGCACTTCCGTCGCCATCCAGCCCAGGCGGTCAATTGGCTGGCGCACGGTCGTCAGCGCTGGCTCAACTACCGAGGCAATAGGGACATCGTCGAAGCCGACCAGAGCAACATCCTGGGGAACCTGCAATCCGACCTCACGAAGTGTCTTCAAAGCACCGATAGCCATTACGTCGCTAGCAGCAAAGACGGCACTGGGGGAGGCGGAGAGCAACCGTTGCATGCCCACCCTGCCGCTGTTCTCGGTGAAATCCCCTTCGACGATCAGTTCCTCCTTGGCGGGGACACGGTGCGCTTCGAGTGTCTGGCGATAGCCCTCCAGCCGGTCCTGACCGGGCATCGTGTCCAGCGGGCCGGTGATGGTGGCGATACGCCGGTGCCCCAGCCGAATCAGGTACTCGACCGCCATCCGCGCCCCGCCGATGTTGTCCACATCCACGTAGTGAACCTGTTCATCGGGATGTCGTCCCACCGAGATGAACGGGAGATGGTCGCGTAGCAAACTGGGGACAACCGGATCCTTCAGTGGAGCTGAAGCCACGAGCACACCATCCAGGTAGCCGTTGCGCAGGAAGTGTTGATACATCTCCTGTTGATCAGCAGAGGCGGCGAACAAGGAGAGCATCAAGTGATAGTCGTGCATATTGCAGGCCTCTGTCGCTCCGCGCAACAACAGGGGAAAGAAGGGGTCGTCGAAGAGCGTCGTCACCGCCTCGGGGATCACGATGCCGATGATGTGGGTGCGGTTGGTGGCTAGGCTGCGGGCAACGGCGTGAGGTTGATAGCCCGAGTTGCAGATAGCTTGCCGAACCCGGTCTCGGGTTTCGGATCGCACGTTGGGGTGGTCGTTAACGACACGTGAGACGGTGGAACGGGAGACGCCAGCCAAACGGGCGACATCTTCCAGTGTAGAAGCCACTGATTCCTCCTCTAGCGTTCCTCTTGTTCCCATCGCTCTGAGAGCGCTCTCAACAGATCACTTAAGAAGAACATTCACCTGTGTATAGGGAGGTGTTTTGAGGCCGGTTCTTGGGAGCGCTCCCAATCATATTATACCAGGAAACAGATGGCTTGTCAAGCGATGCTTTGAGAAAATGGCGAACATGTAGCTGGGAATGCCAGTCTCCTGGCTTGGGCATTGCTGGTTGACGTCGGACCAAACTTGTGATATGTTTATGGCGCTACCGTTGACGGTAGCGGTATTGACAGACACTGTTTCCATCTGCCTTGAGGAGTTGATTGCGAGTGGCAATATATCTCAAACCACATAACTGTGAATTTCGGGAGGTTGGGACCGACGAGTGGCTTCCTGCCCAGGTGCCTGGATCGGTCCACACGGACCTGCTGGCTGTGGACCGCATCGCCGACCCTTTCGTCGCCGACAACGAACTGGGCGTGCAGTGGGTCGCGGAACGTGACTGGGAATACAGGCTCGTTTTTGCAGTCACGCCAGATCAACTGGCCGAGGAACGGCTCTTTCTGGTCTGTGATGGGCTGGATACGCTGGCCGATGTCGCCATCAATGGGCAACCTCTCGGGCGGACGGACAACATGTTCCGGCGCTACCGTTGGGATGTGACAAAGAGGCTGGTGGAGGGCGCCAACGACGTACGATTCGTGTTCTCCTCACCGACCGCCTTCATCCGCGACAGGCAGGCGGAGCGGCCGTTGGCCGGCCCGTCTCAGTCGATCCCTGGCGGCTCCCACATCCGCAAGGCGCCCTGCCAGTTCGGATGGGACTGGGGACCCCGACTTCCACCCAGCGGCATCTGGAAGGAGATCCGCCTGGAGGCGTACCACACCGCTCGTTTGGATGACGTTCATCTGCGACAGCGCCACACCGATGGCGCTGTCGTCGTGAGCGCCGAAGTGGGCATCGAGCGCTGGCAGGACGCAGATCTGAAGGTGGTTCTCAGGCTGACGCCGCCCGATGGTGGGAGTGGGGAAGAAACCTGGTTTTCGCTGAAAAACCAGGTTTCTGTGGGGAAAACGGAGATCGAGGTTGCCGATCCACAGTTGTGGTGGCCCAATGGTTATGGTCCGCAGCCACTCTATGGGGTTGCGGTAGAGCTCTATCAGGGCGAGAAACTACTGGACCAGCGCTCCTTCCAGATAGGCCTGCGCACGCTGGAGTTGTGCCAAGAGCCGGATGCGTTCGGTACCTCTTTTACATTTGTCGTCAATGGCGTGCCTATCTTTGCTAAGGGCGCGAACTGGATTCCCGCTGACTCCTTTCCCACCCGCATCAGTGACGAGCATCTGGAGCATCTCATCCGCAGCGCAGCCGATGCACACATGAACATGCTGCGGGTGTGGGGAGGGGGGCTGTACGAGGAGGAGCGGTTCTACGATCTCTGCGACCGATACGGCATCCTGGTTTGGCAGGATTTTGTCTTCTCGTGCAGCATATATCCGGACGACGAAGCGTTCTTTGATAATGTGCACGTCGAAACGATGGAGAACATCCGCCGGCTGCGCCATCGTACCAGTCTGGCGCTCTGGTGCGGGAACAATGAGATGGAGTGGGGATGGGATGCATGGGGATGGAATACCCCGGAGCACCAGCGGCTCAAGGATGGTTACGATCGTCTGTTCCATCATCTGTTGCCTGAGCTGTGCGCGGCCGAGGACCCCGACCGTCCGTACTGGCCCAGCTCTCCCTCGTCGGACAAGCCCTTTGTGCAGCCTAACAGCGTGCGCGCCGGGGATACGCACAACTGGGAGGTGTGGCACGGGATGCTGCCATTTGAGGCCTACCGGGATCACGCCTCCCGCTTTGTGAGTGAATTTGGTTTCCAATCGCTTCCACCCCTGGAGACCATCCGCACCTACGCCGATGAGGCGGATTGGAACATGACCTCGTATATGATGGAGCATCACCAGCGTAACGCGGCGGGCAACGGCAAGATCATCACCTATATGAGCGATCACTTCCGATTGCCCAAGGACTTCCAGTCGCTGGTGTACCTGAGCCAGCTCCTGCAGGCTGAGGCGGTGCGGACCGGGGTAGAGTATTGGCGGCGAAACCGCCGCTGTACCAGTGGCGCGCTCTACTGGCAACTGAACGACTGTTGGCCGGTCGCATCCTGGGCCAGCCTGGACTATTTTGGACGTTGGAAGGCGCTGCACTATGCTGCCCGGCACTTTTTCGCGCCGGTGCTGCTTTCGGCTGGTCCGCCGCTATCCCCTCCGCCGGAAGGAGACGGACAGGATGATGGATTGCGCCGCATCCACTATTCCGTGGAGACATTAAAGGGTGAGGTATTGAACGTTGGGGACGTGGTGATGAGCACGGAGGCGGTGCTACACCTCCTGGGCGGTGGGGCGCGTCGCGCGCCAGCGGCATGGAAGCCGGCGGTATCGCTTTTCGTCACCAGCGACCTGAAGGAAGCGTGGCGGGGCAGCGTGCGCTGGTCGCTGGAGACGTTGGATGGGGAGGTGCTGAGGAAGGGTGAGGAACAAGTCACGGTGCCACCCGTGAGTTCGGTCGGCGTGTGTGACCTTGACTTTGGTGATCACCTGGGCGCTGGTCCCTCAGCTATGCTGGGTACAAAGGACCGGCACGGGATCGTATTGGTCTATGAGCTGTGGCAAGACGGGGAGCGGTTGAGCCTGGGTGTGGCGCCCTTTGCGCCCGACAAGCACCTTGAGCTCGAGGATCCTCAGTTGCGTTGCGACGTGGTTGGGACGGATGAGGGTTTCGAGATAAGTGTCACGGCGGAACGGACCGCCCGGTTCGTGTGGTTGGCGCTGGAGGGCATCGTTCCTTCGACTACAGAAGGTCCATCCGCGTTCAATCCGGGCGCTGTGTTCAGCGACAACTATTTTGACATCCCGGCCGGGCGTACGGTGACGGTGCAGCTTCCGGCGCTGGATGGGTGGACGGTCGAGCGGGTGAGCAAATCGCTGCGCGTGCGCAGCCTGGTGGATTCTTTCTAGAATCACCAGGCGCGCGGTACCTTCCTCTTCGTCTTGCAGGTTCAATGCCGCCGCATAGGTGGACAGATGCCCGTCTTGGCAGAGTTCTCTGGGGAACCAGAGTCCCGACCTCGTTTGGGCCGCTGGCGAGTACACCCAACAGGTTGGGGATTCCAATGATCTGGCCGCGAGGATTCCGCAAGGGTCGTGAGACAACACTCCGTTGCAGACAATGTTCCATCCCCAACAGGAAGCAAGCCGGTCTGACTGGCTACCCGGGCGTGCCACCCCGTTCCTGCTGCTGACGATCGTGGCGCTGGGCGGCTTTCTGCGCCTCTACCAGATCGGCAGCAAAGGGCTGTGGCTGGATGAGGCATTCAGCGTGTGGTTGGGTTGGCAGCCCGTGGGGGAGATGCTGGACTGGCTGGTCAAGATTGATCAGCACCCGCCGCTCTACTATACGCTGCTCCACTTTTGGATAGCGTTGACCGGGAGTGACGATGCGGCTACTGTGCGGGCGCTCTCTGCCCTGCTTGGCACGTTGACCATTCCAGTAATCTACTTGCTGGGCCGCCGCCTGACGGAGGATAGTGGCGTCGGCCTGCTAGCCGCCCTGGTGCTGGACGTCTCCCCCTTCCACGTGCGCTTCGCCCAGGAGACGCGTATGTACACGCTGCTGGCGTTGAACGCGTCGTTGGCCCTGTATGGTCTGGTGCGTTTGCTCACCGTTCCCCGCTCGGCTCGATGGGTCACTCCTTCTACCCGCCGTCGCTGGCTGTCGTCGCAGGCGGTCAAGATGGGTCTGGTCTGGTTGGGATACGTTGTCTTTACGACGGCGACGTTGTTGAGCCACAATACCGCGGTGTTCTTTCCGATTGCTGTGAATGTCTTTGTGTTGGGTATGATGGGGGTTCGAGGATTGGGGATCGGGGATCGGGTCTCGGGGATCAGGGATTGGGTGTCAGGGATCAGGCCCTCCGGTTCTTCCTGGGTTGGATCGACAGATCCGACCGTGGACCGGGGATCTGGCGATCCCCTGGGAGCAGATGACAAAGCATACAGTCTTGAGCCTCTCTCTGTGCGAAACTGGCTCCTGGCCCAGGTGGGTGTGTTTCTCTTGTGGAGCCCCTGGCTGGTAGCCTTTGTCGCCCAGAGCGTGCGTGTTTACCGCGAGTTCTGGTTGCCTGCCCCCACCTGGGAGACAATCGTTGGGGTGGCAGCGGCTTTTCTAAGCGAATTCCTGGTATTGCCGCCTGGCGGGGCCTGGGTGGCGTGGGGGCTGTATGCAGGGCTGGCGCTGCTGGGATTGATCCACTTGCGCCATCGTCCGGGGCTTTTCGCGCTCCTGCTCGTCGTGTCCTTCACACCGTTCACGGGGGAGTGGCTGGTCAGCCTGCGCCGGCCTATCTTTTACGACCGCACGCTGATCTGGGCTTCGATCCCGCTCTACCTGCTGCTGGCCGCCGGCATACGCCAGTTGCACCGCTGGTGTCGCCGCCTGGCTACCAGGCACTGAGGGACAGGGTGTGGCCGATGTCTTGTTTGGGGATGGCGCCCAGTTACCATAATTCTTGATATGGAAGGAGACGAAATGTCAGAGTTAGCTCTGTTGGGTGGAGCGCCGGTCCGGACGGCACCATATCCTTCGTGGCCGATCTACGATCCGGATGATCTAGAGGCTGTGGAGAAGGTGCTCAAGGGCGGCCGTTGGGGCGGCAACTATGAGGAGATACCCGGCTACATCGCCGATGAGGTCGCCCAGGAATTTGCCGCTTTCCACGATGCCGAATATGGCATTCCCTGTATGAACGGCACCATCGCGCTCGAGGTGGCCCTGGCAGCCGCCGACATTGGGTTCGGAGACGAGGTGATCGTCCCGGCGTCCACCTTTGTGGCAACGGCGACTGCCGTCTTGTTCGTGGATGCGCTGCCCGTGTTTGCCGACGTCGATCCCGAGACGCTGTGTCTATCGCCAAAGAGCGTGGAGGAGCATATCACCGAGCACACCAAGGCAGTTGTGCCCGTCCACCTGGGTGGGACGATGGCCGACCTGGATGCGCTGGAGGCAATCTGCGCGAAGCACAACCTGGTGTTGATCCAGGATGCGGCCCACGCTCACGGTTGCCAGTGGAACGGCAAGGGCATTGGCGCCTATGGCGATATGGCCTGCTTTAGTTTCCAGAACCTCAAACTGGTGACGCCGGGTGAGGGAGGCATGATCATTACCAGTAGTCAAAAGTATATGGAGCAGTGCCGTGTATATATCAACTGCGGTCGCGTACACCCGGATTTTGAGTACGCCCATCCAATGATCGGTGGCAACCTGCGTATGACCGAGCTCCAGGCCGCATTGCTCAAGAGCCAGTTCTCGCGCTATCCCGAGCAGATGGCGATCCGCCAGCGCAATGCAGCGACCCTGAACGAGGGCCTCGGCAAGATCGACGGCATCAAACCCGTAATCGGCGACGAGCGCCAGACCCGCATCGCGTATTACCGCTACGGTATCCTGTATGACTCGGAGGCCTTTGCCGGTGTTCCGCGCGCTGTCTTTGTCAAGGCGGTCCAGGCCGAGGGGGTTCCACTCGAGCAGCAGGGTGGGCAGCCGGTCTACCGTGGGACGTTGTTCCCCTGGGAGGACTCGCGTTGGAAGCGTATGTACGGCGATCGTATGGATTATAGCGGGACATTGACGCCGGTCTCGGAGCGGACGACCAGGGACACAGCCTGCGGCCTGGCGCACCAAGTGCTGCTGGGGACAGAGGCAGATATGATCGACATTATCACGGCAATCGAGAAAGTGCACAGCTTGGCCGAGGAGTTGCGCGACTGGGAGGACGCCGAGGAGCCGGAGGTCATCACGCGGGGCTAACGACACAACCTTCTTTGTGCCGTGTTGTATTAGAGTGAACGGCACGCGTCGGCATCCGGGCGCACCAGGTTGCACTTCATTTGCGTCTCGTCGTCTCAATCACTGCGCCAGAGCTCGCGCAGGCGGTGGGCGGCCATCTTGGGCCTCCGGTCGCGGGTAAAGACCCCCTTGTGGTTGAGGCCGCCCATCCGCCGCACCTCCTGAGACGTCTTGAAATCGCACATATTCCACGGGTGTTGTCCCACGACGAAGGGCAGGCTATCCAACACCTGGATGTAGCGCGTCAGGAACTCGACCTGGTATTCCTCGCTGAACATCTCTGGCGGCTGGGCGTGGCAGCCGGGGATGGTGTCAGCCCCAAACTCGCTGAGGATGAGGGGCTTGGGGAACTTGTCATGTAGGGCCTCCAGCTCGCCGGTCAGGATCTCGCAGGCCTCGTCGAGCTGTCCGGGATGGGTGTACCAACCCCAGTAGCGGTTGAGGCATACGACGTCGCAGAATTCGAAGGCCTCCTCGGCCACGCCCACGGCGCTGACGACGGTCACGGGGCGCGTCGGATCGAGCGCTTTGGTCAGGTCGTACAGCTCGCGGAAGAAGGGTTTCGCTTCGTTGCGCATCGAGTGCGGCTCGTTGGCCAGGCTCCACATGATCACGCTGGGGTGGTTCTTGTCCCGTGCGATCAGCTCCTGCACATACTGGCGGCACAGCGTCCGGCGGCGCTCCAGGCCATCCTCTCGGAAAAAGAGGCCCACGGCCGGCGTCTCGTCGATGACGAGAAACCCCAGCCGGTCGGCCAGGCTCATCATCTGCTCCGAGTAGGGATAGTGGGAGGTGCGGAAGGAATTGGCGCCGATCCACTGCAACAGCGCATAGTCCTTGACGATCACGGCGTGCAACAACCCGCGTCCCGTGATTGGAAAGTCCTCGTGCCGCCCGAAACCCTTGAGCTTGACCGGCTGACCGTTGAGCAGCAACCGGTCCCCCTCGACGGCGACGGTGCGAATGCCGACGGGTAGTGTGTACGCGTCAAAAGGCGCCCCGTCGCGGGCCAGCTCCACCGTCAGGTCATACAGGTTGGGCGAGCCAGGGGCCCACAGGGCGGCGTCGGGCACGGTCAAGGTTGCCTCCGCCGTCTCTGCGTCGAGAGGAACCTGGGCCTTGACCTCAGCGCCGTGACCGCGCAAGGTCAGGTGGGCGGTGGCGGGTTCGCCCCCGTCCCGGTCGAGCCGCACGCGCACGTGGCCTGTGCTTCCGTCGATGTCGGTCGTGACGCTCAGGTCGGCGATGGCCTCCTGCGGCACGGCGTGGAGCAACACCGGCCGCTGGATGCCGCAGAAGGGAAAAAAGTCAAAGTGGGCGTCGGGATAGGGTTTTGAGTCGCCGGGGAAGGTGTCGGGCGGCCCCCAGGGTACGCGGCCGGGCGGGACGCGGTCGGGGGCCAGGTTGCCATCGACCCGCACCACCAGGTGGTTGCCCTCAGGGCGGAGGTGAGGGCTGACGTCGAACTCGAAGGGCAGATGCCCGCCCTCGTGTTGACCCAGCCGCACGTCGTTGAGCCACACGTCGGCCAGGTAGTTGACCGAGCCAAAGCGCAGCCGGACGCGCCGTTCCGCCCAGCCCCAGGGGAGGTGGAAGCGGGTCTGGTACCAGGCGGGTCCCAGGTTATCGCGTCCCTCCTCGAACTGGTCGTTCCAACTGGCGGGGACGGCGATGGGGCGACCGCCGGCGAACCCGGCGGGCCAGCCGCGATCTTGGCCCCGGTCCTCGGGATCAAAGCAAAAGTCCCAGAAACCCGAGAGATCTATGGTTCGGCGGAACTGGTTGGATTGTGGGTAGAGCATACTAGAGAGCTTCTGTGTCTCTCAGGGCGTTACCGCCAGCAGACGTCTTGCCTATGAGGGGCTCGAGTTGAGAGAGGGGCTGGGAACGCGTCGGTTGACGAAAACGCGGTTCCGCTGGAGCCGTCTGCTCGCGAGTTTTGGGTATGGAGACGGTGACCGTGAGCTTGGTGTGCTCCGGGAGATCGAGCGGCTCCAACAAGCGCAAGACACCCTTTTCGTATATCACTGGAACTCGATAATCCATCTTTACGATCTTCGCTGGCATCTTGATCACATTGTATCATATTCCCTGCTGCAAGGCAAAGAGGAGCAAAAGATAGGGTGCATTTGCTCCTGGGGCACTCCGGTTTTCCCGTCATTGCGAGGGCGTCTTTTGCCCGAAGCAATCTCCCATTCCGCTACGTGGAGATTGCTTCGCTTCGCTCGCAATGACAAGTGCCCCGAGCGACAAATGCACCCCAAAAGATAGCAATCGAATCAACATCGGTCTGGTCTCGGGTTTCTGGGGTGTTAACGCCGCGTGCATCAATCGAGGAGAGGCTCAGATGGTCACTGTGTTTCTGGTGGGCAACCTCGGTCGCCGTGACTGGGTATCACCCCTGCTCAACCGACCTACAGACGGTGGGCTGGGTATCACAGGGACAGCCGGTGATCTCGGCCACGCGGGTGAAGAACACGTGCTTGAGGGGCGTGTTGATCGTCCAGTGTCTGTGTCCTTTCGTCGCTTTGGCGGATTCGCTCACTCCTGGAGGTATTTGGCCAGCGCCAGGTATTGCTTGCGGTAGGCGTTGAATGATTCACGTCCCGCTGGTGTGAGCGCACAGGCTGTGTTCGGATACCTGCCCTCAAAGCTCTTGGTAATCGTGATATAGCCAGCTTCTTCCAATCGGCGCAGGTGGGCAGAGAGATTGCCCTTGCTCAGTTCTGTGGCGTTTAGCAAGTAGGCAAAGTCCGCGCTTTCACAGGCCCACAGCACCTTCACTGCATTGACGACCCAAGCAATTGTACCTCTGCAGGTTCTCCTCCTTCGGCGCTCTCCACGGCAGCAAAGACCATCGCCAGGCTCTTGATGTTGTCGGTGCATATCGTCTCTGGGGTGGAGCGCGTCTCCAGGCAGTGGACAAAATCCCTTATCAGGCCGGCGTGGCCGCCGGTCTTGCTCACATCATCGTAGGGCGGGACCTCGAGGTCATGCCACTTGGAGTGGAACCCGCCCGTCTCGGCCACCACCTGGGCCTGGAAGCCGTCCTTCCCATCCCAGGTCACGCTTCCGTTCTCGCCGATGACGCGCCACTCGCTGTTCCATGGTGTGTTCAGGCCCTCGGCGCACCAACTGCCGCGGTAGGTGTAGACGATCCCCTGGGTCATCTCAAAGACGGCGACCGCCGAGGCGTCGCGCTCGTACCACGAGCCTGCTGGGTTCCACTCCTTGCAGTAGACCGAGACAGGGTCGGCGCCGGTGATCGCGCGGGCCGCGTCGAAGGTGTGGATGGCCATATCGAGCAGCAGGACGTGCCGCATGTGGTCGCGGAACCCGCCAAAGTGGGCGCCGATAAAGAAGCCGCAGTGTATGGTGGTGACCGGCCCGATAGCGCCCGACGCGACAAAGTGCCCCAGGCGGCGGAGGCCCGCGTTGTAGCGATAGTTCTGCATCACCGCGTAGGTCCGCCCGGCTTCCTGGGCGGCGGCGACCATACGCCGCGCGCTATCGAGCGAGTCGGCCATCGGCTTCTCGCCGAGGACGTGGCAGCCGTGGTGCAGCGCTTCCAGGGTGACGTCAACGTGGGCCTCGGGCACGGTGCAGTCAAAGACGACGTCCGGACGGGTCGTATCCAGGGTGGCCGTCAGATCGGCGCTCACCATAACGTCGTCCAGCCCGTACTCGGTTGCCCGCTGCCTGGCGGCCTCCTCGCGGAGGTCGACCAGACCGACCAGCTTCAGGGCGGGCAGGTCTACGGCGGCGTGCAGCCAGGCGTTACTGACGCTGCCGCAGCCCACCAGGACAGCTCGGATTTGTCGTGTCATAGGACATCAATGATCTGTGGCGATCACTCCTTCAGGAACAGCTCGACCACGGGAACGGCCACGTCGGGCTTGCGGACGGGCAGCTCCAGCGTCAGCGTGTCCGGCGTGCCCCGCATGGTCGTGTTCTGGGCCGGCTGGTCGGGATCGATGGCCAGCATCCCGACCTCGGAAGCGTCGTTGAGCAGTTGGGCGTACGCGACCCGGCCGGCCAGTCCGTCCAGGTGGACGTGGCGGAAGGGCCAGGCGAACAGGTGCAGGTACAGCCGGTCGCCGTCGCTGCGACTCCTCTCGGGGCCGGTCTGCGTGTAGCGGCAGTCGGGCGGTGGGCTAAAATCGCTGGCCGTGCAACCATAGATGGAGCGGTTGTGCAGCCGCATCCACTCGCCGATGCCGCGCAGCCGCTCGATGGCGCGGGGGTCGAACTCGCCGCGCGCGTTCGGCCCGACGTTGAGCAGCAGGTTGCCGCCCTTCGACACCGTGTCGACCAGCATCCGGACGAGCATATCGACCGACTTCCAGGTGTGCTCGTCCCGGTAGTAGCCCCAACTGCCGCTAAAGGTCTGGCACGCTTCCCACACAACCGGTTGGCCGTCGACCGTCATCCAGCCCTGGGGCTGGTACTGCTCCGGGGTCTTGAAATCGCTGTTCTCGGGCAGGTCGGCCCGGTCGTTGACGATGATGTCTGGCTGGAGCTCGCGCGTCATCGCCAGCAGTCGCTCCGACTGCCAATCATCGCGGCCCTTGCCCTGCGACCAACCCCAGTCGCGGTCGGGGTAGGAGAAGTCGTACCACATGATGTCGAGCCGCCCGAACTGGGTCAGTAGCTCCCGGGCCTGACCGTGCAGGTATTGGGCGTATTTGCGAACGTCGCGGTGCTGCTGCGACTCGCGAAAGGCGACGTCGTCACGCATGGGGTGCAGCCCATCGATGGGGAACTCGGGGTGGTGCCAGTCGATCAGGGAGTGGTAGAACCCCGTCTTGAACCCCTCGGCGCGGAACGCCTCCACCATCGGGGTGAGCAGGTCCCTGCCCCAGGGCGTGTTCGTGACCTTGTACTCGGTCAGGGCCGAGTCCCACAGGCAAAAGCCATCGTGGTGCTTGGAGGTGACGACAAAGTACCTCATCCCCGCGTTCCTGGCCTCCCGCGCCCACACAGCCGGGTCGTAGAGGTCGGGGTGAAAGTGGTGGAAGTACTTTTGATAGTCCTCGTCCCGGATACACTCGCGGTTCTTGACCCACTCGTGACGGGCGGGCAGGGCATAGATGCCCCAGTGGATGAACAGGCCGAAGCGGTTGTGGACGAACCAGCTCGTATCGCCGGGGGTGAGCAATGGTTGTCGATCCATAGATCCTCCTTTGTGTCTCTCTTATCTCTGGGGCACGATCAGGACCTTTTTGACCCCCTCAAGACCCTGCTCGATCAGCGTCACGCCTCGCTCGAACTCGTCCAGCGGCAGCCGGTGCGAGATCAGGCCGGAGACGTCCACCCGCCCTGACTGCAGCAGGCCCACCGCCTGGTAAGAGTTGCGGAGCGACGTGAAGGACGAGAGGACGGTCAGCCCCTTGCGGAATATCTTGAAGGGCTCGATCTCCATCGGCTGCCCGGCCGGCGGCACGCCAAAGAGCAGCACCGTCCCGCCGTGGCGGGCGAAATCGACCGCGCGGGCCATCACCGGGATGACGCCGGTAGCGTCGATCACGACGTCGTAGCCGTCCTCCTCCAGCCCGTCGAGGGCGGAGAAACACCGGGACGCCCTGTAGGTGCGGGCCAGCTCGGCGCGGGCCGGGTTGCGCTCCACCACCGTGACCTCCACCGCCCCCTGCAGCCGCACGACCTGCAGGAGCAGGATGCCGATGGGTCCGGCGCCCAGGATGGCCACACGATCTCCCAGGCGGACCCGCGCCCGCTCGATCCCGTGCAGGACGCACGAGAGGGGCTCCACGAAGGCGCCGTGCTCAAAGTCCAGGTCGCCGATGATAAAGGCCGACTTTTCCGGGGCGACGACGTATTCGGCCATTCCGCCGGGGCGGGTGACGCC
>CAYUIS010000125.1:0-16120 GCA_964444825.1 uncultured Anaerolineales bacterium | reverse complement strand
CGGTGGCGGGTCGCGCAGAGCGGGCCGCGGTGGGTTCGACTCCCATCCACTCCCGCCAAAGACACAGCAGAGCCGCCAAATCGCTACGGCGGCTCTGCTCTTACCTATCCCATCGATCGCGGTCACTGGAGCTGTTGCCCCAGCACCCTCACCTGCTGCCGCAACTCTACGACCCGTTTCCGTGTGTCCCGCTCTGCGGGAAACAGGGCCACACGACGTTTGTCGAAAGCCAACTCGGTCGCCAGTCGATAATACCGCCCCAGGTTCCACCAGCGCCTGAAATCGCCGTTGAGGAGCGCCCTTGCCCGCTCCACAGTGCGCTCAAGGTGCGAGGAAACGACGACGTAGTCCCGCTGGCTCAACGTGCCGCCCTCGACCTCATCGACCAGATACGTGACGATCCACTGCCGCTCCCGTAGCGAGGTCCAGATGATGATGCCAAACAGGACCAGGACACCGCCCCAGTCGGAGGCAAAAGTGATCAGGCAGGGCCAGCACAACTCTGCCCCGAACGTCACACTCCCGTTGTGGATACCGTGCGTCGCGATGCCCAAGAACAGGCCCACGAAGGGAGCACCGATCTTGACCAAGCGATGGGGCGATGTGCGTGATAGCGCCAATCCCAACCCAATCAGCCCAGTGAACAAGGCATGGTTCAGCCCAAAGACAAAGGCACGAAACACGGACAGCAGCACCACCCCCGATGGGCCGGCTTCAACAAATGCACTGACAAGGTAGAACACGTTCTCAACCGCGGCAAAGCCAAAACCCACCAGTCCACCATAGATGATGCCATCAAGCGGGCTGTCAATCTCTTTGCGGAAAAAGAGCAACAGCACCAGCAATGCTATCCCCTTGAAGGTTTCCTCGGCGATGGGGGCCACCACGGCCGCCCCAATCAGGCTGGCGGTCACCGGCTCGACAAAGTATGAGATTGGGATATCCAGGACGAGCTCAGCGACGAGGGAAAAGATGATGGCGGGGACCGCACCCCAGAGGAAAGCGGCGATGAGCAGACCCAGTGGCTCTTTTTCGTAGCGGTCGAACCACCACAGAATCGACGCGTAGACGAGCATCGGCACGATGCCCAGAACAAGAATGAGAAAGATGCCAAGCAGGACGTTCACCGCTCAGTTCCCTTGCGCTGCCCCAGGAACCGGGCGAACTTTCCAGGCGTCGGCTGCTTTGTCGTAGGAGAGGAGAAAACGACGGCCATCGGTGGTGCTGACGTCAAACACGGGGCCTGCCGGTGTCCGCCACTGGCGCACAACTGCCGCGACCTCCAGCCGTTGCCCAGCCCAGGTGAAAGCCTGCGGGCGTTCTGGATAACGGCTACCGGCGTAGCACTCGACAACCCCGTCCACCATCGTGGGCTCACGTCATGCCAGATCCAGCGAACGCAGATAGGCGATCAGGTCATCCCGCATATCGTCACGGCGGAGGGCCATCTCGATGTTGGCCTTGAGCTGGCGCAGAGGATCGCCGGCGGCCATCCACAGGGCGTCAATCGGTTGTACGATGACGGATGAGCGGGCTGCCAGTCGGTCAACTGCATCGGCCATCCAGAGCTCGCCCCCTTGACCTAGCTCGGAGCCCTGGAGGACATCGAACAGCTCCGGCGTAAAGACAAAGTGGCCAATCTGGACCCAATTGGATGGGGCTGTGCCGGGGTCGGGCTTTTCGATGATGCGCGCCATCTCGTTCTCGGAGCCGGGCTTTAGCTCGATGCACCCATAGAGATGCGTCTCCTCGTCGGGAACGCGCTGCGTAGCGAGAACAGCGGCGGGATTGAACTTTTCAAACGCATCGAGCATCTGAACGGGGACGGGGACGTCGCCGACGATGATGTCGTCGCCGAACATATAGTAGAAGGGCTCACCGGAGGTCAACCAGGGGCGGGCCGCCAGGGCAGGAGAAGCGTTGCCATAGGGCAAGCTCTCGGACTGGCGCACAAAGACGATCTCAGCCATACTGGAGATACGGCGCACTTCCTCAAGCTTGTCCAGCTTGCCCGACTTTTCCAAATAACTCTCCAGCGCAGCGGCGGGTGCAAAGTGGCGTTGCACCACCTCACTGCTTCCCCGCACGACGATGATGATCTCGGTGATGCCCGCCGCTACCAGGCTTTCCACGTGATGCTGAATGAGCGGGATGCCGACGATGGGAAAGATCTCTTTGGGGACGGCTTTCGATGCGGGCAGGAAACGAGTGCCGTATCCGGCGATGGTGATGACGCCTTTCATATTCGATCCCCTTTTCTCAGAGTAAGACGATGGGTGTCGATTCCAGTCACTCGCCGTCACTTGCTGGGCGCGGGGTATCCATCTCGGGGTTTTGGCCCTGGAGCGTGAAGAACGGCGGGCGCTCCACGCGCCACAGGGCGTACAGGCCAGCCAGGACGACAAGTCCACCGACGATGTAACCGTCCAGTACGGAGGCTTCGGTGACGAATACGGCCACCAGGCCCAGAACAAAGGAGACGACGTACAGGGTCAGGACCGCCTCACGCTTGGTCATCCCCGCAGCCACCAAACGATGGGAGATGTGGTCTCGACCTGGCGTGGTGGCCGGATTGAGACGTCTACGCAGGCGGGAGATGATGACCAGGGTGGTATCAAAAATGGGCAGCCCCATCACCAGCGCTGGAACCATCCAGGTGACGAACGTGACGTTGTCGGGGAAACTGAGCTTGATGCCAATGGCAGCCAGGACAAAGCCAAGGAACAATGCCCCCGAGTCGCCCATAAAGATGCTGGCCGGATTCAGGTTGTAGAATAGGAAACCCAGACAGGCTCCCAACACGGCGATAGACAGCGCGCCGACCAGGTATTGCCCACTGAAAGAGCACATGAGGGCGAAATAGACGGCTGCGATAGCAGAGACACCGCCTGCCAGGCCATCCATGTTGTCGAGAAAGTTGACGGCGTTGGTGATATAGCCCACCCACAACACCGTGACGACCAGATCCAACACCGGGTTATGAAACGTGCCGACAAAGACGCCGCTGGCGTATAGCAGCAACGCGGCGAGCGCCTGCCCAACCAGCTTGACGATTGGACGGAGACCCCAGCGGTCATCCACCAATCCCATGAAAGAGACCCCGGTAGCGCCGACGAGGATGCTGCCGAACTGATCAAAGTTGCGCCGCTCTCCTAGCACCACTGCGGCGGCAATAACGGCGAGATAGATCGCCACGCCGCCCATGCGGGGGACAGGACGGAGATGGATTTTGCGGGCGGCAGGCTGATCCATAACGCCCACACGCGGGGCCAACCAGCGCGCAAAGGGCGTCATCCCGATCGCTAACACCAGGGTCCCGGCAAAGGCCAGTATGTAGACCGTCATGACTATTCCGTCCCCAGAGCCTCAATCTGGGCCTTTAACGCTTCAAGCTGGGCCTTTTGGTCGTCCGGGGCAAGATCCAGGGCCATCTGGGCGTATACGACTGCCTGGGTGTTCTCCCCAACCTGGCTGTACAACTGTGCCAACACCTGGTGGATTCTCCAGATGTCGCCAACATTAGGTTGCAGCTCCACAGTCATTGTGAGGGCATCAATGGCCTTCTCCCACTCTTGGAGGGCAATGTACGTATCCCCGATCATCCGCCACACCTGGGCAGAACGAGGATTGAGCTCCAGCGCCTGCTCATAGCAGTGAGCTGCCTCTTCCAGGTTGCCCTGCTGGCGATTCGCGTCGCCACACACCAACCAGGTCTGGTCGAACTCGGGATCGATCTCCAGCGAACGATTGAGGGTGCGCTCGTATTCCGCCAGATCTCCTATCCCATAATAGTTCAGCATAGTCCACTCGTTCCACAGAATGGCGTTCTGTGGGCTCAGCGTGGTCGCGATGGCATAGTTCTCGGCCGACTTGCGGAGCAATTCCTGTCGTGTCTCCTCATCAGATGCAAAGTCAGCCCAACGGCGGTACATGCGGGCCAGATTGGCACTATGATCGGTGTTGAGGGGATTGACTTCACGTGCCTGATACAAAGTCTGCTCCGTCTCGCGCATCACAGTATCCCGCACAGTTGGGTCATCGATACTCGAGGCGTACTCCAGATAGGCTCGCCCCAGGTACAGATAGTAAAAGTCCTCATACGGAACCAATTCAAGGGCATGCTTATAGTGCTCAATAGCCACGAGCCACTGCTTGCCCCGATCGTATGGGTCTGCCTGTTTGTAGACGATATCGGCCTGGATAGGACGCAAGTTGGTCGCCACAGCGACGGCGCCGACCAGCACTGACAGAACAAGAAGCGCAATGACGCCCCAGGGCTGAGCAGACCGCTCGGGCTGCCTCCACTGCTCCAGGTACAGCACACCACCGCTGGCGACGAGTACGACGACGATAAACCAATAGTAGCTCGTCAAGAAACTGGCGACCCTGTCGGCAATGCCGATCACATCCTCAAGCGTCTGAGCCTGAACACCCATCAACGAGGCCTGACGGCTTGCCAACACCAGTGCGTAGCTGAACCCAACACCCAGCGAGATCAACAGATACAGGACCGCCGCTAGCCAGCCATCGCCCTTGCGCTCCCGGAAGGCGCCGTCCGTCGCCATCTCTGTGATAAAGATCGTCGCTCCCATCAACCAAGTGAGACCAAAGATCATCAAGGCACCGTAGGAAGTACGGCTGTCCTGTGCCGGCAGAACCGTAAGCGCCCGCCAGACAATGCGCACTGGCTCAGTGAGGCGCTCCGCATTGGTGACAAAATCAAACGACAGCGTGCCCAGCACAAAGCCGCCGATGATGGCCAAAGCGAACGTCGGCCACAACCAGGCCGGCAAGGCGGATATGGCAGCAGACGACGATGTAGCGGCCCTGCGCCGTCTCTTGCGCCTCGTGCTCCCCTGTCGTCCCCGGTTTCCGGCGGTCGCTTCTTTGTCGTCTATGACCGCCCCACGTTCTTGAATCAACCCCAACCCAGCGATGACAAAGGCTCCAGCGTAGGCCCAGAAGATGGTCCGAGTGGACGCGATGGCGATGCCAAAGTTGATCTCGACAAAGTGGGCCACGATGGCGGCCAGAATACCGGTCAGTGTGATGAAGTAGGGATGGAACTTTATAGTGGCATCGGGTTGCCAGAATCGCGAGGTGCCGTAAATCACGAGATAGAGCCCCAGTCCGCCCACCATTCCAACCGGGATGGCCAGGCCGATGAAATGAAGGCCAATGGTTGGAATGACCAACGCCGAAGCTACCAATGCACCCGCTGGTAATAAGATGAAGAACAAAGTGCGCCGCCAGTCGTCAGGCAGGAAGCCTAACCACCGCAAACCATAGTAGAACACACTGCCAAAGATCCAGATATAGGCCACGAATCCCAAAAGACCGGTGATGACCAACGAGTCCATGGTCTCATTGTGAGAGCGGTCGGGGGATGCCGTTCGGGACTCGAAATGCCCCAACAGCGGCGGATAGAAGGAATTGTAGGCGACGTACATAGACTCGGGGCCGTAGCCTATGAACGGACGCAGCGCATTGTATGGATCGTAGCGCCCCTCGGGATAGGCATCTGTAGGTGGGAACTCGATGGGCTCATGGAGTGAGATAAGATCGAGTGCTCCTTCCCAGATCAGGTTACGAACCATCCCGGTCCCGCTCTCGTACTGAAGCACACGGGCGACTCGATTCAACGAAGGCTGCGCCGCAGCGATTTCATGGAGTGGACCGCCAGGATTGATGAGAAAGAAACCCACAGCGATGAGCACCACCAACAGCAACCCGCCAAACCACAGAAAACTCCACACCCGACGACGAAGAATGCGCTGCAGAGCCAGCAGGTTTAGCAATCCCCACACGCCCAGTCCAGCCAGCAACCCCATCAGAGGTCCACGACTCTTGGTATACCAGATTGCAATCACCTGCACCAAGAACAGGAATATGTAAACAGCAGCACGGGGTATATCGGCCGCATTGGCCTCCTCCTCCGTCAGGATGGATCGGAAAGCATCCAGCACACGGGCCAACGTGGGCAGCGCGGCCATGATCAGGTAGGCGGCGACAAAGATGGCATTGCCCATGTTCGACGCCACTCGATTTGTTACGTCGCCACCCCACGGCAACGGATCCAGCTTGTTGCGCTGTATCAGGCCATACAGAGAGATGGGAAGGCTATTGAGGATGACGACCGTGATCAAACGGTCCAGTTGAGCTCGGGTGCGCAAGCCTTGCAGAACGACCATGAACACCACGACGTAGGCCAGCGTCGTGTACGTGCCCTGCAAACGTTGATAAGAGCCAAAGAAACTGACCTGTGGGGTGACGGACAACAAGGTGCTGAGAATATAGACGATGACCATAAACAGGGTGGGCAAAACCAACGGCATACGCCAGTTGATCCCTACCTCGTGTTGGCCACTCGCAAGATCCTCGATAAACTTGACCACCCAGACGGCTCCCATGATCAGAGCCAACGTCCGCAAAGTGGTCAGCTTGTCTGGCTCAAAGACACGGCTGGAATAGACATTAAAGAAGAGCGGCGTAATGATCACCGCCAGAAGCCAGCCTGCCTCCAGGACTTTGTCACAGAAGGCACTAAGCTTGGTTGAACTTGAATTCATTCAGAATCCTCTCGTAGAACAGACCATCGACATGTGGACAGACTGACGGAGTGGCAAAACAACACTCTGTCTAGCGCTATGCCAACCGTCAGTCCGCCAATCCATCGTTTTGAAACCACTCCAACGTTCGCCGCAGCCCTTCCTCAAGTGTTGTGCGGGTCTCAAACCCCAACACTTCCTGTGCCCGAGTGATGTCCGGTACGCGCCGGCGGGTTTCCTCAAAGTCTAGCCCGTATGCCGTCTCATAAGGCATATGCACAATCTCTGACTCTGAACCCGTCAGCCGCAGAATTAGCTGCGCCAGTTCCAGGATCGTTTTCTCCTGATTGGAACCGACATTAAACACTCGCCCAGCCGCCTCTCGAACGGTAGCTGCGCGTATGGTTCCTTCCACTGTGTCGGATACGTAGGTAAAGCATCGTGTCTGCTGACCATCGTCGTATATCGTCAGTGGCTCGCCCTGCAGCGCCTGGGTAAAGAACCTGGCAATCACACTACCGTATCCCCTGGGATCAAGCCGAGGGCCATAGGCATTAAAGTAACGGACTGCCGAAATCGGCAATCCTTTCTTGGCGTAAGCGAAGGCAAAGTATTCATCGATTGCCTTGGCATCCGAGTAGGACCAACGCCCCACAGTGGTCGAGCCCAGAATGCGGTCATCGTCCTCACGGAGCGGCACTGCCGTGGACTTGCCATAGATCTCAGAGCTGGAGGCTATAACGGTCCTGACCCAGTACTTGAATGCCAACTCGAGCACGTTCTCAGTGCCACGAACGTTGGTGATGATGGTGCCCAAAGGATCCTCTACGACGTACTTGGGACCGACGACCGCCGCCAGATGGTAGATCAGATCAGTCTGGCGAACCAGTCGCTCCAGAGTACCCAGGTTCAGGATCGAGTCATTGACAAAGTGAAAGTCCTCCCGATCCAGATGGTGGGCAATGTTGTCGGCTTTGCCTACCGAGAGATTGTCTATGACAACGATCTCGTGGCCCTGCTCCATCAATACGTCCACGAGGTTGGAGCCGATGAAGCCAGCGCCGCCAGTCACAAGAATACGCATCAAATCACCCTTCTACTATGGTGGACAGGCCCCTGAACGCGTGACACCAGGGGCAACGGCCCGTGTCTGATAGCTCAATCACCAACGACATATCATACCCCAGCCATACCAAAAGTCAAGCCTATTTCGTTTTCTTGATGCCAAGAGCCGTATTCCCAAAACAACCTACCGGCCGACACGATACCGTCGCCACATCATCCCCCGGAGCCTGACCCTCTTTTCACAACGGCGTCATAGACGTTCCAGGTCTCTGTCGCCACACGTTGCCACGAAAACTGGGCAGCCCGCGCCAGCCCTCGTGCACGTTTCTCTGCGCTTGTTGTAGAATCGCCCAGCATATCACGTATGGCCTCACCCATCTCGCCTACGCTTGTCGGATCAAAGTAGAGGGCGGCGTCGCCTCCGACCTCGGGGATGCTCGATGCACGAGACGTCACAACAGGCGTGCCGCAGGCCATCGCTTCCAACACTGGCAAGCCGAATCCCTCGTAGAGACTGGGGAACACCAACGCTTGTGCGCCGGTGTAGATCGCTGGCAAATCCTCGTCCGTCACGTAACCTGGCGAAACCACCGCGTCCCGGACAGGGGAGGCCTCGAGCGCGGCAAAGAAACTGTCATACAGCCAACCTGGCCGCCCTACGATCACCAAGCCATCGGTCAGCCCATCAGCGTGGATGGTCTCAAAGGCCGCCAGCAACCGGGGCAGGTTCTTGCGGGGTTCGATCGTGCCGACGAATAGTAGATAGCGAGGCGGAAGGCCATACCGTTTCCGTGCTGCCGTCACCATCTCTACAGATCGCGGGTAGAAGCGGGGATCGGCCGCTTCCAGAATCACCGTGACCTTTTCCAGTGGTACACCATAGGCCGCAACAAGATCCCGCCGGGTGTTTTCAGACACTGCGATGATGTGATCGGCTCGACGACAATAGAGAGGCATCGTCAGGTTCAGATACCAACGATTGAGCGGCTTGTGATGGGCCGGCAAATGGCGAAAGATCAGATCGTGAACGGTAAGCACGGCAGGAATTGACCGCAGGGGTAGCAAAAGATGTTCGGTGGCGTGAAATAGCTCAGCATGGGCCAACAGCCGATCGAAGCCAACCCGTCCCAACTGTCCCAGCCAGACCAGCATCCGCCACGGCTTGTAGCCCAGGGCAATCGACCGACCGGGTAGATGCTCCAACCCCGCGAGCGGCTCCACACCCTGCTCTCGGTTGTAGAACAAGCCCAGGCGCTCCGGATGGGCGGCAGCCAGAGCACGGGCGAGACTCTCGGCGTACCGCCCCAACCCCGCGCGGCGATGGACGGCGGCAGAAACATCCAGGTAGATCGTCATACGAACCCTACGACTGTTCTTCCGCCAGGAGCGACTCATAGAGAGTGGCGATATCGCTCACCATCCTGCGAGCGCCAAACTCCCCCACCCTGGCGCGACCGGCGTCGCCCATCTGGGTGGATAACACCCGATCCTCCAGCAGTCGCAAGATAGCGTCTGCCATGGCGCCAGGATCACCGGGCGGCGTCAGAAAACCGTTGACCCCGTCGGTCACCACCTCGGCGTTGCCATCAACCGCCGTAGCGACGATGGGCAATCCGGCTGCCATTGCCTGGGGCAGCACCCGAGGCAACCCCTCCCACAGCGAAGAGAGCGCGAACACGTCAAAACTGTGCATCAGCTCAGGCACGTCACGGCGCAGACCTGTCAGATGGATACGCTCAGCGAGACCCAGACCAGCCAGCCGGGCCTCGACATCGCCCCGCAGCGGGCCGTCACCCACGATCACAAAGTGCACATCCGGTCTACGGTCTACCACCCGCGCAGCAGTCTCGATAAAATCGAGGGGGGCCTTTTGCGGCGAAAGACGTGTCACGGTGCCCACAACAGGCGCGCCCAGGGGAATCCCCAGTTCCGTTCGCACCGTCTCCGGCGGTCGAGATGGATGCCGGAAACGGTCCAGCTCAATACCGCTGCGGATGGTAACGTACTTGCTTGGGGTCGCGATACCGTCAGACAATCCCTTTTCGATGTTCCGTGGAGAGACGACGATCAGTTTATCGGTAATTGGCTGGGTAACCTGCTCAAGCAAAACGTAGAGCCGTCGGACCAGGGGACGCTGGCGGTCGTGGTGCCCCCAGCCATGTACGGTATGGACGACAATCGGTACGCCAGCGACATAGGCTGCCCACCGCCCCAGAATGCCGGCCTTGCTGCTGTGAGTGTGCACAACTGTGTACCGCCCTCGGCGGATATGTCGGTAGAGGGCCAGCAGCGCACGCATATCCTTGAGCGGGTCAATCTCGCGCACCAGCGTCGGTTCGATCGTGAGTGGAACGCCACGGGTGCGGACTTCTTCTATCAGGCTGCCTTCAGGGCCGGTCTGGGGCCCGCTGAACACATCGACGTCGAAGCGTTCGGGATCGAGCAGCGCTGCTGTGAGCATTGTGTTCTCCTGCGCGCCGCCGACGATGAGGCGGGTGATGATGTGAAGGACGTTTATTCGTGCCATAGACCCTTTACTTCACGGGGATGATTGCGCATGTTTGCCCGAGTTTCGATTCTTTGCCCACAACGCCTCATACAGAGCCTCCGTTTCAAGCACCATTTGATGCGCAGAAAAGTGCTGCTCCACCCGCCTCCGCCCAGCCCGGCCCATACGACTCCGCAGGTCAGGATCGTGCAGCAGACGGATCAAAGCTTGCGCCAACGCTTCGGAATCACCGGGAGGAACGAGCAGGCCGGTCTCGCCGTCTACGACGATCTCGGGCACACCACCAACCTGGGTAGCGACCACGGGTAACCCAACAGCCATAGCTTCAAGCACTACGTTAGGCATCCCTTCCCAGAGAGAAGGGAGCACAAACACATCACACGCCGCCAGAATTTCCGCCACATCGGACCGAAAACCAGCAAAGGTGACAATCCCTGATATACCCAGCGATCTAGCGCGGGCCTCCAGATCATCATGTAGCTCACCCTCGCCTGCTAGCAACAGCCTTACGGACGAGACATGTCTTTGCACCTCTGCCATACTATGTAGCAGTCCGGCAAAGTCCTTCTGAGGATGAAGTCGACCGACAGCTCCGACCAGTGGCACCCCAGCGGGAATACCAAATTCTCGTCTGGCTCCGATAGCTGACTCACCATCTGTGGCAGAGAATCGTTCAACGTCGATGCCGTTATAGATGGTCATGACGTGCTCCGGGGACACCCTGGCGCGTTCAATCTCAGCTCGTCGGGCCACCTCGCACACGGCGATGACCCGGTCGTCCAGTCGCGCAGTCCAGCGATTGAGACGTTCGCGCAGCGCACTGCCGATATCCTCATTGCGCCGGGAGGTGATGATAATGGGCACACCAGCCAAGCGCCCCAGCAATCGACCAGGAAAATTCGCGTGAAACATCCAAGCGTGCAGAATATCGGGACGTTGCTGGCGCAGCAAACGGTAGAGCCGCCAGAGTGCATCCAGCCGCCACTTGGCCGCCATCCCCAAGTCGGTGACGGGTATACCCAGGCTGCGGATTCGCTGCGCCACGGCCTTGTCGCCGTTATAGAGGCAGGCGACGAGGGGACGAAAGCGATCACGGTCCAGCCCTACGAGGAGACGCAAGAGAGCTGTTTGCGCACCGCCGATGTCCAGTTCGGTGATGAGATGAAGGATGGTTACTCTTTGTTTACTCAAGATGTCACAGATTTGGGCAATATCTCTAATACAGTCCGGTCTGCCAGGAATCGTTCGCCAAGCTTGGCCATCAAGCTGGTCAATCCGTACGCGGCCCATATGACGATATAAGGATCTACCTCAAGGCGATAACGGGTGTCGGCAAAGGCCATGGCTACAGATAGTGCGTTGGTAATAACGATCAGATAACAGGGTATCAACCTCTGCCAATGATGTCGGGATACGACAAGCCCCAGCAACAACAACAACAACACTGGGACCCAGTAGATCGAATAGACAATATCCTGGGGTGCTGCACGTGGATTACCATCGTCTACGACCCTCTTAAGGTCAGGGTCCCAGCGCGGGCTGCTGTTCACCAGGGATCGTGGTACCTTGTGCCACGTGTAGAGCCACACGATCTTTTGCAGGTCCGTGGTGATCGCTTCAACGGGATGCTCCCTGACATAGCTCAACGCTGCTAGCGTGTGTGCCTTGCCAGTCAAAGCACCACTGGGATCCTCCTCTACCTCGATAGACTCATAATACGGGTAATGATCGGTGTCATAAATGGGATGTACTCGGTTGTAATAGGCCGTGTGACCTTTGTGCAAGTTCACCCCTCCATGTGTGGTGAGTACGATGAACTGACCGTACTTCCCATAGTTGCGTATCCACCAAGGGCTCATCACCGCTGCCCACGCGAGCCAGAGCGCGACCACCGCTGCAATAGCGCGGCGGGGAGCCTGCTTTACCAGATGCCAGACAAAAATCCCCGCCCCCAAGACAGCTATGGCAATCGCGCCCACCGGGCGCACCAGAGTCGCCAGCGCAAAAGCTGCTCCTGCCCACACATATCGTCTGGTCTTGAAACAGGAGCCCAGCCAGGCTCTCGTCAGCAGCCACATGGAGAGGGTCGTCAATGCCACTGAAGGACCAGTGTCTATGATCTGCATCGTCAACTTTAATAGATACGGATGAACGGAAATCAGCAGGCCAGCCAACAAACCTACCGCAGGAGAAAAGACTGTACGGCCAATCTTGTAGGTAAAGAAGGTCGTCGTTACGCCAAACGCTACGTGCAAAAGAAGCAAGGGCAATGAAGCATAGCCGAACAGCTCAAGCAAACCGGCCAAAGTGAGACTGTAAAGCGGCATCGAGGTGATTGGCTCACGATAACCTCGCCCTTCGACCAGCGACTCGGCGATGTTGCGGTATTGTCTTCCCTCATAGTGATCCCAAAAATTCGGCGGTCCTACCAGCAAACCAAACAACAGGTGAACCAGGGTGCTCCAAACCAGCAAAGCTATCAGCAGCTTCCGTTCCTGAACCTCTATCATTACCCGGCTCCTGACGACGTCAGTGAGTCTCGTTCATTCTATGGACTGATTGGGCAAAGTCAACCGAGATCTCTGAAACAGTATAGCGCAACTTGCCAGATGGCAACAGGGGAAGTTCACCCACCAATTCTACATCGATCTGCATCTCCTTCCCCAATACCTGGCGTGATTTTTCCAGCACAAAGTCCGTACCGGACTGGTGATAAGCATCATTGGCCAAGATGCGGATCAGCAACCGGTCGCGCTCCTTTTGGATGACCTGGAACCGTTCGACCCCGTCAAGCTCCTTGAACAGGTGAGGGAAAAACTCACCAGGCAGGAAACGGCCATCCGGGGTGACCAGGATATCGTGCACGCGCCCAAGCAATTCGGCCAACACCGGCAACCCCCGCCCGCAGGGACAGGACTCGTCAGATAGCGCCCCCGCATCGCCAATGAGGTAGCGGATAAATGGGAAACCATAGTTGTTCAAGGTAGTCAACGCCAGTTCACCGTGTTCGCCCGCGGGCGCCGGTCGCCCATCCTGTACAGCTTCGACATACAGGTTTTCGGCGTTGATGTGCCGCCGGTGGTGTTCACACTCGTAGGCCACCAGGCCAACCTCCCGGCTTCCATACCGGTCGAAAACCGGGCATCCAAAAGCTCGCTCCATCAACGCACGTTGGGTGGGGTAAAGCGTTTCAGCCGTCGGGGCGACCCCACGCAAACCTCGTGGGTGGAACGAGGTTCCACTCTCGACAACATAACGGGCAAACACTTCGAGTGCTGAGACGTAGCCAGTAATGAGACGTGGATTCAATCGATGAATTGCGCCGACGTATTCCGCCAGCCTGTCCTCAGTTAGCTCAAAGGCAGGAAGAACGTGACGGTTGAGCACCCAGTTTGTGAAACGTCCCTTGGCCGACGCGTAGAGCGAGAGATCAAATGCAGAACCCCACAGCATAACGTGGGGCTCGCCTGGATCAAGTCCAGACCACCGACAATTGCGCAGCGTGACAGCGGAGCGATAGTCCAGATCCGATTGGTCGTTGAAGAAAGAGATGGGTTCGCCTGTGGAGCCGCCTGTTGCATTGCGGCGCAACTTGCCGAGCTCGACGTTAGTCGCGATCAACTCCTGCATGTGCTGGCGCAGATCCTGCTTGGTCAATGGAGGGATACGCCCCATATCGACCGGCGTGCGAATATCGTTGGGAGCTACGTTTGCAGCGTCAAAGCGGCGGCGGTAGAACGGAACGTGTTCATAGGCATGGGTGAGAAGCGCCTGGAGCTTTGCCCACTGGCGTTGCTTCACGTCTTCACGCGAAAGCCATTGGGTCTCCTCCAACTCGGCAAGCTTGGACAGAATGCGGCGACCAGAGATCAGTTCGTATATGGGATAGACAATGAATCGATTTGTGAATTGAACCATGCCACTTACCTCTGCGTCGTTTGCTCAAAGAGATCGCTCAACTGGCGGGCTTGCTCGACACGGGAATACCGATTGACTTGTTCAACATCTGGCGTATAGGGAATACCGCCTCGTTCCCATTTGGCGTAAAGATCCTCCAAGACGTGGACCATCTCCCCCGTATCGTCTGGATCGACGACGACCCCGGTATTGGTCCGCCTGACCAGATTGGCGGACTCACCACTTGGATGGACGACAGCCAAGATCGGTCTTTGGGCACCCAGATACTCAAACACCTTGCCCGGCAGTATGGCCGTACCCTCACCCTTTCCCATAACCAGCAGCAGGAGCGAGGCGCTCTGCTGCGCTTCAATTGCCTGATGATGGGGGACTGAGCCAGTAACACGGACGACATCATCCAGCTCCAGATCGTGAATCAGTTGCTGATGCTGAGGGTAGATGCTCCCCTGGAACAATACCTGAACATCCTCCCTGATGTGGGGAGAAGCCGCCAACCAGGCATACAGCGCACGAAGAAACGGGTCTGGTATTCTGAGTTCCCCGTAGAACGAGCCAGTGTACACGATGCGGAACTGGGCCGATGGGTGCGAGGTCGGAGCCCCGTAGTCGGCAGGGTCAAAACCGTTGGGGAGGACTTGGCACTTGAACAGGGCGTCCTCCTTGAGGATACCTGCATCCCGTAGATTGTGCTTCACGCCCTGCGACATCACGAGCAGAGCATCGGATCTATCGACCACCAGTTTCTCCAGATATCGATTCAGCCACAGGGTGATCGGATTGGGCATATACTTGTGGGGATTGGTGGTCCACTCGTCGCGATAATCGGATACCAACGGTATCTTTAGACGATGCCGGATCATAGTAGCGACAAGCAGGCTCGTTTGAGGGGGCGAGGTGGCATAGATGGCCTCAAAGTTATGGCGGCGCTGCATTCGTGATGCTTGACGGACTGCCGGGACTATCCAACCGACCTTGTTGTCCGGAATCCATATGGAGAAGTAGGCCGATCTCAAAAACCTAGCCAGGGCCCTTCTGAGAGAGCCCAGGCGGCTTTTCTGCCCCTTTATTCGGTCCGAGATACCTTTAGCCTGCGTGGTCTTTACGACTTCCGAAACTGCCGCTCGCTCTATGGTGACCTGCGGCGGCAGTTCATCGAGCAAGGTCCGGTCGAAGGAAAAGGCATCTCCCGCTTTCACTGTCAACACGGTTGGCTTCCAGCCAAACTGGGGCAGGTATTTGGCGAATTTCAGGGCCCGAATCACGCCGCTGCCGCCCATTGGAGGGAACCAATAGGCCACGAAAAGCACTTCCCGCATTACAAATCTCCCGGCCCGTCCAATATCTGGCGCCCCGCGCGGACTCTCGACGCCCGGCGGCGCGGCCCTCCCACAATAGCGCGCTATCCGTGGATCAGCTCGGAATACTGAACAGCGAGCCTGTCGTAGGCAAAATCCGCTACATCAAACGCAAACTGACGCCGAGGTTGCTCGTACAAACCTGTCAGAAAAGCAGCGATGTCTTCCTCTTCAACATTCACCGAATACCCAAGATCCCGGTCGAGAACCAAGCTCCCGATCTCCCCGCCATAGTTTAGCGAGACGGTGGGGACCCTCAACATACCATATTCATAGATCTTTGTTGACACCAGATACGGGTACAGCTTGGCATTCAACTGGAGCGCGTACGTGTGCCGCTTGACCATCTCAAAAACGGTTCTCTGAGGCACGTAGGACCTCAACTCTAAAACACCTCCTTCAATCAGATCGGAGAAGTGTTCCTCAGGCATCTTTCGATGACCGCCGACCAAGACCACGCGTATATTCGGGATTTCAGATCGAACCTGTCGCACAGCCTCAAGGAATCTCACCAGAGACTCTTGTCGAGACGGGGCGATGTCGCCAATGTATATGAAGCTAAAGTCAGTCTCTGGTGAAACAGCATCAACCTGCACATCCGCATCATCGGGATCGTATCCGTTGCTAATGACATGTCCGTTCTCCTGACAGGTGTCCTTTAGATATCGCTCAAGCAGGCCAGCGGTCACGGCCACAACACAGTCTGCGGTTTCGACGGACATCTT